>JANPHI010000207.1:0-6025 GCA_031424355.1 Betaproteobacteria bacterium
CATGGCCGGCAGTCCGCAGCGCGTCGGCCGCCCGGCGCGGCGGCACCTGCACCGTCACTGCCGGCCCGCTCTTCTGGCCCAGCGCCAGGCGCAGGCCGCGTTCGCTCTTGGTCCGGCTGTCCCACCACAGCGCGTGCTTGCTGGCCCAGCGCAGGGCCAGCGCCGCCAGCTTGGCGGGCGGGCCGCTGAGCAGCTCGAACTCGATCTCGTTGACCGCCAGCTTGCGGGCCGGGCCGCCGTCACCGGCGTCGTCACCGGCGCCCTCGCCCGCCATCAGCCAGCCCCGGTCGTAGGCCACTTCGACCACCGCGCCCTCGAAGCGCAGCGGGCGGTGCAGCCGGCTGATGTCGGTGCGGTACAGCGGCAGCAGCACGGCGCCGGGCGGCAGGGCGGCGGCCAGGCGGTCGCCGGCTGGCGTGCCGGCGTGGCGCTGAAGGTCCAGCACGGGCGTGCCGCTTTGCGCGGGCAGCTGCACCTCGTGCTCCAGCCGGTTCAGCAGGCCGTCGCCGCGGCCCTTCAGCGTCTGCACCCAGACCCGGCTTTCCTTGCGCAGGCGCAGCGCCAGGCCGGCCTGGGCCAGGTCCTGCCGGGCCGTGTCGGCGTAAACCGCCTGCAGCCGTGTGGTTTGCGCGTCGCCACCGGCCACGGCACGTTCCAGCGCAGCACGGCAATTCGGCGGTATCTGGAATTTCAGTTCGGTTTCCATGCGTATTTGTCTTTGCGGGGCCTGCTGGGCGGCAAGCGGCCGGTTTGCCGCCAGGCCGCCGCGTAAAATCAGCTTTCGATTTTGACCTGCGCCCTGCGTACACCCCACCATGCCGTTCTTCTGGAAGCCCTACACCTCGGACGTCACGAATTTCATCGCGACGCTGAAAGAGAAGAAGCCGGCGCTGGAAAGCGAACAGCGGGCCGGTCGCGCCCTGCTGTGGGACCGCAGCCTGAACCGCAGCGAACAAGCCGAATGGGCTGACGCCAAGGTGGCACAGCAGCCCTACGTCTACCAGACGAAGCAGTGAGCGGCGCCGACGCTGCGGCCAGCGCCGCAGCAGCCCCGCCCACCGACGCTGGCCCGCTGGCGGCGCTGGCCCTGGCCCAAGGCCTGGCTGACGGCATGGCACTGACCCCCGACACGCCCCCGCTGGTGGTGGACCAGGTGGCCGTGGCGCGCCTGTACGGCGAGCCGCTGTTCCGCATGCCGTCGGACCTGTACATCCCGCCCGACGCGCTGGAAGTCTTTCTCGAAGCGTTTGAAGGTCCACTCGACCTGCTGCTCTACCTGATCCGCCGGCAGAACTTCAACATCCTCGACATCCCGCTGGCCAGCGTGACGCGGCAGTACCTGTCCTACGTCGACCAGATCCGCAAGCACAACCTGGAGTTGGCCAGCGAATACCTGTTGATGGCGGCCATGCTGATCGAGATCAAGAGCCGCATGCTCTTGCCGCCGAAGAAAAGCGCCGACGGCGGCGAGGTCGAAGACCCGCGTGCGGAACTGGTGCGCCGGCTGGTGGAATACGAGCAGATCAAGCTGGGCGCGGCCAAGCTGGACGCGATGCCGGTGCTGGGCCGCGACTTCCTGCGCGCCCAGGTGCACATCGAACAAAGCCTGGCGCCGCGCTGGCCCGACGTGGCGGCGGATGAACTGCGGCTGGCCTGGCTGGACATCCTGCAGCGCGCCAAGAACAACCAGCACCACGTCATCAGCCGCGAACAGCTCAGCGTGCGCGAACACATGAGCATCGTGCTGCGCCGCCTGCAGGGCCAGCGCTTCGTCGAATTCCACGATTTGTTCGACACCACGCGCGGCGTGCCGGTGCTGGTGGTGACCTTCATCGCGATGCTGGAACTGAGCCGCGAACACCTGCTGGAAGTGACCCAGGCCGAGGCCTTCGCACCGATCTACGTGCGCCTGGCCTACACATCGAACTAGGGCCAACCGGGCCGAAGCCGGCCGGGTCAGCATCACCGAAACCAACGAGCCAAGGCGAAACGGCATGTCCTGGATAGACAAGGAATTGCGCAAGCGGGAAAAGCTGGAAGCCCGGGCCAATGCCCGGCTGGAAAGCGTGCAGGTCAGCGAAGGCGGTGCGGCCGATGGCGCCCGCATCCAGGCGCTGTGGGACCTGTTCGAAGCCACCAACGACGCCCTGCCCGAGAAGTTGAAGTTGAAGCGCGAAGTCTCGGCCGGCGACGGTTTTCCGTCCGAACGTTCGATGTTTCTGGTGATGCTGAACGCCAAGAACGGCGCCTGCCTGGGCTACACCGGCGACGCCATCCGCTACCTGTGGCCGCAGAAGAGCCTGCGCAGCAGCAACAACTTCTGGATCCGCTGGCAACCGGGCCTGGGCTACCGCCTGAGCCGCCGCGTCAAGGCCACCGCTTTCAGGCCCGGCACCGAAGAGCGGGCCTTCCGCGAACCGGCGGTGGACCACATCCTGCGCTGCCTGGTCATCGACAAACGGGTCACCTTCCGGTCGGTGCGCAAGAAGCGCTGGTGGTTGTTCTGAAACAGCCGGTCTGAAACGATCGGTCTGAAGCGGCGGCACTGAAGCCGCTTTTCCGAGCCCGCTCGCGGCAGCCTTCAGCCGTTCAGCGTGGCGGGGTCGAAGTTGGCGCCGCACAGCACCAGGGCCACGCGCTCGTGCGCACCCACGGCCACCACGCCCGAACGCAGCGCCGCCAGGCCCAGCGCGGCTGCCGGCTCCACGGCCAGACGCAAGGCCGTCCACAGCTGCTGCTGGGCCGCGCCGATGGCCGCATCGCTGACCAGGTGCGCAGCCGCCACGTGGCGCTGCGTGATCGGCCAGGCCACGTGGCCGATGCGCCGCGCGCCCAGGGCGTCGGCAGCCAGGCCGCCCACCGCCACGTCCACCGGTTCGCCAGCGGCCCGCGCGGCGTGCAGCGTGGGCGCTCCGACCGGCTCCAGCGCCTCAACCCGGCAGCGGCCCGCAAACCACGCCGCGATGCCGCCGATCAGGCCGCCCCCGCCGACGCTGACCAGCACGCGGTCGGGCAGGCCGCTGTCGGGCGACTGGGCTTCGATTTCCAGCGCCAGCGTGCCGGCACCGGCCACCACCTCGGGCTGGTCGTAGGCGTGCATCAGCAGCGCGCCGCTCTGCGCCTGGCGCTGCAGGCTGGCGGCCAGCGCGTCGGCATAGGCCGCGCCGCCGACCACCACCGTCGCGTTCAAGGCGGCCAGCGCCTGCCGCTTCGCCAGGGGCGACAGCTCGGGCAGAAAGACCTCGCAGCGCACGCCCAGCGCTTGCGCTGCGGTCGCCACGGCAATGCCGGCGTTGCCGCCGGACGCGATGACCACACCGGCTGGCGGTATCGGCTGCGCCAGCATGCGGTTGAACATGCCGCGCGCCTTGAAGCTGCCGCCGGCCTGCAGGTGTTCCAGCTTCAACCACAGCTCGGCGCAGCCCACGCCCAGGGCGGCGCCGGGCAGGCGCAACAGCGGCGTGCGGCGCACGTGGCCGGCCATGCGCGCGGCGGCGGCGGTGATGCTGCGCGCATCAACAAGTTCGGTGGCATTCATGCGGTCATCGTAGCGGCTACAGTGGCCTGGATGAGCACCCCAAACCACCCCATTACCCGCCCCGCCACCCACCCCATTCCCCGCACCCAACCCACCGCTGAAGCCCTGGCCTGGGCGCAGCGCCTGGTGCGCATGAACACGGTCAGCCGCGAGAGCAACCTGGCGCTGATCGAATGCATCGCCGACCACCTGCGCGGCCTGGGCGTGCCGCTGCGCCTGACCTACGACGAGACGCGGCGCAAGGCGAATCTGTACGCCACGGTCGGCATCGGCAAAGCCAACGGGGTGGTGCTGTCAGGCCACACCGACACCGTACCCTGGGACGGCCAGGCCTGGACCATGGACCCGCTGTCGGCCGAGATCAAGGACGGCCGCCTCTACGGCCGCGGCAGTGCCGACATGAAGGGCTGGATCGGCCTGGTGGTGGCGCAGACGCAGGCCTGGCTGCAAGCCGACCTGCCGCACGCCCTGCACTACGCCTTCAGCTACGACGAAGAAACCGGCGGCTTCGGCGCGCGCGGTCTGATCGCCGACCTGGAAGCCGCCGGGCTGCTGGCGAATGACGCGGCGCCGCGCTTGTGCATCGTCGGTGAACCGACGTCGATGGTGCCGGCCACCGCGCACAAAGGCGTGCACCGCTGGCGCTGCTGCGTGCGCGGCAAGGCGGCGCATTCGTCGCTGACACCCAGCGCCGTGAACGCGCTGGAAGCCGCCGCCCGCGTGGTCACCCACATCGCCGACATCGCCGAAGAATTGCGCGCCAGCGAGCCGCGCCAGGCCGGCTTCGACGTGCCCTATTCCACAGCCGCCACCTGCGTCATCGAAGGCGGTATCGCCGACAACGTGGTGCCGGAAGACTGCCGCTTCCACTACGAATTTCGCGACCTGCCCGGCGCTGACGCCAGCGCGATGCAGGCCCGTGTCGCGGCTTACGCGGCCACGCTGGAAGGTGCGATGCAGGCCGTCGAACCGACCGCCGGCTTCCGCTTCGAGAACATCGCGCTGATGCCGTCCTTCAAGGCCCGGGACGACGAGCCGGCGGTGCAGCTGGCGCAGCGCCTGGCCGGCACGCAGCAGACCACGCTGGTGGCCTTCGGCACCGAGGCCGGGCTGTTCCAGCGGGCCGGTCTTTCCACCGTCGTCTGCGGCCCGGGTTCGATCAACCAGGCCCACCAGGCCGACGAGTACGTGAGCCTGGCGCAGCTGGCACAGGCCGAAGCCTTCTTGCGCGGGCTGGTGCCCTCAGGCGTCTGACGCGGCCGAGGTCGCTGCAGGCGCCGCGACCTCGTCGGCCGGCTCGGCCAGCAGGTGCTCAGCCGGCAGCCCCTCGCGCCAGCGCGCCACCATGCGCGTGAACAGGGCTTCCAGTTCGCGCGTGTAGCGCGCGGTGTCGAACAGCGGCAGGTGCTGGCGCTGTTCGACCAGGTGCTGGCGGTAAGGCGCCAGCAGCGCCGGGTCGAGTGCCAGCGCCAGGATGGCGCAGCGGTAGTCGGCCACGGTGCCGAAGGCCAGTTCGCCCAGCCCGGCCGCGTTCAACACGCTGGCCGCCACGCGGGAGGCGTAGGAATCGCCATAGCAGGTGACCACCGGCACGCCCGCCCACAGCGCGTCGCTGGCCGTGGTGTGGGCGTTGTACGGCCAGGTGTCGACAAAGACATCGGCCAGCGCCAGGCGCGAGAAATGGTCGGCATAGGCCACCACCGGCGCGAAGACGATGCGCCCGGGGGCCACGCCACGCTGCGCCGCCGCGCGCAGCACATTGCCGTGCAGCTGGGCATTGGTTTCCTTCAGCCACAGCACCGCGTGGGGCAGTTCGCGCAGCAGGCTGCACCAGGTGTCGAAGGCCTCGGGCAGGATCTTGTAGGTGTGGTTGAAGGCGCACATCACGAAGGCGCCTTCAGGCAAGCCCGCCTGGCCGCGCGTCATCGGCTGCGGCAGAGGGCGGCCGGTGCCGTTGGGCTGCAGCGTCAACGGCAGCTGCGCCAGCTTTTCGCTGTAATTCGCCGCCAGCTCGACCGGCGTGACCAGCGGGTCGCCGACGATGTAGTCCATGCCCGCCAGGCCCGTGCTGCCCGGGTAGCCCAGGTAGGCGGCCTGCACCGGCGCCGGGCGGCGCGCGAAGATGCCCAGGCGGTGGCCGCGCGTGTGGCCCATCAGGTCCACCAGCAGGTCGACGCCGTCGGCACGGATGCGCTCGGCGGCCTGCGCGTCGGACAGGCCCTTCAGTTCGACGAAGGCATCGGCGGCGGCCACCACGCGGGCGCGCAGCGGCGAGCCGTCGTCGGGGCTGCTGGAATACAGGTGCAGTTCGAAGCGGCTGCGGTCCAGGCGTTCCAGCACTTCCACCAGCAGTTGCGAAACCGGGTGCTCGCGGAAGTCGTGCGAGACCAGGCCCAGGCGGATGCGGTGGCTGCCCTTGCGGCTGGCCGGGGCCACCGCCGGCAGCGCCTGCACACCGCGCGTGCTGGCCAGCGCTTCCCCACGGGC
>JANPHI010000208.1:0-3552 GCA_031424355.1 Betaproteobacteria bacterium
GGCAAGCCGCTGCCGGTCTACGGCGACGGCCAGCAGATCCGCGATTGGCTGTATGTCGGCGACCACTGCAGCGGCATCCGTGCGGTGCTGGCCGGCGGCCGGCTGGGCGAGACCTACAACATCGGTGGCTGGAACGAGCAGGCCAATATCGACATCGTGAAGACCGTGTGTGCGCTGCTCGATGAACTGCAGCCCAGCGCTGCAGGGCCGTACGCACGGCTGATCACCTACGTCACCGACCGACCCGGCCACGACCGCCGCTACGCCATCGACGCCCGCAAGATCGAACGCGAACTGGGCTGGCGGCCGGCCGAGACCTTCGACAGCGGCATCCGCAAGACCGTGCAGTGGTATTTGACGCACGGCGACTGGGTGGCGAACGTGCAGAGCGGCGGCTACAAGGACTGGGTTGCCGCCAATTACGCTGCGCGCTGAGCCAACACCGATGAAGATATTGCTGCTGGGCAAGAACGGCCAGGTCGGCTGGGAACTGCAACGGGCGCTGGCGCCGCTGGGCGAAGTCATTGCCTGTGATTTCGACACGCCGGGCGACCTGAAAGCCGACTTCGGACAGCCCGAATCGCTGCGTCCGCTGATCCGCGCGGTACGGCCCGATGTCGTCGTCAATTCGGCCGCCCACACCGCCGTGGACAAGGCCGAGAGCGAGCCCGATTTCGCGCGCGCCTTGAACGCCACAGCGCCCAGTGTGGTGGCGCAGGAGGCGGCTGCGCTGGGTGCGCTGATGGTGCACTACAGCACCGACTACGTCTTCGACGGCAGCGGCAACGCACTGCGCGACGAGACAGCAGCCACAGGTCCGCTCAGCGTCTACGGCCGCACCAAGCTGGAAGGCGAAGACCTGGTACGGGCCAGCGGCTGCAGCCACCTGATCCTGCGCACCAGCTGGGTCTACGCGGCACGCGGCGGCAATTTCGCCCGCACCATGCTGAAGCTGGCGGCCGAGCGCGATGCGCTGAACGTCATCGCCGACCAGTTCGGCGCACCCACAGGCGCCGAACTGCTGGCCGACATCACCGCCCACACGCTGCTGAGCACCCGCGCCACGCCGGCCCTGGGCGGCACCTACCACTGCGTGGCCGGCGGCGAAACGCACTGGCAGGGCTACGCCCGCTTCGTCATCGAATGGGCACGCGCCCACGGTGTGGCCATCAAAGTGGCCGCTGAGGCGATCAAGGCCATACCCACCAGCGCCTACCCCACGCCAGCGCAACGGCCGCTGAACTCGCGGTTGGACACGCGCAAGCTGCAGTCGAATTTCAAGCTCACCTTGCCGCATTGGCAGGCCGGCGTCGAGCGCATGCTGACCGAGATCCACGGTCGCTGAACAAAGGACTTCCATGCAACGCAAAGGCATCATCCTGGCCGGCGGTTCCGGCACCCGCCTGCACCCGGCCACGCTGGCCATCAGCAAGCAGTTGCTGCCGGTCTACGACAAGCCGATGGTTTATTACCCGCTCAGCACGCTGATGCTGGCCGGCATGCGCGACGTGCTGATCATCAGCACCCCGCAAGACACGCCGCGCTTCCAGAGCCTGCTGGGCGACGGCAGCCGCTGGGGCATGAACCTCAGCTACTGCGTGCAGCCCAGCCCCGATGGCCTGGCGCAGGCCTTCATCCTGGGGCGTGACTTCGTCGGCGGCGGCCCCAGCGCGCTGGTGCTGGGCGACAACATCTACTACGGCCACGACTTCGCACACCTGCTGTCGCGCGCCGATGAGCGCACCCACGGCGCCACCGTCTTCGCGTACCACGTGACCGACCCCGAGCGCTACGGCGTGGTCGAGTTCGACGCCAACAAGCGCGCGTTGAGCATCGAAGAAAAACCCAAGTCACCGAAGAGCAATTACGCCGTCACCGGCCTGTACTTCTACGACGAGCAGGTCTGCGACATCGCCGCCAGCATCCAGCCCAGCGCGCGTGGCGAACTGGAAATCACCACCGTCAACGCGCATTACCTGCAGCAGCAGCAGCTCGACGTGGAGATCATGGGCCGCGGCTACGCCTGGCTGGACACCGGCACCCACGACAGCCTGCTGGAAGCCGGCCAGTTCATCGCCACGCTGGAAAAACGCCAGGGCCTGAAGGTGGCCTGCCCCGAGGAAATCGCCTACCGCGCCGGCTGGATCGACGCCGCGCAGCTGGAAATGCTGGCCGCGCCGATGATGAAGAACAGTTACGGCCAGTACCTGATGCAGGTGCTGCGCGAGAAGGCCTTCTGACCATGAAACTGCTGCCGACGAAGCTACCCGGCGTCGTGATCATCGAGCCAGCGGTCTTCGGCGACGACCGCGGCTGGTTCTACGAAAGCTTCAACGAAGCGCGTTTCAACGCGGCACTGGACGACATCGGCCTGCCACCGGCGCCGCGCTTCGTGCAGGACAACCACTCGGCCAGCAAGGCCGGCGTGCTGCGCGGCCTGCATTACCAGTTGCCGCCGCAGGCGCAAGGCAAGCTGGTGCGCGTGGTGCAAGGTGCGGCTTGGGACGTGGCGGTGGACATACGCCCCGGTTCACCCACCTTCGGGCAGTGGTTCGGGCTGGAACTGAACGCCGACAACAAGCGCCAGTTGTGGATACCGGCGGGCTATGCGCATGGCTTCGTCGCGTTGCAGGACGACACCCATTTCCTCTACAAGACCACCGATGTGTGGTCCAAGGCCTGCGAGCGGGCCATCCGCTGGGACGACCCCGCCATCGCCATCGCCTGGCCGATACCGGCGGGCCTCGCGGCGCCGCTGGTGGCCCCCAAGGATGCAGCAGCGCCCTTGCTGGCCGACGCGGAGTTACCGGCGGCCTGAGGCCAGGCCCGCGCGGTTGGACAGACGAAAAAAAACGCAGCCAAGGCTGCGTTTTCTTGTTGGGCCGGCGCCCGAAGGCACCGTACCCAAGGCGATTAGATCGCCTTGATGGTCGAAGCTTGCGGGCCCTTCTGGCCTTGCTTGACTTCGAACTCGACCTTTTGGCCTTCGGCCAAGCTGCGGAAGCCGCCGGTCGACTGGATTTCGCTGAAGTGCGCGAAGAGGTCCTTGCCGCCGCCGTCAGGCGTGATGAAGCCGAAGCCCTTGCCGTCGTCGAACCACTTCACGATACCGGTTTGCGTAGTCATATTGAATTTCCTTTCACGGTTGCTGCGCAGCACATGCTGTCGCAGTGCAGATGCGGGCCAAGATGAATCACCGATCAAGAAATCCAACGATCCCCACCGGGGTGGGACACGCCAAACACTGTCTGTAAAAAACCGTCTTGCTCAAATCTACCCAGCTAATGTAGCTGGAAAAAAGACCCCGCAGGTTGCGCGCCGGCAAAGACCGGCAGCAAGACACGGCTTGCCCTCGCGCTGCGTGCTCAGCTGGCGCGCGGTGCGCTGCGCCCGATGCCGCTGTACTCGATGCCCTGCAGGCGCATCAGCGCTGGGTCGTAGATGTTGCGGCCGTCGAAGATCAGCGGCTGCTTCAGCGCCGCCTTGATGGCGTCGAAGTCGGGGTTGCGGAATTCCTTCCACTCGGTGACGACCACCAGCGCGTCGGCGCCG
>JANPHI010000209.1:0-1907 GCA_031424355.1 Betaproteobacteria bacterium
GATGCCTTCGCTGGCCAGCGTGCAGCCGGTGCAAGCCCGGCTGGGCCTGCCGGTGGTGAGCTCGTCGGTGTGCACCACCTGGCGCATGCTGAAGGCGCTGAAGCTGCCGGCGATATTGCCCGACGCGGGCGCCCTGCTCTCGGGCCGTTACTGAATCGCCCGGGGCCGCAAGATGCTTGCTCGCGATGCGCTGCACGGCTTGAAAGTGCTGGAGCTGGGCCAGCTGATCGCCGGCCCCTTCGCCGGCAAGACGCTGGCTGACTTCGGCGCCGACGTCATCAAGATCGAACCCACCGAAGGCGGCGACCCGCTGCGCAAGTGGCGCCTGCTGCGCGAAGGCACCAGCGTCTGGTGGGAGGTGCAGAGCCGCAACAAGCGCAGCGTGGCGCTGGACCTGAAGACGCCCGAGGGCCAGCAGGCCGTGCGCGCACTGGCCGAGCAGGCCGACGTGCTGATCGAGAACTTCAAGCCCGGCACGCTGGAGGGCTGGGGCCTGGGCTGGGACGCGCTGCACGCGCTGAACCCGAAGCTCATCATGCTGCGCATCAGCGGCTTCGGGCAGACCGGGCCTTACCGCAGCAAGCCCGGGTTCGGCGTGCTGGGTGAAGCGATGGGCGGCCTGCGCCATCTCACCGCCGAGCCCGGCCGCGTGCCGGTGCGCGTGGGCGTGAGCATCGGCGACACGCTGGCCGCGCTGCACGGCGTCATCGGCGTGCTGACCGCGCTGCGCCACCGTGAAGTGAATGGCGGCGCGGGCCAGATGATCGACGTGGCGCTGTACGAAAGCGTCTTCAACGTGATGGAAAGCCTGCTGCCCGAGTACGACGCGTTTGGCGCCGTGCGTGGTGCGGCTGGAAGCGCGCTGCCGGGCATCGCGCCCTCGAACGCCTACCGCTGCGCCGGTGACGCCTACGTGCTGGTGGCCGGCAACGGCGACAGCATCTACCGCCGCCTGATGACGGCGATCGGCCGCGACGACCTGGGGCAAGACCCCGGCTTGGCGCGCAACGACGGCCGCGTGGCGCGTGTCGCCGAGATCGACGCCGCCATCGAAGCCTGGACGCTGCAACGCCCCATCGACGACGTCATCGCCGCGCTGGACGCTGCCGGCGTGCCGGTGGGCCGCATCTACACCGTGGCCGACATCGCGGCCGACCCGCAATACCTGGCGCGCGAGATGCTCGTGCAGACCGCCGACGCCGAAGGCCGGCCGCTGAAAGTGCCCGGCATCGTGCCCAAGCTGGCGGCCACGCCCGGCCGCTTGCGCAGCCCCGCGCCGCGCCTGGGTGAACACACCACCGCCGTGCTGGGCGCCGTGGCGGCCGGCAGCGGCTGGCCCGCCCGCGCTGCCGCCAACGACGAAAGCTGAAGGTCCGCCATGCACGCACTGCCCGCCACCCGCATCCACGTGCACGAGGTCGCGCCGCGCGACGGCTTGCAGATGGAAAGCTGCTTCGTGCCCACCGACGCCAAGGTGGCCTGGATCGACCAGCTCTCGACGCTGGGCTATTCGAAGATCGAGGTCACGAGCTTCGTCTCACCCACGGCCATTCCTGCGCTGCGCGACGCCGAGGAAGTGATGCGCCGCATCAGCCGCGCGCCGGGCGTCGTCTACACGGCGCTGGTGCCCAACGCCCGCGGTGCCGAACGTGCCATCGACGGCCGCGCCGACGAGTTCAACCTCGTGATGTCGGCCAGCGCCACCCACAACCTGGCCAACCTGCGCATGACGCAGGCGCAGAGCTTCCGCACGCTGGCCGAGGTAACGAAGCTGGCGCAGCAGCACCGCGTGGCGGTGAACGTGTCGCTGTCGTGCGCCTTCGGCTGCCCGATGGACGGCGATGTGCCGGTGGGTGTGGTGGCCGACTGGGTGGCGCGCTTTGCCGACATCGGCGTGCACGGCGTGA
>JANPHI010000210.1:0-3350 GCA_031424355.1 Betaproteobacteria bacterium
GCCCGTGGGCATTCCGCCGACGACCTTGCTCGATGGGGTTTCACTCACCGCCAATGTCTCGGCAGTCTCGGCGGTTCCCGAACCCGCGTCCCTGAGCCTCATCGCGATCGCCCTCGCCGGTCTGGCCCTGCACAGCCGGGCCGCCCGCTCGCGCCGACGTTAGAGCCCCGCGCGCGCACCGCGCCATCTGCGGTGCGCGTGGTGAACACCTCGCGTTGTACGGCCATTGCGTAGAGAGAAACCTTGCATGGGGCTTGCCGATCTCCCACCCTGGCTCATCCAGATCACGCGCCTGTCGATCTGGCTGGCCTTGCTGTCACTCCTACCCGTGCTCACCCGTGGACATGGCCTTCGGCCATTTCTGCGGGCTGGTGCCGATCGACGTGCGCGGTCTTCTGGGCCATCCGGACAGCGCAAACGGGCGCGTTGTTCCGGTGCTGGCAGCCGTGTTCGGCACGGTCTGGGGCTTTTTCATCCACGCCAACATCGGCTGGCGCCTGGGCCCGATCGAGTGGCTGATCGCCAGCCCGGCCTTCCGTCACTGGCATCACACCCGCAGTGGACCGATCGATCGCAACTTCTCGTCAACCTTTCCCTGGCTGGACCGCGCTTTTGGAACGCTCTATCTGCCTTCGCACTGGCCCGAGGACTACGGCGTGGCTTCGGCTGTGCCCTCAACGTTCGCAGGTCAGCTGCTGCATCCATTGCGCCAGACTGCGGCTGAGCTGGCCGCCGATTCGGCACGCCTGACAACGCCACCTTGACTGCTGGCCTGTCCGGTGCACAACGGGCCGATGCACAGCGGGCCGAGCATAGCGGGCACTACGGCAGGTCGATCTTCATCGTCGCCTGAACGAAGAGGGCTTGCGCCTGGGTCGAAGTGTGGCCAGCGGCAAATGCCGGATCGTCGTCGGCACCGTTGGTGAAGTTGTCGTTCCCGAGGCTTGTGGGCGCGTCAGACGATGCCGGCCCGGCGCAGGCAACGATTGCCGCGCTCGCGCCGGGCGGCCGCGTCAAAACGAAGGGCTAGCCGGGCTGCCTGTACCCGTGGCGGTGGCGGCGGAAAAAAGCAGCCGCCAGGCCGGCGGCGGCGATCAGCGGCACGGTGCCGGGTTCGGGCACGCCATTGGCGGCGGCAACGACCCCGGTGTCGCCGGTGAGGATGCCGGCGCCGGAATCTTGGTAGGCATAGCTGTTCATGAACCAGCTGGTGCCTGGACCGTAGGTGAACTCCACCCAGCCAAAGAGGCGCTGCGTCGACTTGCCCGGGGTGAACCTGAACCCGAAGTACGACGTGGTGCCGGCGCTGATGGTGGTCGACTGGATGCTCGACGCCAGTGAATAGATGTCGTTGCCGTCGATGAAGTCTCCGCCTGCTCCGCTGAACAACTGCAGGCTCGATCCAGTGCTCACGGGATCGAAGGTGGTTGAAAACGAATCCAGCAGCAGACTGTATGACCCCTTGCTGCGGTACACATTGAATCTCACCGAAGGCCCGGAGATCATGTTGACCGTGGTCTGCTGCTCGATGCCGTCTGCTGCCATCGGGAGATAAATAGGGGTGACCTGCGTGTTCAATGCCCCGCTGTAGACGATGCTCGCCTGCGCGCCGGCCACGGCCGTGGCTGTGCCAGGCCTGCGGCCGCGCGCAGCAGGCCGCTGCGGCGCAAACGGCTTTCAGAACCGCGGCCTGGCAGGGCGTCGGGCATGGCTGCCGCGGTGGCGGCAGGGTCGGTGGCGATGGCTGTCATGGCCGAACTTTCCGGGCGGGCGCCCTGTTGAGATGGGGAGGTGGCGACGGCGCATCGCATTGCCGTACCCGGCGACTGTCGGCGACCGGGAGTGACGGATCGGTTACATCAGGCCCCCGGTTCGCGGGGGAGCGCCTCACGAATTCGCCCGATGCAGCGCGGGTTCAGCCCGGTGTGCAGCCGCTGCGCCACAGCGCGTCGAGGCAGGCGTCGAGCTTCTGCCCCAGCGCCGCGCCGGCCGGCGCCTGGCGCAGTGCGGCGCGCGTGCGCGTGCCGTCCAGCAGCGCACACAGCGCCTGCTCGGTCGCGCTCAGTTGCAGGGTCAACAAGCGGGGCGTCACCAGCAGGCTGCGTTGTTGCGCAAAAGCGGCGTTCGGCGCCGCCAGGCGCGGCTGCTGCGGAGGCGTGGCGGCGGGGTGGAAGGGCAGCGCCGACACATCGATGTGCCGGCGCCCCAGCAGCACCAGCATGTCGTGGCACAGCCGCGCCTGCTCATCCGCACTGAAGTCGCGGCCGGCCAGCCCTTGCGCTTCGGCCAGCAGCACCGGCCACGGCGTGCTGGCCGACGGGTGCGCCGCCAACGCCTGCGCCAAGGCCACCAGCGGCACGCCGCGCAAGGTCAGCTTGGGGTCGTCCTCGGCCTTGAACCGTGCCTCGGCAGCGCCACGCCGGGCCACGCCGGCCGGCTGCAGGTGGGGGGTCAGGCACAGCCCGCGCAAGGCTTCGGCGTGCAGGCCCTCGGCCACCGCGGCCTGCGGGCCGACCAGCAGGCTGCAGCGGAACGAGCGGTTGCTGATGTAGTCGAGCATCTGTTCGGTGCCCAGCCGGTCGAGCTTCAGCGCGGCCAGCGCGCCGGCCGCGTCGGCGGGCAGGTTCTCGGGCAGCATGCTGTGGAATTCGCTGTCGCCCAGGTAGCGCAGGCCGTGCTCGGCCGCCCAGGCGGCGAACTGCAGCAGGTAGCAGGGGTCGCGCTCGACGCCCAGGTCGTCCAGCAGCAGGTCGTGCGGGCCTTTGCCACGGATGTGCTGCACCTGGCTGCGCAGATGCGTGGCGTGCGGCATGGCCGGCGAGGCCTTCCAGGCGCGGTCCAGCACGTCCAGCGTGGCATGGGCGGCGGCCACCTTGGCCGCCGGGTCGGCCAGGGCCTGGGTGTGCAGCCGCAGCAAATCACGCAGGGCTTCGGGCTGCTTGCAGCCGGGGTAGGTCATGTAGCTGACGCAGGCGATGCCCTGCGGCGCCAGGCACTGGGCGATGACCTGCAGCAGGCGGTCTTTCACCTTGTCGGGAACCCACGAGAAGAAGCCGTAGGCGATGACGTAGTCGAAGCGCGCGTCTGCCGATGCAGGCGGCTGCCAGGTCAGCAAGTCGGCCTGCTCGAAGCGCACATTGCGCAGGCCGGCCTGCTCGGCCAGGGCTTGTGCGGCAGCGATGTCGGGGCCGGAAAAGTCGATGCCCACAAACTGGCTGCCCGGCGAGCGCGCCGCCAGCGCCAGCAGGTGCGTGCCCGAGCCGCAGCCGATGTCCAGCACGCGGGCCTGCCCCGGTGGAGCGACGCCGCCCAGCCCGAGGATGGCCCCCAGCGCCGCCAGCCGCGCGGTG
>JANPHI010000211.1:0-2351 GCA_031424355.1 Betaproteobacteria bacterium
GTTGCCGATGCTGCTCCATGCGCCCCGGTGTGCTGCTGTGCTTCATCGACAGCGCGCGGTAGCGGCGCGCCTGATCAAACAGGGTCTGGCGGAAACGCAACAGCCACTGCGACGGGCAGGAACCTCCTTCGCGCCCTTCAGGAAAGCGCTGAGGAAGGCCTTCACCGCCGCCGGGTTCTCTTTCAGCAGCTTGGGGCTGGCGATGATGACGTTGCCGTAGAGCTTCACGCCGTAGCTGCTGAAGGGCAGCACGACGATGTCTTCGGGCTTCACGCCGCGCGCTTCCAGGTTCAGCTGCGATGTGAAACTGAAGCCGGTGATGGCATCGATGTCGCCGCGCACCAGCATGGTTTCGCGCAGCGGCGGGTCCATGCTGGTCCAGGTCACGCCACTGACGCTGTTGGCCTTGGCGAAAACCGGGAAACCGCGCCGGCCGGCGTCGAACACCGGGGCGCCCAGCTTCTTGCCGTTCAGGTCGGCGGGCTTGGTAATCCCATTCTTTTTGAGTGTCAGCACCGCCGCCGGCGTGTTGTTGTAGACCACCATGATTGCCACCGGCTTGTTCACCGCGTCGGGGTTGTTGGCGTGGAATTCCATCAACGCGGCCAGGTCGGCGAAGCCCATGTCGTAGGTGCCCGACGCCACGCGGGTGACGGTGCCGCCGCTGCCGTTGCCCGCGTCGATGGTCACGTCCAGGCCTGCGGCCTTGTAGTAGCCCTTGGCGCTGGATTGCAGAAACAGCGCGGCCGGGCCTTCGAAGCGCCAGTCGAGCTGGAACTTGATGGGGGTGACGGTCTGGGCCATTGCCAGCAAGGGAGAGGCGGCAACGGTGGCGAGGGCGGCAGCGGCCAGCAGGGTGCGGCGCTGCATCAGGGCGAACAGGGGCTTCATCGGGTCTCCGGGAGCGGAATGGTGAAAACGTTTCCTGAAGCTGAGCGCAAGTTCCGTGCTCGCAGGGCTCAGACCAGCGCGCACCACTTTGCAGCGCTGCGCCCCGATGCAGGGCGCAGGACTTCAGGCGCGCAGCAAGTCCAGCAGCGTGCGCGCAATGACCCGCGTGGCACCCTGCAAGTCGCTCAGCACCAGGTGTTCATCCGCCCGCTTGGCATTGCTTTCCAGCACCGTGCGCGGGCCGGCGCCGTAGATGACGGCCGGCACGCCGTAAGCGCCGTACAGGCGCACATCGGTGTACAGCGGCGTGCCCGATTCGGGGATGGGCACACCGAAGACGGCCAGGCCGTGTTGCTGGATGGCGGCCACCAGCGGGGCGTTGCCCGGCAGCGGCTGCAGCGACTTGGCCAGCAGCAGGCGTTTGATTTCCAGACGGATGCCCGGGCACTGCGCCACGGTGGACTCGATCAAGGCGCGCACTTCGGCTTCAACCGCTGCCGCGTCTTCCTCGGGGATCATGCGGCGGTCCAGCTTCAGCACCACCTTGCCGGGCACGACATTGGTGTTGCTGCCGCCTTCGATGCGGCCGACGTTCAGGTAGGGGTGCGTGATGCCCTCGACTTTCGACAGCCGGGTGCGCAGCAGGTCGTTGTGGGCGTACAGCGCGGTCAGCAGCTGGGTCGCAGCCTGCAGCGCATCGACGCCGGTGTGCGGATAGGCCGCGTGCGAGGCCAGACCATGCAGCGTGACTTCCATCTGCAGACAGCCGTTGTGGGCCGTGACGACCTGGTAGCTGAAGCCGGCGGCGATCAGCAAGTCGGGCTTGGTCAAGCCCTGCTGCAGCAACCAACCTGGGCCCAGTTCGCCGCCGAATTCCTCGTCGTAGGTGAAGTGCAGTTCGATGCCGCCCTTCAGTGGCAGACCGAGTGATTCCAGCGCCCGCAGCGCGAAGGTGAAGCTGGCGAAATCGCTCTTGCTGACGGCCGAGGCGCGGCCGTAGAGCTTGCCGTCCACCACCTCGCCCGAGTAGGGGCCGTGGGTCCAGCCTTCGCCCGGCGGCACCACGTCGCCGTGGGCGTTCAGCGCGATGGTCGGGCCGCCGTCGCCAACAGCTCCGTAACGGCGGCGCACGATGAGGTTGGTGATGGATTGCAGACCGTAAGCCTGCACATCGGCCTGCGGCAAGGCGTACTTCTCGGCCGTCAGGCCCATGCCGGCCAGCAGTTCGGCCGTGCGTTCGGCATGCGGTGCGTTGTTGCCCGGCGGGGTGTCGGTGGGCACCTGCACCAGGGCTTGCAGGTAGCGCGTTTCTTCTTCGAAATGCGCGGCGATCCAGGCGTCGAGCCGTTCGTAATCGGTCATTCCAGGGCCAGCCCTTCGAGCAGGTTCATGAAGGCCGCGACGCACAAATCGGCGTCGTCGGCGGTGATGGTTTCCAGCGGGTTGTGGCTGATGCCCGA
>JANPHI010000212.1:0-4841 GCA_031424355.1 Betaproteobacteria bacterium
GATCATCGACAACGTGTCGGGCGCCGGCGGCACCATCGGCGCCGGCGTGGTGGCCAAGGCGCCGCCCGACGGCTACACGCTGCTGATGGTCTACGACACCTTTGCCGTCAACCCGCACGTCTACAAGAAGATGAGCTTCGACTCCTTCAAGGACCTGGCGCCGGTGATGGAACTGGTGAAGATTCCGCTGGTGCTGGCGGCCCCGGCCAGGCTGCCGGCCAACAACCTGAAAGAGCTGGCCGAGTTGGCCAAGTCCCGGCCCAATGGCATCAACTTCTCCAGTGGTGGCGCCGGCAGTTCCGGCCACCTGGCGGCTGAATTGCTGAAGACCACGATGGGCATCCCGATGACCCACATCCCCTACAAGGGCGGAGGTCCGGCGCTGTTGGCGGCGGTCTCTGGCGAGACCGACATGACCATCCTGGGCACGCTGGTGACGGTGCCGCAAATCAAGTCCGGCAACATGAAGGCGCTGGCGGTGCTGGGCCGCAAACGCGCCGCACCCTTGCCGCAGGTGGCCACCGCTGCCGAGCAGGGCCTGAGCAACATCGACGTCAGTTCCTGGATCGGCCTGCTGGTGCCCGCGGGCACACCGGCGCCCATCATCGCCCGCGTGCACCAGGCCTTCACGGCGGCGCTGAAGAACCCGGCGGTGATGGCCAAGATGGCGGAAGACGGCAACGAGATCGTCGCCAGTTCACCCGAGCAGTTCGGCGCCTTCCTGGCGCAAGATTCGGCGCGTTGGGGCAAGGTCATCCGCGACAACAACATCCAGTTGGACCAGTGACGGCGCCTTGACCGCAGCATGAGCCCACCATGACCGCGAGAACACCGCTGTACCGGCAGATCAGCGACGAGATCGCTGCGCGCATTGCTGCGGGGCGCTACCCGATGGGCGAATTCCTGCCCGTCGAAACCAAGCTGTGTGAAGAGTTCGGCGTCAGCCACCACACGCTGCGCGACGCGCTGAAACTGCTGATCGAACGCGGCCTGGTGCTGCGCCGCGCTGGCAGCGGCACGCGGGTGATCGCCACGCAGGAACCCACCGTCTTCGCCCACATCGCGGCCGACCTGCGCAACGTCTTCAGCTACCCCGCCGAGGCGCTGCGCGAGAACCTCGTCGAGGGCTACACCGTGGCCGACGCCGCACTGGCCGCGCGCCTGAAGTGCCCGGTGAAGACGCCGTGGTTCCACATCGGCGCCATCCGCCGCGACGCGCGCACGCTGATGCCCATCTGCTGGACCGACTTCTACCTGCTGCCGCGCCACGCCGGCGTGGTCAAGCACAAGCAGCACCTGCAGATACCGGTCTACGAACAGATCGAACAGCTCGACGGCCAGCGCGTGCAAAGCGCCGACGTCGACATCTCGCTGGTGCGCCTGAATGCCGAGCAGGCCGAACGCCTGTCCAAGGCCGCTGGCAGCACGGCGCTGATGATCGTGCGCCGCTACTGCGACGAGTCGGGCACGCCTTTCGAAGTGACGATCAGCTTCCACGCCGACGACCACTACCACTGCGAAATCAGCTTCCAGCGCGAACGGCGTCTGCGCTGAAGCCAGCACCACAACGAAGGAGACAACGATGACCGAGAGAAGACAGTTTTTGCGCCGGGCCGGCGCCGTCAGTGCATTCGGCGGCCTGATGTTTTGTGGCTGCGCCATGCTGCCCGCCGCCTACGGGCAGACGGTGCCGCGCAAGAAGTCGGTGGCGATGGTGGGCGGCCAGCGCGTGAAGACCATCGACATGCATGCCCACTGCTACTTCAACGAAGGCCTGGCGCTGGCCGTCGGCGGGCCCAAGGCGGTGCTGCCGCCGGTGAAGGGCGTGCCTGAGCATTTCTTCGGCGTCGAGGGGCGCTTGGCCGCGATGGACCAGATGGGCATCGACCTGGAAGTGCTCAGCATCAACCCGTTTTGGTACGGCTACGAACGCGACCTGGGGGCCGAGATCTGCCGCATCCACAACGAGAAGCTGGCCGAGCTGTGCGCGCAGCAGCCGCAGCGCTTTGCGGCCTTTGCCTCGCTGACGCTGCAGGCGCCCGAACTGGCCGTGCAACAGCTGGAAATTGCGATGAAGAAGCAGGGGCTGAAGGGTGCGGCCATCGGTGGCAGCGTGGTCGGCACCGACTTTGCCGACCCCAAGTTCCACGCTGTGTGGGCCAAGGCGCAGGACCTGGGCGCGGTGCTCTTCATCCACCCCCAAAGCACGCCGCAGCTGGCCGCCCGCTTCAAGGGCAACGGCTGGTTGTCCAACACCATCGGCAACCCGCTGGACACCACCATCGCGCTGCAGCACCTGATCTTCGAAGGCACGCTGGACAAGTTCCCCGGCCTGAAGATCCTGGCTGCGCACGGCGGCGGCTACTTCGGTTCCTACGCGCCGCGTTCCGATGTGGCTTGTTCGGTGTCGCCGCAGAACTGCGACCCGGCCATCGTGCTGAAGAAGAAGCCCAGCGAATACCTGAAGCAGATCACCTTCGACAGCCTGGTCTTCACGCCCGAGGCGCTGCGCCACCTGGTCGCCGAGGCCGGCGCCAGCCAGGTCGTCATCGGCACCGACCACCCGATCCCTTGGCAGGAATACCCGGTGGAGCACATCCTGGCCACGCCGGGCCTGAGCGACGCCGACCGCATCGCCATCCTGGGCGGCAATGCGCAGCGGTTGATGGGCTTGTGATCGGCCGGGCCGGCGTTCCTCAGGGCGTTCGGCGGAACCTTCAGCCGTCGCTCTTCAGGATCTCGAAGGCCGCCTGCAGCTTGCGCTCGTAGCTGGCCTTGGTGGTGGCGATGGTCTCGGGCGTCCAAGCGATGAAACCCCGGCCCGACTTCATGCCGGTGTCGCCGCGCGCCACCATGTCGGCCAGGCAGGCCGGCACTTCGGTGACGTTGGACAGCGACGGGTAGATGGCCCGCGCCGCGCTGCACACCGAGTCCCAACCCGAGATCTCCTTCTGCAGGATGGGCCCGACGGCGGCGTAGCGGAAACCGAAGCTGTAGCGCACCGCCAGGTCCACGTCTTCGGGCGTGGCGACGCCGGCGTCGATCAGCGACATCGCCTCGCGCATCATCGCGTGCTGGATGCGGTTGGCCAGGAAGCCGGGGATGTCGCGGCGCACCAGCACCGGCTTCTTGCCGAGTGCGGTGTAGAGGTCGCAGACGCGCTGGCCCAGCGCCGGGTCGGACTGCTCGCCCAGCACCACCTCCACCAGCGGCACCACGTGCGCCGGCATGAAGTAGTGGATGTTGAACAGGCGGCTGGCGCCCGCCAGCCCGGCGGCGATCTGCGAAATGGGGAAGCCCGAGCTGTTGCTGCCGATGGGCACGCCGGCCGGCACGCGGGCATCGAGATCAGCGAACACGGCCTGCTTCAGCGCCATGTTTTCGGCCACCGTCTCGATGACCAGCTGCACGCCGGCCCAGTCGGTCCAGGCGTCGAGTGCACCGCAAGCCAGACGCGCAGACAGGTCCGACGGCGGCTGCGGCAGCAGCGTGCCCGCCAGCATCAACGTGGGCTCGCGCCCCGCCTCGCTGCGCGCCACCGTTCGACCCAGCATGACCACGCGTGCGCCTTGCGCCAGGAAGCCGGCGGCGATGCCGTGGGCCATGATGCCGGTGCCAACGACAGCAACCCGCAGGCTTGAATGTTCGGACATTTGATCTTTCGCGGGTTTTGGTGTTTGACCCCGGTGTTCGGGCTGCCTATCATCGCTGGCACGCTGTGAAAGATCAACCGATGCCGTGCACCAACGGGCAGCTATTCACCGCCCTGAAATGATCAAATGTACGGACATCAAAAGCCGTGCACGTCCCGCCCTCAGCACCTGGAAAACCCCATGTACAACCCCTTCAAGCCGCTGGAACTGATCAAGACCGAAGTCCTGACGACGATGCCGGCCAAGTTCCGCAAGAAGCAGCGCAGCGACTGGGCCAACCCCAACCGCCAGGGCGCCGAAATCGAATGCTTCCTGGAAGGCCCGTCCTTCGACCGCGAAGGCAATCTGTGGTTCGTGGACATCCCCTACGGCCGCATCTTCCGCATCAGCATGAAGGGCGGTGTGCCGGGTGAATGGGAACTGGTCACGCAGTACGACGGCTGGCCCAACGGCCTGAAGTTCCACAAGGACGGCAGCGCCTGGATCTGCTGCTACAAGAAGGGCCTGCTGAAGCTGGACACCAAGACCGGCAACATCGAAACCATCCTGGGTTCGATGTACAGCGAAGGCTTCAAGGGCCTGAACGATCTGCACTTCGCCAGCAACGGCGACCTGTATTTCACCGACCAGGGCCAGACCGGCATCGCCGACCCGACGGGCCGCGTCTTCCGCCTGCGGGCCAATGGCGCGCTCGACCGCCTGGCGCTGAACGTACCCAGCCCGAATGGCATCACGCTGTCCACCACCGAGAAGCACTGCTACGTGGCGGTGACGCGTTCGCAGCAGATCTGGCGCCTGCCGCTGATGGCCGACGGTTCGGTGTCCAAGACCGGCGTGGCCATCCAGATGTCGGGCGGCGCGGCCGGGCCCGACGGCATCGAGATGGATGCCGAAAACGGCCTGCTGGTCTGCCAGCTGGGCGTGGGCGTGTGGCGCTTCGACAGCAACATGCTGCCGACCCACTTGATCCATTCCGAGAACCACCACCACCATCACCTGGCCAACATCGCCGTCGGTGGCGCAGACAAGCGCACGCTGTTCATCACCGAGTCGATGTCGGGTGACATCCTGACCGCGCCGCTGCCGGTGGCCGGCAAGACGATGTTCGGCCTGAGCTGATCGGGTCTCGGACATGCCGGCCGTTGCAGCGCAAAAGGCACTCGCTGAAAGCAAGGGCTCGGGCAAGAG
>JANPHI010000213.1:0-6770 GCA_031424355.1 Betaproteobacteria bacterium
CGTGTTCAAGATGCGCGGTGACATCACCCAGATCGCCACGCCCGGCGGTGGCACGCTGCAGGAATACTTCATCCGCCAGCCCAGCGACGCCTACCGCGACTACGCCATCAAGTGGGACGGCGAATCGCAGATCACCTACGAAACCTTCCGCGACATGGGCCTGGCCTACGGCGTCGGCCTGATCCTGATCTACCTGCTGGTGGTGGCGCAGTTCGGCAGCTATTTGACGCCGCTGATCATCATGGCGCCGATCCCGCTGACCATCATCGGCGTGATGCCGGGCCATGCCTTGCTGGGCGCGCAGTACACGGCCACCAGCATGATCGGGATGATCGCGCTGGCCGGCATCATCGTGCGCAACTCCATCCTGCTGGTCGACTTCATCAACCTGCAAGTCCGCTCGGGTGTCGCGTTCAAGGACGCCATCGTGCGTTCGGCCATCACCCGCGCACAGCCCATCGTGCTGACCGGTCTGGCCGCGATGCTGGGTGCCTTCTTCATCCTCGACGACCCCATCTTCAACGGCCTGGCGATCTCGTTGATCTTCGGCATCTTCGTGTCCACCGTGCTGACGCTGGTGGTCATCCCGATCCTGTATTTCGTGGCCTATCGCAACCGGCTGGATGCGATCACCGGCACCGGGGATTCCGATGCGGCCGCGCAAGCCCCAAGCACACCGTCCACTCAAGGAGCAAAGACATGACTTCCTGGCAAATCGTTCGCCTCGTCGCAGGCACCTTCATCCTGCTGTCGCTCGCGTTGGGCATCCCTGGCAGCCCGATCTTCGTCAGCCCCTGGTGGCTGGCGTTCACCGCCTTCGTCGGCGCCAACCTGCTGCAAAGCGCGCTGACGAAGTGGTGCCTGATGGAATCCATCGTGCGCAAGCTCGGCGCGCGCCCGGGGGCCTGAACACGCCCTGCGCAACGTTCAACAGGGCCCGACGCCGCTGACGACGCCCCGGACGCCAAGACCAAGGCGCTGATGCAGTTGCCGCAAGGACTGCATAGACCGCCGAGGCGCGCTGCGCTCACCGGCAAACCGGATGCAGGCCTTCGACATCGCCGAGGTAGGCGTGGCCAAGGCGCGCAGGCTGGCCTCAGAAGCCGGTGTCTCCGTCGACCACAGCGTGTCCGCCTGCGGGCAGTGGCACTGGTCAGCCCTTGCGCGCAACGGCACGGATCGCCAATTCGAGGCGGCTGCTGGCGTGCAGCTTTTCCATGATCCGGCTGACGTAGTTCTTGACGGTTCCCTCGGCGAGGAAGACGGTGGCGGCGATCTGCTTGTTGCTCATGCCCTGCGCCAGCAGATCCAGGATCCGGGCTTCCTTCTCGGTCAGGGCCTCTTCGTCGGCTGCCGGTCGCGCGTTCGACCGGCCATTGCCGGGCATCGCCTCGGTGCCCGCAACGCTGACGGCTGGTGCTGGTTTCGGTTCAACATGGCCGCCGTGGTGCTCCGGGGCAACCTGCGCAAAAGTTCGGAACTGCGCCAGGACCTTGCGCGCGATGGCCGGCGACAACCGCGACTCGCCCCTGTGCACGCAGCGGATGGTGTCCAGAACTTCGGCCTCGGACGCGTCCTTCAGCAGATAGGCCTGCGCGCCAGCCCGGATGGCCTCGAAGACGAGTTCATCGTCGTCGTAGGTGCTGAGCACCACCACGCGCGTATTGGGCAATTGCGCAGTGATCTCGCGCGTCGCCACCACGCCGCTGGCGCGGGGCATCTGCAGGTCCATGACCACGACATCGGGCTGGCTGCGCAGCGCCTGTTCGATGGCGTCCAGCCCATCGCAGGCCTGCCCCACGACCTCGATGCCCGGCTCGGCGGCCAGCATCATGGCCAGACCGCGCCGGATCAAAGGCTGGTCGTCGACGATGAGCAGGCGCAGCGCGGGTTCGGTGGCGACGTCGGTGGCGTCGGTGGCGTCACTCAAGGGCTCGGCCCTGCATCGGAAGCGGGAAGGCCACCCTGAGCGGTGCCGGGCGCCTGGAGTCGGTCCTGCAATTCGCCGAACAGCGGTGACGGCAGCCGGGCGCCCAGGAAACGCAGCACGGCTTCGACAACGGCAGATGCCTTGTCGGGCGCCAGACCGCCAGCCGAAGAGACCGCCTGCACCAAGTCGTCCATCGGGGCCGAAGCGCTCATGCCTGCCATAGCCTGCTGAAAGAACCATCACACATGGCCGCCAGCTTATCTGACGGGGCTGCCAGCAGGCAGTGACCGATGGCATCTTGCAGTCATGACTT
Organism: Betaproteobacteria bacterium; assembly: GCA_031424355.1. Lineage (GTDB taxonomy): Bacteria > Pseudomonadota > Gammaproteobacteria > Burkholderiales > Burkholderiaceae_C > Rubrivivax. The sequence goes on from JANPHI010000213.1 coordinate 2,244, forward strand.
GCCCGCAACCCTGGTCCGGCAGCGTCACGACGTGGCAACCTCGCCCCATGACCTTCTGGCAACAACTGAACCCCCGGCGGCATGTCGCGGCGGCCATCGCCTGGGCGGTGTTCGCGGTGGTCACCATCGCCGCACTGATCGCCGCCAACCTGGCCGCCGCAGAGGCCGAACAGCGCGCGCGGGCTGACGCCGAGGGCCTGCTGGCCGAACTGGCCACGCAGGTGCGGGACGCGCTGTCGATGAACCTGGAGACCCGGCGGTCTGTGTTGCAGGCCACGGCAGCCCAGATCGCGGCCTCCGGCGACCACAGCAGCGCAGGCATCCAGCAGACCCTGGGGGCCGTCAAGGCGGCATTTCCGGAATTCGTCTGGCTGGCACTGACCGACACACAGGGGCGCATCCAGGCCGACACCTCGGGCACGCTGCAAGGCGCCAGCGCTGCGAATTTGCCCTGGTTCGTTCAGGGCCGCAGCCACCCCTTCGTCACCGAAGTGCACACCCCGATTTCGGCCACGAACCCATCGCCCGCCGAGGACCCGCCCCGATTGATGGACTACGCGGTTCCCTTGAACCCCAGCGTGGGCAGCGCCACCGGCGTGTTGGCTGCTCACCTGGCCTGGCCCTGGGTCGAGCGCGTGGTGACGAAGATGCAGGCCGCGCTCAGCAAGCACAGGCAGTTGGAGGTGATGGTGGCGGCGCGCGACGGCGCCCTGCTGGTGGCGCCGGAACGGTGGCACGGCCAGCAACTGGCACCGCAGACCGATCTCACCGAATCGGGGGCCTACGTGGTTGGCCGTCGCACCGAGCTTCGCCTGGCCGACAGCATGGGCCTGGGCTGGACGGCCATCGTTCGCCAACGTGCCGACGCTGCGCTGGAGCCCGTGCGAACAACCCGGCGCACCGTCTTCCTCATTGTCTTTCTGGCCGGCTTGCTGGCCGCGGGTGCCGCCGCCGCCGCCACGCGCATCCTGACCCGCCGCCTCAGCCGGCTGGCGGCCCAGGCCGAAGCGGTCCGCCGGGGCGAACAGCAGTCGCTGACCTTGCCGGCAGGCCGTGACGACGTCAGCCGCATTGGTGCGACGCTGGCGCAATTGGTGGGTCATCTGCAGAGCGAAAAGCAGGCCCTGCAAGCGCTGAACGTCGAACTCGATCAGCGTGTTGCCGACCGCACCTTGCAGATCGAGCAGATGGCCGACGAGACGCGGCACGCGGCCGTCAACCGCGAAAGGCTGCGCATCGCCCGCGACCTGCACGACACGCTGGCGCATTCCCTGATGGCCTTGCTGACCCAGATTCGGCTGGTGCGCAAGCTGCGCAGCCGCATGGACAGCGAGCAACTGGATGCCGAGTTGGGGCGCGCTGAAGCCGTGGCCACCAGCGGCCTGTCCGATGCACGCGCCGCCATTGCGCAGATGCGCGACAACGGCGTGCGCGAAGCCGGTCTCGGCCCGGCTTTGAAGGACCTGGTGAAACGCTTCGGCCACCGAACGGGCGTCGCGGTCACGCTCGACAGCCATCCCGATATGGCCACCTGGGCGGACGACCGTTCAGAGACCGTGTTCCGCATCGTTGAAGAAGCCCTGCGCAACATCGAACGGCATGCGCAAGCCCGCTTCGTGCACATCCGCGTGAGCTGTGAAGCCGTCGCCTCGCATCAGGCGGATGCGTCCCCAACGGACTTGACGCGACTGGCGCACATCGAGGTCAAGGACGACGGTCTGGGCTTCGATCCCATGGCACCCACACCGGGCCATTTCGGCCTGCGGGGCATGCGTGAACAAGCCGCGTTGATCGATGCGGCCCTCACCGTGCAGAGCCGGCCCGACGAAGGCACGCGGGTCATCCTGGACTTCCACCTTTGAGTGTTCGGTTTGTGGGCCCAGCAGCGCGCCCTTGCGTCTTCAGTTCGTGACCAAGGACCTGCGGCGACAGTGACGCCCGGCACTGTCGCCCGCCCAACGGGTTGCCTAAATTCCAAGGTCGAGGCTGGGCCCTGAGCCCTGCCGCGCTGTCCCTCTTCCCTTGGAGCCATGAACGTGACGAACACCAAGACCTGCCTGTCCCTGGTTCTGCTGACGGCGCTGCTGGGCGCCTGCAGCAGCACGCCGATCGCACCGGCTGCCGCACCCAAGACCGTTGCTGGCGCCAGCAGCACCACGCCGGCGCCGATGACGCCGCCCCGCTCCGCCAGTGGCCCGGCTGTCACCTCGGCACCGACACCGACACCCGCATCGAAAGTCGCCACGGTGAGCACGCCGGCCTATCTGGATCCCAAAAGCGACATCGCCACCGGGCGCAGCGTCTACTTCAACTTCGACGATGCCTTGCTGAAGCCCGAGTTTTCAGCCTTGGTCGAGCGGCACGGCAAATACCTGATGGCCAACCCCAAGGTCGCCATTCGCATCGAAGGCAACACCGACGAGCGGGGCAGCGCCGAATACAACCTGGCTTTGGGCCAGAAGCGCGCCGAAGCCGTTCGCCAGGCCTTGAAGGTGGTTGGCGTCAAGGATGCGCAGATGGAAGCCATCAGCTGGGGCGAAGAGAAGCCCAAGGCCAAGGGGCACGATGAATCCGATTGGGCGCAGAACCGTCGCGCGGACCTGCAGTACCCGTCCAAGTGAGGGAGGCCCAGCGCGCGACCCCGAAAGCACCACGGCACGCCTTCCGCGACTGCTGAGCCCGGCGCCGAGCATCCTGGCGAGACACCACACAGTAGGCGCCTCTCAGGCTGCGGCGTCGTCGCCGATCAGGATGCGCGAGTCGCTCGCGTAACGGTAGGGCGGCACTTCCAGGTTCGTCGGTGCCGGCTTGTTCTTGAACACGCGTCCGGCACCATCGAAGGTCGATCCGTGGCAGGGGCAGAAGAAGCCGCCCGGCCAGTCGGCGGGCAGGCTGGGGTTGGCGACGCCGGCCGGGGCGTTGCTGGGCGAACAGCCCAGGTGCGTGCAGATGCCCACGGCCACGAAGACTTCGGGCTTGGCCGCGCGCGCGGGGTTGCGGGCATAGGCCGGCTGCTGGTCTTTCGCCGACTGCGGGTCCACCAGCTGGGCATCGTGGCCCTGCAACGCGGCCAGCATGGCCGGCGTGCGACGCACGATCCACACCGGCTTGCCGCGCCATTCCACCGTCTTGCTGCCACCGGGCGGAATGTCCGACAAGTCCACCTCGACCGGTCCGCCGGCCGCCTTGGCGCGCTCGCTGGGCGCGAAGGTGGACACGAACGGAACCGCCGTGGCCAGGGCCGCCGCGCCGCCAGCCGCGCCAGTGGCGATCAGCCACAACCGCTTGTCGGGATCGCTGGGGGTTGCGTTCACCGACAGGCCGGCGCCCGGGCATGCAATGGGAAAGGTGGGATTCATGGTCGGCTCCTTGCCGGGTTGACATCGATGGGTCAGTAAGCGTTGTGTTCGTTGGCGCGGATGCCGCCTTGGCCATCTTGGGGGCTGCGCCCTGGCAGACAGGCTCTTCAGGATCTTCATGGGGTGGGTCCGGAATCAGGGGCGAAGGGGCCACGGCCCGTGCGGGCGATTGGCAGGCGCCGATGTCGCGCCACACCCCTCCCATTCCAAGAACCGTGCCCGCCGCGCTGCATGGGCAAGTTGGCCGGGGAAATGGCAGCGCTGCACCTGGGCAGCAGACCCGCCAGAGTCGAGCGGCCCGCGCGCGCCGCATGGCAGCTGCACTGCCAGTATTGCCGCCACATCGCCAACTTTGGCAGTTAGGCAGTCGGCAACCACTGCCATGACGGCAGCGCAGCGGGCGCGCGATCAGGCGTCGATGGGCCCGGGGCCACGGGGAAAACTCAGTCTTTCGCTGCCAGAAGGCTAAAACCCCCTGAGGCTGCAGGCGCTGGCAGAAGACTTGCAATGAATGGCGCACGGCTCAGTCGTTGGCAGTGATGCAGCGGCGGGCGAGCAACGCTGATCGAAAGTGCCACCCATGTCATCTGTACCGCAACCGTCACCACGGCCCAGCCCCGACGCCGACGCTGAGGCGCACACCATCTGGATGTACCAGGCGGCGCAGAAGATCTACCCGCGTTCGGTGAAGGGCGTGTTCGTGGCCTGGCGCTGGGCCTTCGTCTGGCTGACGCAACTGGCCTTCTATGGCACGCCCTGGCTGATGTGGAACAACCGCCAGGCGGTGCTGTTCGACCTGGGCTCGCGGCGCTTCTACATCTTCGGCCTGGTGCTCTACCCGCAGGACCTCATCTACATGACGGCGCTGCTGATCATCTCGGCCTACGCGCTGTTCCTTTTCACCGCCGTGGCCGGGCGGCTGTGGTGCGGCTATGCCTGCCCGCAGACCGTCTACACCGAGATGTTCATGTGGGTCGAGCGCAGGTTCCAGGGCGACCGCGCTGCACGCATGAAGCTGGACGCCGGCCCCTGGAACTTCAACCGCCTGCGCCGCACCGGCGGCAAGCACCTGGTGTGGATTGCCATCGGGCTGTGGACGGGTTTCAGCTTCGTCGGCTACTTCACGCCCATCCGGGAACTCGGGGCGTCGGCCCTGGGCTTCAGCCTG
>JANPHI010000214.1:0-66826 GCA_031424355.1 Betaproteobacteria bacterium
ATGCTCATCAGCAAACCCGGGCCGTAGACGGCGGTCAGCAGGATGGCCAGCAGCAGCGCCGGGAAGGCGAAGGTGAAGTCGCAGGCGCGCATCAGCAGGGTGTCCACCCAGCCCCGGCCCGCCGCCTTCTGCGCTGCCGCCAGCGCGCCCAGCGCCACGCCGATCAGCAGGCCGATGCCCACCGCCACCACGCCCACCGCGATGCTGTTGCGCGCACCCACCAGCAACAGGCTGGCCACGTCGCGGCCCAGGCCGTCGGTGCCCAGGCTGTGGGCGGCCGATGGCGCCTGCAGCTTGGCCGCGATGTCGATGTCGCCCGGCGGCCAGGGCTGCCAGACCAGCGACAGCAGCGCGGCGCCCAGCAGCAGCCCGGTCAGGGCGGCGCCCAGCGCGAAGCTGGGGTGGCGCCCCGCGCGGCGGGCGGTGGTCATCGCGCGGGTGGCCTTCATGCCGACCCCGGCGCCGCACCGGCGGGCAGACGCCAACGCGGGTCGATCACCCCGGCCAGCCCATCGACCAGCCCGTTGACCACCACCACGCCGGCCACCAGCAGCATCACCACGTCGCGCACGACCACCAGGTCGCGGTTGGCGATGGCCTGGAAGACCAGCCGGCCCAGGCCCGGCAGCACGAAGACGTTTTCCACCACGATGGTGCCGGTGAGCAGGTTGGCGAATTGCAGGCCGGCGACCGTGAGCACCGGGATCAGTGCGTTGCGCAGGCCGTGGCGCCACAGCGCCTGGCGGCGCGTCAGGCCCTTGGCGCGTGCGGTGCGCATGAAGTCTTCGCGCAGCACGTCCAGCACCGCCGAACGGGTCACGCGCGCCAGGATGGCGGCCTGCACCAGCGCCAGGGACATGGCCGGCAGGATCAGCGCCTGCAGGCCGGCACCCAGTCCGCCTTCGCTGTCGTCAGCATCAGTCCAACCCGGAAAACCGCCGGCGCTGACCCACTGCAGCTGCACCGCGAAAACCAGGATCAGCAGGATGGCGAACCAGAAATTGGGCACCGCAATGCCCAGCTGGCTGGCCGCCATCACCACCGTGTCACCGGCCTGCCGGTGGCGCGCGGCGGCGTACAGGCCCAGGGCCAGCGCCAACACGGTGGTCAGGGCCATCGCCAACAGCGCCAGCGGCAGGGTGACCTGCAGGCGCTGGGCGATCAGTTCGGCGGTGGGTGTGTCATAGCTGCTGCTGCGCGCGGTCGCGCCGTGCAGCAGGCCGAGCACCCAATCGCCGTAGCGCGCCAGCGGCGGGCGGTCCAGGCCCAGCTGGGCGCGCAGGGCGGCCACGGCTTCGGGCGTGGCGGTGGCGCCCAGTTTCAGTTCAGCCGCGTTGCCGGGCAGTTGTTCCAGCAGGGCAAAGACCACGGCCGAAGCGACCAGCAGGGTCAGCGCGACCCCGGCCAGCCGCTTGAACAGGAAGGAAAGCATCGGCGGCGATGATGCCGCAGCGGCAAGCCCCGCCGGGCGGTCTTACTCGGTGCGCTCGTGGCGGTCGGCGGCGGCCAGCAGGTCGGCGGCGAAACGCGGGTCGTGCGCGGCGTAGCGCTGGGCGTATTCGCGCACGGCGGCGGCTTCGGTGGCGCGGTCGGCCTGCAACTGGCGCTCGGCGCGCACGGTGCTGTGGCGCTCGAACCAGCTCAGCACGCCGGTGAAGGCGCCCGCTGCCCAAAGGCTGGCGCGGGGGGTGGCGATGGTGATGGGCGATTGAACGGTGATGGCGGTCATGTGAACTCCTTGCAGTGCCGCCCGGATGGGGCAGCGTTGGGGCCCGGTGGGGCTGGAATGGGGTCAATACTAGGGTAACCACCAATGGCAGGCAAGTGAATATTCCGCATCTTAGATATACGTTTCACAAATATCACCTGCACCGTGCCCCACAACTTCCGCACCCTGGACCTGAACCTGCTGCGCGTGCTGGACGCCGTGATGGCCGAAGGCAGCCTGACCCGCGCCGCCGCCGCGCTGGCCATGACGCAGCCGGCCGTCAGCCACGCGCTGCGCCGGCTGCGCGAGTCGCTGGGGCAGGAGTTGTTCGTCCGCAGCGCCCACGGCATGCGCCCCACGCCGCAGGCCGAGGCGCTGTGGCCGCAGGTGCGCATGGCGCTGGCCAGCCTGCGCCAGGTGCTGACGCCGGGCGACTTCGACCCTCAGCGCGACGCCGTGCAGCTGCGCCTGGCGATGGCCGACGCCACCGCCGCGCTGCTGGCGCCGGGGCTGGTCGAGCGCATCGAAAGCGCGCGCGCGCTGGTCAACCTGCGCCTGCTGCCGCTGACCACCCGCGACCCGCGCCGCCTGCTGGAAGACGGCGAGGCCGACATGGCGGTCGGCTTCTTCCCGGAAGTGATCACCAACTTGGTCGCACAGGGCCCGGACAGCCACCTGCGCCACGCGCGGCTCTACGCCACGCGCTACGTCTGCGTGATGCGCAAGGGCCACCCGCAGGCCGAGCAGCCGCTGACGCTGGACGCCTTCTGCGCCGCCCACCACCTGCTGGTCAGCTTTTCAGGCCGCCCGCACGGCTATGTGGACAAGGCGCTGACAGCGCTGGGGCGGCAGCGGCGCATCGTGCTGACGGTCAACCAGTTCTTCACCGCCGGCCGCGTGGTGGCCACGTCCGACCTGCTGACCGTGTTGCCCGAACGCTTCCTGCTGGCCACTGGCGGCATGCCGGACCTGGTGGTGCGTGAACTGCCGATGCTGCTGGAGCCGGTGCATGTGGAAATGCTCTGGCACCTGCGCAACGACGCAGCGCCCGAGCACCAGTGGCTGCGCGCCCAGGTGCAGGTGGCGGCAGCGCCGCCGCCGGCCTGATCGACCCGGCTACAGCACCGCCGCCATCGCCACCGCCGTGCGCTCGACATTGCCGGTGTTCAGCCCGGCCACGCAGATGCGCCCCGAGCGCACCAGGTAGACGCCGAATTCCTCGCGCAGGCGGTCCACCTGCGCCGCGCTGAGGCCGGTGTAGCTGAACATGCCGCGCTGGGTCAGGAAGTAACTGAAGTCGCGGCCCGGCAGCTTGGCGGCCAGCACGCCGTGCAGGCTGTGGCGCATGGCCTGGATGCGGCTGCTCATGCCGGCCACTTCGGTTTCCCACGAGGCACGCAGGGCCGGGTCGGTCAGCACCCGGCTGACGATGCCGGCGGCGTGGATGCCCGGGCTGGAATAGTTGCGCCGCACCGTGGCCTTCATCTGGCCCAGCACCAGCTCGGCCTCGGCCGCGTCGGCGCAGACCACGCTGAGCGCGCCGGCGCGTTCGCCGTAGACGCTCATGCTCTTGGAAAACGAGTTGGCGACGAAGAAGCTCAGGCCGGCGGAGGCCAGCGCGCGGATCGCGAAGGCGTCGGCCTCGATGCCGTCGCCGTAGCCCTGGTAGGCCAGGTCCAGGAAGGGCAGCAGTTCGCCGTCGCGCAGCACGGGGATCAGCGCGTCCCACTGCGCTGCGCTCAGGTCCACGCCCGTGGGGTTGTGGCAGCAGGCGTGCAGCAGCACCACGCTGCGCGGCGGCAGGGCTTGCAGTGCCGTCAGCATGGCGTCGAACTTCAGGCCGCCGCTGCGGTCGTCGTAATACGGGTAGGTGCCGACGGTCAGGCCGGCGCCTTCGAAGATGGCACGGTGGTTGTCCCAGCTGGGGTCGCTGACCCACACGTCGCTGCCCGGCAGCCAACGCTGGATGAAATCGGCGCCCACCTTCAGGCCGCCGCTGGAGCCCACGGTCTGCAGCGTGGACACGCGGCCGCTGGTGAGAGCCGGGTGGTCGGCGCCGAAGAGCAGCGCCTGCACGGCGGCGCGCGCCGCACCCGAGCCTTCCATCGGCAGATAGGGTTTGGGGCCGCTGGCGGCCAGCATCTGGGCTTCGGCCTGGCGCACGCTGTCCAGCACCGGGATCAGGCCGTCGTTGTCGAAGTAGATGCCGATGGACAGGTTGACCTTGTCCTTGCGCGGGTCTGCCTGGTAGGCCTCGTTCAGGCTCAGGATGGGGTCGCCGGCGTAGGCGTCGAGGTGGCTGAAGAAGCTCATGCCGCCAGCGCTTTCTCGATGTCCTTGCGCAGCGCGTCGGGCGCGTCATTCGGCGCGTAGCGCTTGATGACCTGGCCGTCGCGACCAACCAGGAATTTCGTGAAGTTCCACTTGATGGCCTGGGTGCCCAGGATGCCCGGCGCTTCGCCTTTCAGCCACTGCCACAGCGGGTGGGCGTCGCTGCCGTTGACCTGGGTCTTGGCCATCATCGGGAAGCTGACGCCGTAGTTCAGCTGGCAGAAAGAAGCGATCTCGTCGTTGCTGCCCGGGTCCTGCGCGCCGAATTCATTGCTCGGGAAACCGATGACCACCAGGCCCTTCGCTTCGTAGTCCTTCCACAGCTTTTCCAGCCCCGCAAACTGCGGCGTGAAGCCGCAGGCGCTGGCGGTGTTGACCACCAGCATCACCTTGCCGCGCTGGGCCGAAAAGTTGGCGGGCTGGCCGGCGATGGACGCGGCGTCGAAATCGAAAATACTCTTGGCGGCCATGGGCAAACTCCGGGCTGGAACAGGCGGCAGATGTTATCGCCGCCCGGTTAGAGGACACTGCCGCGCCCCGGGCCGCGAGCGGGCCTGCCGCAGGACGTTGACAGCGGCCAGCCGGCGCCCCAGCATCGGCCGCCTGATGCCAGCCCAACCACCTACACGAGCCCCCGCGCGCGTCGCCTTTCTGGGCTTCAGCGATTTCGAGCGCAGCGCGCTGGCTTCCTACTTCCGCCTGGCCGCCGAACGCGAACCGCGCTTCGAACTGGTCGTCACCCTGACCGACGCCGACTACCTGGTGGCCGATGCTGACCACGGCCCTTCGGTGCAGCTGGTGGTGGTGACTGAACGGCTGGCGGAAACCGTGTTCATCGGCTCGCCCGCACCCGAAGGCGCGGCGGCGTCCATGCGCCGGCCCATCGACGCGCTGCACGTGATGAAGGCGCTGGACGCCTTGGTGCAAGCCCGCAACGGCGCAGCGCCCGTGGCCGCGATGGCGCCGCCCGTGGCGCGGCCGCCGGTGCGCGCTGCCGACCCGCCGCCGCCCGCCGTGGTGCCCGAGGTGGGGGTCATCGTCGAATCGATGCTGCGCATGCCGGCGCCGGCTGCCGCACCGCTTGTTGCACCGGTTGCCGCACCGGTGGCGCGGCGTGCACCCGCAGCACAGCCACCCGCTGCGCCGGCCAGGCCGCCGGTCTTCGTCGGGCCGCCCGCCCCGCCGCGTGCCCTGGTGGTGGACGACAGCGACATCGCCCGGCGCTTCCTGACCAGCCGATTGCTGCCTTGGGGCGTGCGCAGCGACGCGGCGGTCACCAGCGCGCAGGTCATCGACCTGCTGGCGCAGCGCAACTACGACCTGATCTTCCTGGACATCGAACTCGGCCCTGAAAGCGAACTCGACGGCCTGGCGCTGTGCCGCCACATCAAGCGCAGCGCGCTGGCCATCAGCGCCACCGTCATCGTCGTGTCGGCCCACCACAGCGAGGTCGACCGCGCACGCGGTTCGCTGGCGGGCTGCGACGCCTACCTGGGCAAGCCGATCAAGGAAGCCGAACTCGCCGCGCTGCTGCGCCGCCAGGGGCTGGTGGCGCCCGAAGGTCTGGGCGCGAAGCCGACCGCCGTGCCGGCGCCGACCGGTGCACCGGCAGCGGTATCGACCACGCCAACGACATCGTCAGCGGCCCCTGCACCGCCGGCAGCCCCGGCCAGCACACCGAAACGATCACCGGCCTGAAGGCCGGCAGGCAAGGCCCACGGCCGTCAGCCGTGGCCGGCCAGCAAGGTGGCGCCGACGATCAGCGCGCCGCCCACACACAGCGCCGGCGTCACCTGGCCCGCGCCCAGCAACACGGCCGAACCGGCGGCGAACAGCACCTCGGTGATCATCACCACGGCCGTCACATTGGCCGGCAAGCGCGATGCGCCGTACTGCAGCGCCATGTTGCCGCCCAGGAAGGCCACGCCCATCAGCAGCCCGCCGAGCACCCAGCCCCATGCCGGCGCGGGCGGCAGCGGCACGCTGGCCTGAAGGCTCAGCGCCAGCACGGCCGACACCACAGCGCCACCGGTGAACATGGCCAGCGCGCGGGCGGCTTCGGGTTGGTGGGCTTCGCGCCGCAGCTGCACGTTGTTCAGCGCGAAGGTGAAGCCGCCCAGCACGCCCAGCCATTCGGGCAGCGTGCGCGGCAGCGGCAGGCCGCCTGTTATCCCGTCCGACATGCCGCCCGCCGGCCACAGCACCACGGCCGCGCCGGCCAGGGCCATGGCCACGCGCAGCAGCGCGGCGCGTGTCAGCGCTTCCTTCAGCAGCAGGCGCGCCAGCAGCACGGCCCACAGCGGCATCAGGTAGAACAACAGCACCACGCGCACCACGTCGCCGACGGTGACGCCCCAGTTGAAGGCCGCGTTGGTGGTGCCGGAAGCCAGCACCAGCAGCCACAGCGAACGCGTGCGCCACAGTTCGCCCCAGGCACCGCGCCGCCACAGCGTGATGCCGACGACGGCCATGCCGTAGATCAGCACCGTGGCCCACAGCGGGTGCAGGCCCTGCGCCGCCAGCTGCCGGAAGGGCCACCACGACACACCCCAGGTCAGCGCATTGAAGACCAGGGCCAGCGCGGGCAGCCAGCGGGCGGCGGTGCTCAGCGCCATGCCTGACCCGGTGGCTGTCCCGGTTGCCGTCTGGGTGCCCGGCCCGATGCCGGCTTCAATGCCCGTCCGTGCGGGCAATGGCCAGCAGGCGCTGCACCTCGTCGCCGTGCACCGCCAGGTTGCGCTGGTGCCAGCGGCGGATCAGCTCCATCACGCCGGCCACCGTCAGGCCGAAGATGGTGATGACGACGAAGGCCGACAGGCCAAAGCGCGTCATGCCGGCGTAGAAGGCACCGGTGCCCAGGATGCAGGCCTGTTCGTTGAAGTTCTGCACGGCGATGGAGCGGCCGGCGCCCATCAGGTTGTGGCCGCGGTGCTGCAGCAGCGCATTCATCGGCACGATGAGAAAACCGCACAGCGCACCCATGATGATCAGGAAGGGCGCGGCCAGCCAGACGTTGGTCAGCGCGTTCAGACCGATCATCAAAATGCCCACGCCGATGCCCAGCGGCAGCACGGTGACGGCCCGGTCCAGCTTCATCAGCATCGACGCGGTGACCGCGCCGATGACCGAGCCGATGACGACCACACCGGCCAGGTTGCTGGCCTGCGTCGTGCCGTAACCCAGAGCGGCCGCAGCCCAGGTGAAGACGATGACGCGCAGGTTGCTGAAGATGCCCCACAGCAGCGTGGTGGTGGCCAGCGTGATCTGCCCCAGCTTGTCGCCCCACAGGCGCGCGTTGCAGTGCGAGAAGTCGCGCACCAGGTCGCGCACGCCGCCGCGCAGCGGCTGCAGCGGCGCCGAGGTGCGCGGAATCTTCAGGTTGAACAGCGCTGCCACCACGTACAGGAAGACGATGACCGAGATGGCCGCTTCGGGCGCGGTGTCCACGCCGGTGTCCATGAAGGGGAAATCGATACCCAGCAGCATCGGCGCCAGCTTGGGGCCGACGAGTTGCCCGCCCAGCAGGATGCCCAGGATGATGGAGCCCACCGTCAGGCCCTCGATCCAGCCGTTGCCCTTGACCAGCTGCGAGGGCGGCAGCAGTTCGGTCAGGATGCCGTATTTGGCCGGCGAGTAGGCCGCCGCACCCAGGCCGACGACGGCGTAGGCCAGCAGCGGGTGGCCGCCGATGAGCATCATCAAGCAGCCGGCCACCTTGACCAGGTTGCTGAGGAACATGACCTTGCCCTTGGGCACGGCGTCGGCGATGGCCCCGACGAAGGGCGCCAGCACCACATAGAACAGCGCAAACATCGGCGCCAAGGCCGGCACCTGCCAGGCGGGGGCCTTGTCCATGCGCAACAGCTCTATGGCGGCAACCAGCAAGGCCTGGTCGGCCAGCGAGCTGAAGAACTGCGCCGCCATGATGGTCGAAAAACCTTTTTTCATCTTGTCGCGCGCAGCAGGTGCTGGCCGGCGTGGGGGCGCGTTGTCTCCGTCTGTTGTCGCTGTCTGGAAAGGGCGCGCGGTTATAGCACGCACCCCCCGGCTGTCAGAATGGTCACAGCCCCCGAAACGCCCACAAATGCCGCGTCCGATCGAAGCCCTGATCCACCCCGCCGCGCTGGCCCACAACCTGGCGCAGGCCCGCGCTGCCGCGCCGGATGCGCGCGTGCTGGCCGTGGTCAAGGCCAACGCCTACGGCCACGGCATCGAACGGGCCTACCCCGGCCTGCGGGGCGCGGATGGGTTTGCCTTGCTGGACCTGGCCGAAGCGGAACGCATCCGTGCGCTGGGCTGGCGGGGTCCCATCCTGCTGCTGGAAGGCGTGTTCGAGCCGCGCGACCTGGAGCTGTGTTCGCGCCTGGGCCTGTGGCACGCGGTGCACTGCAGCGAACAGATCGACTGGTTGGCCGCGCACAAGACGCAGCAGCCGCACCGCGTTTTCCTGAAGATGAACAGCGGCATGAACCGCCTTGGCTTCCGCCCCGAGGTGTTCCGCAGCGCCTGGGCCCGGCTGGACGCGCTGACGCAGGTGGACGAGATCTCGCTGATGACCCACTTCAGCGACGCCGACGGCCCGCGCGGCGTGGCCCATCAGGTGGCCGCCTTCGAAGCCGCCACGCAGGACCTGCCCGGCGAACGCAGCCTGTCGAACAGCGCGGCCATCCTGCGCCACGGGTCGGAATCGACCATTCAGAACGACTGGGTGCGCGCGGGGATCCTGGCCTATGGCAGTGCGCCCGATTTTCCCGAACACGACATCGCGCACTGGCAGTTGCAGCCGACGATGACGCTGCGCGCCAGGCTCATCGGCATCCAGCACCTGCAGGCCGGCGACAGCGTGGGCTACGGCAGCGGCTATACCGCCAGCGGGCCGCAGCGCATCGGCATCGTGGCCTGCGGCTATGCCGACGGTTACCCGCGTTTGTGCCCCACTGGCACGCCGGTGCTGGTGGACGGCGTGCGCAGCAGCACCGTCGGCCGGGTGTCGATGGACATGCTGGTGGTGGACCTGACCCCCGTGCCGCAGGCCGCGATGGGCAGCGAAGTCACGCTGTGGGGTTGCGGCCCGCACGGCAGCGTCTTGCCCATCGACGAGGTGGCGCAGACCGCCGGCACCGTCGGCTACGAGCTGATGTGTGCGCTGGCGCCGCGTGTGCCCGTGCGCAGCGATGATCCAACCTGAATCCATCCTTCCAAGAAAGCCCGCCCCACCATGCTCATCCTCAGCAACATCGTCCTCGGCCTGATCGTCGGTTTCCTGGCGCGCGGCATCATGCCGGGCGAACAGAAGATGGGCTGGATATTGACCTGCGTGCTGGGCATCGCCGGCTCGGTGCTGGCGCAACTGGCGGGGCAGGCGCTGGGCTGGTATGCGGTGGGCGAACCGTCGGGCTGGATCGCTTCGGTGCTGGGCGCGCTGGCGCTGCTGTACATCGTCAACCTGCTGCGCAACAGCAAGTCGTCCTGAAGTGACGGGGCGATGAAGCGGCGCGTCGAGATCGACCGCGCCGAAGTCGAATTCACCGCCGTGCGCTCGCAGGGCGCGGGCGGGCAGAACGTCAACAAGGTGTCGTCGGCGGCGCACCTGCGTTTCGACATCGAGGCCTCGTCCTTGCCCGATTTTGTGAAGACCGGCCTGCGCGCGCTAGCGGACCAGCGTATCACCGAAGCCGGCGTGGTCGTCATCAAGGCCCAGGGCCACCGCAGCCTGCCGCGCAACCAGGCCGACGCGCTGGCCCGGCTGCAGGAACTGGTCGATGAGGTCTGCAACCCCGACGCCCCGCGCCGCGCCACCAAGCCCACGCGGGCCAGCCAGCGCCGGCGGCTGGAAGGCAAGTCGCGGCGCAGCGACATCAAGGCCGGGCGGCGTTCCACGGGCGATTGACGGGCGATTGAAGGGCGGTGGACCGGCGATCGACGGGCGGCCGGCTCGGCGTCTGGCGCGGCGCCGGCCGCACTTCGCGACCGGCGCCGCCGCTTGGTCGCGCAGCGGCTGTGCCAGGCCGTGCGGGTTCGCAGAATCGCTTCATCGAATCAAACCCCGCCACCCGGAGAGACGCCATGAACCAGTCCGCCTTCCCCCTCGCCGCCCTGATCGTTGCCGCTGCCAGCGCTTTCAGCGCCCAGGCCCAGGACGCCGCGCCGGTCCCCGCAGCGGTCGCCGCTTCTGCGCCCGTTGCGCCCGTTGCAGCAGCGCCCGCTGCCGCCACCGCCGCCCCGGGCACGGTCTGCATCGCCGTCGAAGTGCAGAACGTGCGCCCGCAGCAGGGCCTGCTCTTCCTGGCGGCCTACGGCAGCGCCGAGACCTACGGCAAGAAGCCGCTGACAGCGCTGAAGGCACCGGCCGGCGACGCCACCACGCGCCTGCAGATGTGCGGCATCAGCGGCGACACCGTGGCCATCTCGATGTTCCAGGACCTCGACAGCGACGGCAAGATGGGCAAGAACATCATGGGCATGCCCACCGAGCCCTGGGGTTCGTCGGGCACGCCGGGGATGTTCGGCCCCAGCTGGGAAACCGGCAAGGTCACGCTGAACGGCAGTGCGGTCGTCGTGAAGTTGTCGCAGTGAACCGGGAGCCCAGCATGCAACGCCGTCAACTCCTGACCGCCAGCGTCGCGGGCCTGGCCGCCAGCGCCGCTGCCATCACCCCCACGCTGGTTGACGCCAAACCGGCGCTGGCGTCGGTGTTCGACACCAACGTGAAGGGCCAGCCGCTGATGGCGCCCTTCAAAGGCGTGACCGACGCCACCGGTGACCGTGACAGCGCCAGCGGCCCCGGCCAGATCGTGCTGCGCGGCCGCTGGCCGGCCGGGCTGCGCGGCCGCTTCTACCGCAACGGCCCGGCGCTGATGGAGCGCGGCCCCGAGCGCTACCACCACTGGTTCGACGGCGATGGCATGGTGCAGCAGTTCACCATCGGCGACGGGAAGGTCACGCACCGGGGCCGCATGGTGCGCACCGCCAAGCTGAAGCTGGAACAGCAGGCCGGTCGCTTCGTGATGTCGGCGCTGGGCACGCAGATCGACGGCGGGCCGCCGGCCAGCGGGCCCGACGCCTTCAACGTGGCCAACACCAACGCCATCGAACACGCGGGCCGCGTGCTGGCGCTGTGGGAAGGCGGTTCGGCCTACGGGCTGGACCCGAAGGACCTGTCCACGCAAGGCCCCGTCACCTGGCGCAAAGACCTGCAGCAGGTGCCGTTTTCGGCGCACCCGAAAGTGGACGCCAGCGGCCACCTGTGGAACATCGGCACGCAGGGCGCCGCCATCGTGGCCTGGCATGTGGACCCGCAGGGCGCACTGGCCGGCGTGCAACTGGGCGAGTCGCCCTACCCCGGCGGCATGGTGCACGACATGGCCGTTACCGAGCGCTACCTGGTGGTGCCGTTGCCGCCGGTGTCCTTCGATTTCGCCAAGCCGATAGCCGACGGCCCGCGCCGCTTCGCGATGAAGGCCGGCGAACCGCTGCGCGTGCTGGTGATGGAGAAGGCCGACATCACGAAGCGCCGTGTTTTCGAGCTGCCGCCGCAGATGGTCTTTCACGTCGGTAACGCGCATGAAACGGGCGACGGCCGCATCGTCCTGAGCTACATCGCCGCGCCCGACGCCTGGTTCCTGGACCAGGGCGCGGTGGCCTTGATGGCGGCGCAGCAACAGACCGCCGGCCGCGTCGGCCTGCAGATCGCCACGCTGGACATGGGCAACGGCAAAGCCACGCTGCATGCCGTGCCGGGCGAGGTGGAATTCCCGCGCATCGACCCGCGCCGCATCGGCCGTTCAGGCGCAGACCGCGCGCGCTTCCTGGTCACCGGCGCGGCCTGGCAGGCCTACGCCAACCGCAGCAACGCGCTGCTGCACGGCGTGCAGCTGCTGGACGTGCAAACCGGCCGCGCGCGGCGCTTCGACTACGGCGCGATGGCGGTGGCCGAAGAACACATCGTCGTGCCCAAGCCCGGCAAGACCGGCGAGCTGGACGCCTGGCTGCTGGGCACCACCTTTGATGCCCGCCGCCAGACCACGGTGCTGAACGTGCTGGACGCGGCGCACGTGGAAGACGGGCCGATTGCGCAGGCCGTCCTGCCCTACATGCTGCCGCTGGGCTTTCACGGCAACTTCACGGCGGCTTGACAATCGGCCGCATGGCCGCATCCAAGACGATCTACACCTGCCGCGAATGCGGCGGCACGAATGCCAAGTGGCTGGGCCAGTGCCCGCACTGCAAGGCCTGGAACACGCTGGACGAAACCGTGGCCGAAGCCGCTGCGGGTTCGGGCCCGGCCACCCGCAACACGCGCTTCCAGGCGCTGGCGCGCAGCCAGCCGGTGGCCACGCTGAGCGAGATCGAAGCCGCCGACATCGCGCGCACGCCCACCGGCCAGGAAGAGCTGGACCGCGTGCTGGGCGGCGGCATCGTCGAAGGCGCGGTGGTGCTGATCGGCGGCGACCCCGGCATCGGCAAGAGCACGCTGCTGCTGCAGGCAGTGGACGCGCTGTCGTCGCAGATGAAGGTGCTGTATGTGACCGGCGAGGAAAGCGGCGCCCAGATTGCGCTGCGCTCACGCCGCCTGGGTTTGAGCGGCAAAGCCGTGCGCGTGCTGGCCGAGATCCAGCTGGAAAAGATCATCGCCGCCATCGATGCCGAACAGCCCGCCTTCTGCGTCATCGACTCCATCCAGACCGTCTATTCCGAGCAGCTGAATTCAGCCCCGGGCAGCGTGGCCCAGGTGCGCGAATGCGCCGCGCAACTGACCCGCGTGGCCAAGACCAGCGGCTGCGCCATCGTGCTGGTCGGCCACGTCACCAAGGAAGGCGCGCTGGCCGGGCCGCGCGTACTGGAACACATCGTCGACACGGTGCTGTATTTCGAAGGCGACACGCACAGCAGCTTCCGCCTGGTGCGCGCCATCAAGAACCGCTTCGGCGCGGTCAACGAGATCGGCGTCTTCGCGATGACCGAAAAAGGTCTGAAGGGTGTCAGCAACCCGAGCGCGATTTTCCTGTCCACCCACAACGAACCGGTGCCCGGCAGCTGCGTGCTGGTGACGCTGGAAGGCACGCGGCCGCTGCTGGTGGAAATCCAGGCGCTGGTGGACAGCGGCGGCCCCAGCCCGCGCCGCCTCAGCGTGGGCCTGGACCGCGACCGCCTGGCGATGCTGCTGGCCGTGCTGCACCGCCATGCGGGCGTCAGCTGCATGGACCAGGACGTCTTCGTCAACGCCGTGGGCGGTGTGCGCATCGGTGAACCGGCGGCCGACCTGGCGGTGCTGCTGGCCATCCAGGGCAGCCTGCGTGGCAAGGCTTTGCCGCGCGGTTTCATCGCCTTCGGCGAAGTCGGCCTGGCCGGTGAGGTGCGGCCCGCGCCGCGCGGTCAGGAAAGGCTGAAGGAAGCCGCCAAGCTGGGCTTTTCCATCGCCGTGGTGCCCAAGGCCAACGCGCCGAAGAAACCCATCGAGGGGCTGACCATCCACGCGGTGGAGCGCATCGAGGAAGCCATCGAGGCCGTGCGCGGGCTGACCTGAGCCGGCTGCGCTGCGAGCCCGCTGTGCCGGCTGCCGCTGCGGCCTACAGCGACGAGATCGCCAGCCCCGCCGTCACCACCAGCGCGGTGCCGAAGATGGCGCCGCCGACCACGCGCTTGCGGTGGGTCAGCGTCCACAGCGTCAGCCCCGACAGCGACAGCAGGATCAGGCTGCCGGCCAGCGTGTCCACCAGCAGGATCCACGGCGCCGTCATGCCCGTGCCCTTGTGCAGGTTGGTCAGCGTGCCCATCAGGCCGTTGTCCAGCGTGCGCACGCTGACCGAGCGGTTGCCGGCCCAGGTCTCGGCCTGCACGCTGTGGCGCGGGCCGCCGTAGGTGATGGTCCAGTGCTCGGGTTGCATCAGCACCGGCGCCGTCTTGTCGCCCTTCTCCGTCCAGGCCACCGGCCGCGCGGCGTCAGTTTTCACCGAACTGGCGGGGGCGTCCAGCTTCAGCGCGGTCTGCAGCCAGACGGCCAACGCGGCGGCGTCGGCCGGGGCCGGGTCGGGCAGGGCGATCTGCGTGTTGACGCGCTGCTGCGCCATAGCCGGCAGCTTCAGGATGTTGCGGTGGTTCAGCCAGATGCCGCTGGTGCCGAAGAGCAAGCCCAGCACGGCGCCCCACAGGCCGATCCAGCCGTGGGTCTTGCGCAGCCACTGCACCGCCAGGATGCGGCGCGGCAGCGTTGTGGGGACGACAGGTTTCATCGCATCAGCCATTCGTTTTTTCTCGCAAGGTCTGCGCCAGCCCGTACACCAGGCGGCGCCATTCATTGCCCAGCCGGTAGGCATAGGTCGGCAGGCGCTGTGTCCACCTGAACTTGCGGCTGCCGCCGGGCGGCGCCACGATGGTGCTGGCGATCTCGCTGTCGTGCCCGCAGGGCGTGGGCGTCACCAGGCGTACCTTCAGGCCGAAACGCCAGCCCTGGTCGAAGACGTGGTCGTAGGGCAGCTGCATCGGCAGCAGGCCGCCGGGTGCGCGCAGATAGGCCTGCGCGGCGCGGCGGTTGATGAGGTAGGCGCTGCTGCCGGTGCAGCGGCTCAGCATCACCGCCAGGTGGTGTTCTGGCACCAGGCCGGGCGTCAGCTTCAGCACCCGCTGCGGCGTGCCCGAGTGGACGGCGGACAGCTTCACCATGTCCCAGCGGCCCGGGTGGGCCTGCAGGCCCTGCAGCACGGCGGGCAGGCTGGCGTGCAGCAGCACGTCGTCTTCCAGGATCAGCGCGAAGGCGGCGTCCGAGGCCAGGAACAGCCGCATCGCCTCGACATGCGACAGGTAACATCCCAATTCACCCGGCACCGGGGTCATGCCGTGTTTGCGGCGGTAGGCCGCCTCGTCCAGCGCCGCATGCTGCTCAGGTGTCAAGGCGCGGGCATCGACGGCCGGCAGGCGCGTGAACGGCAAGGCCAGGGCCCGCAGTTGTGCGGCAATGCGCGCCAGCCGCTCGGGCGCCCGGTCGAGGTTGATCACCCAAGTTTGCAAACCATCCATCCGAGTCATTGTCTGTGAGCCCCGCATGAACCATCCTGCCGTCAGCTGGGGCCTGGCCCTCGCGGCCTTCGTCGTCGGCTATGTCGGCTATGGCTGGGCCGGTGTGGCGCTGGCCTTCACGGCCGTCACCTTCTGGTTGCTGCTGCAGTTCAGCCGCGCCGTGCGCGTGCTGCGCACGGCGGGCGGCAACCCGGTGGGCCAGGTGCCGAACGCGGTGATGCTGCAGGCCAAGCTGGTCAAGGGCATGCGGCTGCCGCAGATCCTGAAGATCACGCAGAGCCTGGGCCGCGCTGTCGGTGCTGCGCCGGGCGGCGCGGTGGAGAACTACGTCTGGACCGACGCCGGTGGTGATGAAGTGCACGTCGAATTGCGCGATGGCCGCGTGAGCCACTGGGAACTGAAGCGGGCCCAGCCCTAGCCGCACCGCCCGCAGCGCTGCCGCCGCCCCTGCCATCTGTCGGGGTGCTTTACACATCGCCGGTTCGGGCTGCGGTCCGACTGCCGTCAAATTGGCCCAAGTGATTGAATGGACTGACCTATTTCAGGTTGGTGTGTGATTTGCTGTGTGGCCGGGCAGCGCGGTCGGTTTTCTCGGCCGACCCTGCAATTGAAGGCCCAATGTGAAGCATTTGAACAAGCACCTCGCGACGCTGTCCTTGTTGGCAGCCGCTTTTTCTGCTCAAGCGACGCTCGTGACCAGCGGCGCTGGCGAGATCACCAGTTCGGACCCGACCCAGCTGGGCCGGATCTTCCGCAATGCTGTGGTGAGCACCTGGGCTGCGCCCAAAACCTATCCAGGTACCGCGAATGCCAGCACGACTTTCAACTACGACGAGTTGAGTGTTGCCTTTGCCGCGAACGCCACGCAGGACGTGTACTACCAGATCGCTTGGCAGAACCTGGACGTCAACACACCGCACCTGGCGGCCTACATCGACGATTACCTGCCTGCTGCGCTGGGTTCCAACTTTCTGGGTGATTACGGCGGAACGGTCACCGCGGGCGCCGGATTCCTTTCCTTCCAGGTCATAGTACCCACTGGGCATACGCTGGTGCTGGCCTTCAGTTCAACGGCAGTCGGTGCTTTCGGCCGCTACGAGTACAACGTCAACGCCTATTCCGACGCCAATTTCGGCGAGAACTTCCCCGCTGCTGGCGTGCCGGAGCCCACGTCCCTGGCCCTGGTCGGCGCGGCCGTTTTGGCGCTGGGCCTGAGCCGCCGCCGGACGGCCTGACCCGGCCACCGCAGCCCGTCGCGTCCAGCCGCGACGACTGCCCCGCCACAGCAAGACCGCCCGTGTCGCACAAGTTGCGGCAGGGGCGGTTTGCTTTTGTCCGGCCCGGACCGGGGCCTGCCTAGAATCGGCGCCCAACCCGAATCACTGCGAAACGCGCACCCAAAGGAAACTGCATGGCACCGACTTCGATGTCCGACCGCGACGGCAAGATCTGGATGGACGGCCAGATGGTCGACTGGCGCGACGCCAAGATCCACGTGCTGACCCACACCCTGCACTACGGCTGCGGCGCCTTCGAAGGCGTGCGGGCCTACAACACGGACAGCAAGGGCACGGCCATCTTCCGCCTGCAGGAACACACCGAACGCCTCTTCAACAGCGCCAAGATCCTGCGCATGAAGATCCCGTTCACGCCGGACGAAGTGATGGAAGCGCAGCGCGCCGTGGTGCGCGAAAACAAGCTGGAAAGCTGCTACCTGCGCCCGCTGGTCTGGATCGGCGACAAGAAGCTGGGCGTCAGCCCCAAGGGCAACGACATCCACCTGATGGTTGCCGCCTGGCCCTGGGGCGCCTACCTGGGCGACGAAGGACTGAAGCGTGGCATCCGCGTGAAGACCAGCAGCTACACGCGCCACCACGTGAACATCACGATGACGCAGGCCAAGGCGGTCAGCAACTACACCAACAGCATCCTGGCCAACATGGAAGTGACCGATGAAGGCTACGACGAGGCCTTGCTGCTCGACACCGCCGGCTTCGTCAGCGAAGGCGCGGGCGAGAACATCTTCGTGATCAAGAAAGGCGTGGTCTACACGCCCGATCTGTCGGCTGGCGCCCTGAACGGCATCACGCGCGACACCATCCTGGCCATCTGCAACGACCTGGGCTTGAAGCTGGTCGAAAAGCGCATCACGCGCGACGAGGTCTACATCAGCGACGAGGCCTTCTTCACCGGTACGGCCGCCGAAGTGACGCCCATCCGCGAGCTGGACCGCATCGAGCTGGGCGCGGGCAGCCGGGGCCCGATCACCGAGAAGATCCAGACGGCGTTCTTCGATATCGTCAACGGCCGCAACCCGAAATACGCGGGCTGGCTCACGGCGGTCTGAACCGTCGCAACCACAGGCTGAAACACCATGAGCAACCCTGAACCCAAAGCCGTTGTCGAACTGCTGGCGGCCGACCTCACCGGCCCGGGCGTCGCCTACTGCCCCAATCCCAAGATGACGCTGTGGAGCGGACATCCCAAGGTTTTCATCGACGTGGCCACCAGCGGCGAAGGCAAGTGCCCGTACTGCGGCACGGTGTACCGGCTGAAGGCCGGCGAGAAGGTGCACGCGCACTGAAATCGCTGCGGCTTCCCAGAGACAACGGCGCTGTTCAGGCGCCGTTGTCGTTTCAGTCCAGCACGTAGGCCAGCGCCGTGCGCGGCGGCAGGGTCAGCGTGCCGCTGTCGGCGTCCCAGCGTGACGCTTCGAGCGGCCGTTGGTCGGCTGCGCCGGCCGCACGGTGCACCGGGTGCAAGCGGTAGGCCCTGCCGCGCAAAGCCGGCAGCGGCAGCACCACCGCCTGCGCGTTCACGTTGATGGCGTACAGCACCTCGGCAAAGCCCGCGCCGGCCAGCCCGCGCCCGTCCAGCTGCCCGACCACCACCGTCGGTTCCTGCGCCGGCCCAGTGTTGTGCAGCGTCAGCCGCGCCGCCACCGCGTCGGCCGTGCGCAGGCGGAACAGCGTGCTGCTGCTGCGGATGCGCAGCAGGTCGAAGAAGGCATCGCGGGTGAAGGCGATCTCGGCCGGGCCGGGCTTGATGGCCGGGTTGGCCAGCAGCGGCCGCATCGCCGGCCACAGCGGGCCGTTGTCGGCCTCGGGCGGCAGGCCGCTGCCGTGGTGGTTGTCGGTGGCCGTCCAGTCCAGTCGGTTGAACCAGTCGCCGCTGTCGAAGCTGTTGCGGTCCCCGCTCTTGCTGCGCAGCAGTTCCACGCCCGCGTGGACGTAGGTGATGCCCTGGCTGAAGGCCGTCACGGCCAGCCCCAGCACCTGCACCCGCGCGCGGTCTTCCCGCGTGGTGTCCACGGGCAGCTTCAGCACGTTGATGTCGAAGAGCGTCGGGTTGTCGTGGTTCTCGACGTAGTTCACCACCTCGTCGGGCTGGCTGGCGTAGCCGGCGGGTTGGCCAGCGTAGGCCATGGCCGCCAGCGCCTGCACGCTGCCGTCGTGGGTGGTCATGCGGTAGCCGCGCAAGGTGCCGGCCAGGCCGACGCGCACCAGGTCGGCGGCGCGCAGCAGTTCATCGCGGCTGGCCTGTGCGCGGCCGTTCGGTGCGTAGAACAAGCCGTTCAGCCAGCCCTGGCGGGCCAGCGTGGCCGCCGCGACGTCGCAGCAGCCGCCACCGCGCACGGCGTCGCGCCCGCGGTCGCTGAAGGTGGCGATGCCGCTGCCGTTCAGGCTGGCCTGGCTGGCCTGCACGAAGCGCGCGCCGTTGGCCACCTCGCCGAAATTCCAGCCCTCGCCGATCAGCCGCACCGGCCGGCCGGCGGCGTGATTGACGGCCGTCTGCAGGCGCGCCATCGCCGCGCGCGGCTGGTGGCCCATCAGGTCGAAACGGAAGCTGTCGATGGCGTAGGCGCGGGCCCACAGCGCGGCCGAGTCGATCATCAGCTTGGCCATCATGCGGTGTTCGGTGGCGGTGTTGGCGCAGCAGGTGCTGGTCTCGACCTGGCCCTGCGCGTTCAGCCGCTGGTAGTAGCCCGGCACGATGCGGTCGAGCACCGCTTTGCGCTGTTGCCCCGAGGCGGCGGTGTGGTTGTAGACCAGGTCCATGCCCACGCGCAGCCCGGCGGCGTGCAGCGCCTGCACCATGCGCCGCAGTTCCAGGATGCGCACGGCGCCATCGTCCGCCCGGCTGGCGTAGCTGCCTTCGGGTGCGTTGTAGTGCCAGGGGTCGTAGCCCCAGTTGTAGCAATCGCGCTCGGCCACCGCGCGCACGGCGGCTTGCTGCTGGTCGCTGTCCGGTGGCAGGGCCGCCAGGGCGGCGGCGTCGGGGGTGATGCAGCCGCTTTCCGGTACGGTGGCCAGGTCGAAGATGGGCAGCAGGTGCAGGTCGGTGACGCCGGCCGCCGCCAGCGCCCGCAGGTGCTGCATGCCGCGCGACGCCGTGTGCGTGAAGGCCAGGTACTTGCCGCGGTCGGCCGCGGGCACGCTGGCGTCGCTGGCCGAGAAGTCGCGCACATGCAGTTCGTAGACCACGGCGTCGGTGGGCGCGGCCAGCGCGGCCGGGCGCGCCTGCGTCGCCCAGCCCGGTGGCTGCAGCGCCGGGTTGTCGAGGTTGCCGATCCAGCTGCGGGCCGAGTCGGTGTTCAGGCTGATGCTGTAGGGGTCGGTCACGGTCTGGCGCACCCAGCCGGTGCCGCGCACGAAGACATCGACCAGGTAGACATAGCTGCCGCCGCTGAGGTCGCCGGCCCGTGACGTGAACCACGCGCCGGTGGCCGGGTCGCGCTGCATTGCCACGGCGGCTCGCGCTGCGCCCGGGCCCGGGGCGTACAGGCACAGGCTGACGGCCCGCGCGGTCGGCGCCCAGAGCTTGAAGCGGGTGCGCCCGCCTGCGACGCGCACGCCCAGATCGGACAAGGACTCGGCGCGGGCGTACAGGTCGTCCAGCACGCCGGGCAGCTGCAGCGCGGTGGCGCGGCGCACCACGCCCTGCGTATCGGTTTCGACGAGCAGCAGCTGCAGCCGCAGCAGGGCCGGCAGTTGCGCCTGGGCCGCGCGCGGCAGCTGCAGATCCAGCCCCGCCGCGACGAAGCCGAAGCGCTGTGCCAGATCGGCCGGCAGCGGCGTGGTGGCGGGCTGCAGCGGCACCAGCGCGGTGTGGCCGCTGAGCGGCTGGCCGGGCTCGGCGCGCAGCACCGCACCAGGCGCTGCGGCGGCCAGGGCGTAGCGGCCGCTGCCGTCGGCCGCTGCTGCCACACCGGGCCAGCGCAAGCGATCGCGGCTGAACCATTGCGCGGTGGCCGGCAGCTCGGCGGCGGGCTGCAGCACGGTGGCGAAGCCGGTGGCGTCGCAGTCGGCCAGCCGTGCCGGGGGGAAGGCGTCGGCGGCGCGGGCAGCGCCTGTGGCACTGAGCACGGCACCGAAGGCGGCGACAGCCCAGGCCCGGCGCAGGTGGAAGAGTTCGATCATGGGCTGAATGTATCCAGACTACATCTCTGTTCGCTTCAGGGATTGCGATGAATATGGGTAACTGCAGCACGGGCATCATGCGGTGACCATGAAGATCTGTAACTCAACTACATCGTGGCTCGGCATCGCGGCTTGCGCCTTCGTGCTGCCAGCAGCGGCCCAGACCAGCGCCCAGACGGTCGCCCCGACAGCGGCCCAGCCCCCAGCCCGCGCCGCCATCGACACCCGCGAAATACCCGCCGGCGACCGCCGCAGCGCGCTGCCCGCCGGCTGGGACAAGGGCGCCTTCATGGAGATCTTCGTGCGCGCCTACCGCGACAGCGACGGCGACGGCATCGGCGACCTGCGGGGTGTGACGCAGAGCCTGGACCACCTGCGCGACCTGGGCGTGCGCGGCATCTGGCTGATGCCCATCACGAAGAACGCCGACGGCGACCACGGTTACGCCACCACCGACTTCCGCGACATCGCGCCCGAATACGGCACGCTGGCCGACTTCGACGAGCTGATCCGCCAGGCCCACGCGCGCGGCATCGGCGTGATCATGGACTACGTCATCAACCACAGCGCAGCCGCGCACCCGCTGTTCGAGCAGGCGCGCCAGGGTCCGGCGGCGCCTTTCCGCGACTGGTTCGTCTGGAGCGAAACCGCGCCGGCCGGCTGGGACATCTGGGGCAAGTACCCGTGGTACGCCGTGGCGGCCCAGCCGTGGAACTGGAAGGGCGAGGTCAAGGACCTGCCGCCGGCGCCGCCGGGCACGCGGGACTTCTATTTCGGCACCTTCGGGCCGCACATGCCCGACTTCAACTTCAAGAATCCGGCCGTGCTGGCCTACCACCTGAGCAGCTTGCGCTTCTGGCTGAACCGTGGCTTGGACGGTTTTCGGCTGGACGCCGTGCCCCACCTCATCGAGAACAGCGCCACCGACTGGAACGACCAGCCCGCCAGCCGTGCACTGACCAAGCAACTGCAGGACCTGGTCAAGGGCTATGAACACCGCACTGTGGTCTGCGAGGCCACGGCCGCGCCGCAGGCTTATGGCGACCCGGCGGTGTGTGGCGGTGCCTTCGCCTTCGGCCTGGAACAGCAGATCGTGGCCGCTGCGCGCGGCGAACTGGCCGCCGTGCAGGCCGTGGCGGCCTACTACCGCGACGCGCCGCCGACCATGGCCAGCTTCCTGTCCAACCACGACATCTTTGCCGGCCGCCGGCTGTGGGACCAGTTCGGCGGCAACCTCGCGCAGTACCGGCTGGCCGCGGCCGCCTACTTGCTGCTGCCGGGCACGCCCTACATCTACTACGGCGAGGAAGTCGGCCAGGCCGGCGTGTCCGGCTTGGCCGGAGACGAGCCGCTGCGCAGCCCGATGAGCTGGGCGCCCGACGCCGAACGGGCCGGTTTCACCACCGGCCGGCCCTTCCGCCCGGTGGCGCCGAACGTGGCCACGAACAATGTGCAGACGCAGTCGGCCGACCCGCGCTCCATCCTGAATTTCTACAAGGCCATGCTGAAGCTGCGCAACACCTTGCCCAGCATCGCGCAGGGCCGCCTGGCCGCCAGCACGGCCGACGGCCAGGTCGTCAGCTGGCAGCGCCACCTGGGCGACGAGACCACGGTGGTGCTGATCAACTACGGCCTGCAAGCCACCGATGCTGAACTGCAGGCCCTGCCGGCGCGGGCCCGGCTGCTGGCCGCCTACCCGGCCGACGATGCGCCGCTGCGCGTGAGCAGCGGCGGCCGCGCCGTGGTGGCCTTGGAACCGCAGTCGGTGCGCGTGTTGCGCGTGCAGCGCTGACCCTGACGCCGGGCCTGCGCGGCCCGGCGCTGCGCTCAGGCCTTGCTCAGGGTCTCGGCGCCCAGCTTCTGCGGCGTTTCACCCGGCACCAGCGGCATGCCCGCTGCGGCCTGGCCATGCGGCAGGCGTTCGGGGGCTGCGCGCACCGCCAGGCCGGGCGCTTCGCGGGGCTTGATCAGCGTCACGTGGTAGGTGTCTTCCACGTAGCCGATGTAGCCATAGCCGTTGGTGACGCGCGCCGTGGCCGACAGCCTGAACTGGTAGGCGCAGGTGACGGGCGGCACCCACTCGCCAGCCGGCACCACCTGGCCGCTGACGCCCGTCCACTGGTGGGCCGGGTTGCGGTGCGCGGGGTAGCTGTCGGACGCTACCGTGGCCGATGAACCGGCGCCCCAGTAGGCCGCCAGCGTCCAGCCGTTGAGGTTGCCCTCGGTGTCGCGCGCGGTGATGTTGAAGCGCACGCCGTCGCTGCTGTCGGTCATCGTTTCCATCGCGCAGGGCGGTGTCGGCACGCCGTTGTGCAGCACCTGGTTGATGGACACCAGCGGCAGGTTGTTGTCGATCATCAACTGCACCGTCTGCGCGGCAGTGACCAGGGCTGTGCCGTCGGCGCGGAAGAAGGCCACCTGCAGTTCGTGGAGGCCCAGCGAGCCCACGGTGTTCCACTGGATCAGCAGGTCGTCGATGGCGTAGTCGTCGGCCGGGTTGGGCATGGGGTACATGCTGCCCGCATCCCAGGCAAAGCTTTCCAGCGCGTAGACGGTGCCGTTCCAGCGGTAGTTCTGCCAGCTCTGCAGCAGCGGCGTGAAGGCGCCCGCTGAGCCCGCTCGGTGCATCACCCGGTACTTGCGCGCACCGGCGGCCCACAGGCTTTGCATCGTCACACCATTGCCGATGATGTTCAGCGTGCCGCCGAAGGCCGCTTCGTCGGCGTAGACGAAGTAACCGGGCGCGGTGGTGGCATAGCCGCCCACCAGCTGCGGCGCGGCGGCCGGTATCAGGCCGATGGAGCCGATGACCGGCCCGCCCACGCCCGCCGGCAGGGCGGGCGTGCGGGCCAGCAAGATGGCGTTCAGGTTGCTGAAGTCGGTGAAGAAGTTGGCCGGGAAGTCGTAGGTGAAGCCCGGGTTGGTGGACGCCACGCGCAGCCCGAAACGCACCGCCGGGTTCGGGCTGCTGCCCAGGTTGGCGATGCCGATCTCGTTCAGCGGCAAGCGCATTTCCCAGATCCGGTGCGGCACCGTCGAATTCGGCGACGGCCCGAAACCGTTGGCCACCAGCGCCGGGCTGGGCGTGTTCAGCAGGCCCGTCCAGGTGCCCGGGCCCAGGTACATCTGGCGCCCGATGCGGATGGGCAGCGTCGGGTAGATGCCGTAGTTCACGTCCAGGTTGGGCGTGATGCTGAAGTTGCCGTTGTTGTCGACGCTGAGCCAGAAGTAGTCGCCCACGCCAGCGTCGGCGCCGCGGTCACCGACCAGGTCCAGCGCGATGTAGAGGAAGTTGTTGTCGTTCTTGACCAGCATGAAGCCGGCCGGGATGGGCATCACGCCGGCGCCGGCCCACTCGGGGCCGGACAGGACGCCGTTCAGGGCGATGGGGCTGGCGGCCCAGGTGCTGCGGACATTGGCCATGGTGAGGTCTCCGGTGGTTGGGCGGCCAATGTGCGCGCCGGGCGGCGGCGCTGCGATCCCTACGACTGGGGTCTGCGCGGGTTCGAACTAGGGATGCCGGGCGGCTGCTTGGGCAGAATCGAAAGCGCCCGCCTCGGGCCTGCACCGCCATGCCGCCAGCACCCCTCACCCACCACGACATCCTCGGCCTGGCCGAACCGTTTTCACGTCGGGGTCGGCAGTTGGACCTGGCGGCCAGCGACCGCAGCCAGCGCCACCTCGCCTTCAAACCCATCGCCCACGCCGGCGACGGCGCACAGGCGCCGGCCTTGACCGAGACCCTGCTGCTGGAAGCGCTGGACAGCGGCAACTTCCGCCTCACCCGCACCTTGACGCACGCCAGCGGCCTGCAGGCGCAGCTGCGCGCGGTGGGGCCGCAGCAGGCCCAATTGCTGGCCGATGTGGACGCCGTGCCGCCGCACACCCAGTTCCGCTTCATGCCGGCCGGCGCCGGTGCGGCAGCCTGTGCGGTGGCCATCAGCTCGCGCCTGGAGCCGGGCGGGGGCACGCCCTTGTCGCGCCGCGTCGTCACCCAGGGCCTGGTGCAACTGGAAGGGCTGGTGCTGACGATGGCGGTGTCGGCCGTGCGCGGCATTGCGGCCGAAGTGCGGCTGGAAGGCGCTGTGGTCGCCCGCAACGAACTGCCGCAAGACCTGCTGGCCGTGCAGGGCTGGAACTGGACCCGGCTGGCGCGCGACGCCCGGGGCTGGCACAGCCGGGTGCGCCTGCGCGGCAAGGAGCCGCTGCGCAGCGAACGCGCGCTGGCCCGGCTGGACGAGGTGGCCACCCATCTGGCGCGCACCCTGGCCGAACCCCCGGAGCAGTACCACGTGCGCCATCGCCGTGCACGCTGGGGCGTGGTGCTGCGCCGGGGCATTCCGATGCTGACGCTGGTGCTGCTGGCGCTGGGGCTGTGGGCCGTGTCGCGCCTGGCCGTCGGCAACGAAACCGGCGCCTGGGTGCTGCTGCTGCACGTGCCCACCGCGATGCTGGCCATCGGCTTCAGCCTGCAGGAAATGGCGCAGTTCGAAATACCGCCGTTGCCGCGCCCGTTGACGGCGCCCGCCTGGCAGACGCAGCTGTGAGGCCGACTGCGTCATGAATGTAGTTTCGCTACTTTTATTTTCGATGCCTGAGATCTAAGTGGCTGATTTTTTAGGGTTTGTCTGTGCAAATCTGGTTCAGGATCCCATTGATCAGCCTCTTATCGACTTGTATATTCAATACAAATTTGCGCGCCTGAGGGCGTCTGCCTGGGGGAATGGTTGTGGCCGATGTGAAACTGACCGGGGTCGGCAAGGCCTACGGCGACGTGAAGATCCTGAAGGGCATCGACCTGGACATCCGCGACGGCGAGTTCATGGTTTTCGTCGGCCCCAGCGGCTGCGGCAAGAGCACCCTGCTGCGCACCATCGCCGGGCTGGAGGACATCACCGAAGGCGAATTGCGCATTGGCGGCCGCCTGGTGAATGACGTCCCGCCGGCCGAGCGCGGCATCAGCATGGTCTTCCAGAGCTACGCGCTCTACCCGCACATGGACCTGTTCGAGAACATGGCCTTCGGCCTGAAGCTCGCGAAGGTGCCCAAGGCCGAGATCGAAACGGCGGTGAACCAGGCCGCCAAGATCCTGCACATCGACCACCTGCTGCAGCGCAAGCCCAAAGACCTGTCGGGTGGCCAGCGCCAGCGCGTGGCCATCGGCCGGGCCATCGTGCGCAAGCCCGAGGTGTTTTTGTTCGACGAACCGCTGAGCAACCTGGACACTGCGCTGCGCGTGAAGATGCGCTACGAATTCGCCAAGCTGCACGAGCAGTTCAAGACGACGATGGTCTATGTCACCCACGACCAGGTCGAGGCGATGACGCTGGCCGACCGCATCGTGGTGCTGCAAGCCGGCCGCATCGAACAGGTGGGCACGCCGATGGGCCTGTACGAACACCCGTGCAACCTGTTCGTGGCCGGTTTCATCGGCAGCCCGGGCATGAATTTCATCGCCGCGACGGTGCAAGAGGCTTCCAGCCAGGGCGCAACGGTGAAGCTGGGCGGCGGTGAAAGCATCCGCTGCGCCGTCGATGCCGGCAACGCCAAGCCGGGCGACAAGGTCACGCTGGGCGTGCGCCCCGAGCACCTGCGCGCCGGCGTGGCCGACAACGCGCTGAACACCACGGTCACCTTCGTCGAATCGCTGGGCAGCATGACCTACGCCTACTGCAGCAACCCGGGGCTGGACGAAGTCATCACCTGTGCCGTCGAAGGCGATCGCCGCATCGAAGCCGGCTCGGCCTTGCCGCTGGCCGTGCCGGTGGACAAGACCTACCTCTTCGACGCCCAAGGCCGCGCCTTCCAGCGCCTGGGCGCTGCCCTCCACCGGCATGCGGCTTGACGCGCGCGCGGCCGCGCTGCTGGCTGCGCTGACCTTCTGTGCGTTGCCGGGCGTTGCCCAGGCCGAAGCCGCCAACCCGCTGCGCCTGCTGGTCTGGATCAACGGCGACAAGGGCTACAACGGCCTGCAGAAAGTCGGGGATCGATTCACCCAACTGAGCGGCGTGCAGGTCGTCGTGCAACACCCCGAAGGTGCGCCCGACAAGTTCGGTGCGGCGGCCGCCGCCGGCAAGGGTCCGGACATCTTCTGCTGGCCGCACGACCGCACCGGCGAATGGGCGCGTTCCGGTCTGATCGTGCCCATCAAGCCGCCGCCGCGTGTGCGCGACGCCATCGAGGCCAGCGCCTGGCAAGCCTTCACCTACAAGGGCCAGGTCTGGGGCTATCCGCTGTCCATCGAGGCCATCGGCTTGATCTACAACCGCGCGCTGGTGCCCACGCCGCCGGCCACCTTCGACGAAGTCATCGCGCTGGACAGGAAGCTGAAGGCGGCCAGCGGCGGCAAGACCAGCGCCATCCTGTGGGACTACAACAAGTCCTTCTTCAGCTGGCCGCTGCTGGCCGGGCCGGGCGGCTATGTCTTCGGCCGCAATGCGCAGGGTGAACTCGACAGCAAGAACGTCGGCGTGAACACGGCGGGCGCGCTGAAAGGCGCCGAGATGCTGGACCGCCTGATCACCGGCGGCACCATGCCCAAAGGCGCGCGTTACGCCGAGATGGAAGCCGGCTTCGCACGCGGCCAGGTGGCCATGATGGTCAGCGGCCCGTGGTCTTGGGAAAACGCCAAGAAAGCCGGCATCGATTTTGGCGTGGCGCCCGTGCCCGCCGTCGTGCCCGGCCAACCCAGCAAAACCTTCGTCGGCGTTCTCGGCTGCATGGTCAGCGCGCCCAGCAAGCTGAAAGACATCGCCCGCGAATTCATCGAGAACCACCTGCTGAAGGTCGAAAGCCTGAAGGTGATCTCGGCCGATGTGCCGCTGGGCACGCCGGCCAACAAGGCCTATTTCCAGGAACTCAGCGGCGACCCGCGCATCGTGGCCACGATGGCCAATGCGCAGCGCGGCGAGCCGATACCGAACATCCCCGAGATGGGCCGCTTCTTCCCGGCGATGGACGCGGCGCTGGAAGCCATCAGCAACGGCCGGCAAGCGCCGAAAGCGGCGCTCGACGGCGCCGCGGCCCGGATGAAAAGCCAATGACCCGCGCGGCTTCCAGCTCGGCCATCTGGCTCGGTCGCGCCATCACCGTGCTGGCTGCAGGGGCCTTGCTGTGGCTGGTCTTCAGCCTGTGGACGGCCGGCCAGGCGCTGGCCGCCGTGGGCGTGCTGGCGCTGGGCGGCAGTGCGCTGTGGGTCTACGCCACCGCGCAAAGCGTGGCCTGGAAATACCTGTTTCCGGGCGTGGCCGGCATGCTGGTCTTCGTGGCCTTTCCGCTGCTGTACACGGTGCAGATCGGCTTCACGAATTACTCGTCGAACAACCTGCTGGCAGAAGCCCGTGCCCGGGCTTATTTGCTCGACCAGACGATTGCCGACGAAGCGCAATCGCGGCCGTACACGCTGCATGCCGAGGGCGCTGCTTTCCGCTTGAAGCTGGCGCCGCACGAGGGTTCGACCGACGAAGCGCTGCTGTCGCCGCCACTGAAATTGAGCGATGCCGCTGTGGCCGCAGCGCCTGTGGTGATGCAGCCGCTGGGCGCCGCCACGCTGGCCGCGCCGCTGAACCTGCGCGACTTGATCGCCCACCGCGACGCCCTCGCCGCATTGCAATTGCAGTTGCCGAAGTTGCAAGGTGGCGGCGTGATCCGTTACGCCGGCCTGCGCGAATTCGGCCCCATTGCGCCGCTGTGGAAAGCCGATGCCGATGGCGCCTTGACGCAAGTCATCACCGGCAATGTGTACCGCGCCAACCGCAACACCGGCTATTTCGAAACCGCCAGCGGCGAACGCATGCAGCCCGGTTTCAAGGTCAACATCGGCCTGGCCAATTACAGCCGCATGCTGCTGGATGCCGACTTTCGCGGCCCCTTTGTCAGCATCTTCATCTGGACCGTGCTCTTCGCCGGCTTGACCGTGCTGTTCAGCACCGCACTCGGCATGACGCTGGCCGTGGTGCTGGAATGGCAGAACCTGAAATACCGCGCGCTCTACCGCACGCTGTTGTTCCTGCCGTATGCCGTGCCGGGCTTCATCAGCATCCTGGTCTTCAAAGGCCTGTTCAACCAGAACTTCGGCGAAATCAACGGCATCCTGAATGCGCTGTTCGGCGTGCGCCCGGCGTGGTTCGCCGACCCGCTGCTGGCCAAGGTGATGATCCTCATCGTCAACACCTGGCTGGGTTACCCGTACATCATGATTCTGTGCACCGGGCTGATCAAGGCGATACCGGCCGACCTGTACGAGGCCAGTGCCATCGCCGGTGCCAAGCCGCTGACCAATTTCTTCAAGATCACGGTGCCGCTGATCGCCAAACCGCTGACACCTTTGTTGATCAGCGCCTTCGCGTTCAATTTCAACAACTTCGTGCTGATCAGCCTGCTCACCGACGGCCGGCCCGACTACCTGAACACCAAATTGCCGGCCGGGACGAATGACATCCTGGTGAGTTACACGTATCGCATCGCCTTCACCGACAGCGGGCAGAACTTCGGCCTGGCCGCCGCCATCAGCACGCTGATCTTCGTGATGGTGGCCGTCATGGCCCTGGTGCAACTCAAGATCACCCAGCGGTCAGAAGGGAAGCGCTGAGATGGCCATCGTCACGGGAAAAAGCGGGCGTTGGCGCGTCATCGGCGCCCACGCGGGCTTGTGGGTGTTGCTGGCCTTCACGCTGTTTCCGCTGTTGGCCGTCATCAGCATTTCGCTGCGGCCTGGCAATTTCGCCACCGGCTCGTTGATCCCGTCCACCATCAGTTTCGAACACTGGCAATTGGCCTTGGGCATGCCCGTCACGCAGGCCGACGGCACCGTCGTGCAGCCGCCGTTTCCGGTGCTGCTGTGGTTGTGGAACAGCATCAAGATCGCGACGATTTCGGCGGGGCTGATCGTGGCCATTTCCACGACGGCGGCCTATGCATTCGCCCGCATGAAGTTCGCGCGCAAGCAATTCATCCTGAACAGCATGCTGCTGCTGCAGATGTTCCCGGTTGCCGTGGCGCTGGTGGCCATTTACGCCATCTTCGAAGGCATCGGCACTCAGATACCGGCCTTGGGCATCGAAACCCACGCCGGCCTGATCGTGGCCTATCTGGGTGGCGTGGCCATGCACATCTGGACCATCAAAGGCTATTTCGAAACCATACCCATCGAGATCGAAGAAAACGCCAAGGTCGATGGCGCCACGCACAGTCAAGCCTTCCGCCTGGTGCTGCTGCCGATGGCCGTGCCCATCCTGATGGTGGTCTTCGTGCTGGCCTTCATCGGCACCATCATCGAATACCCGGTGGCTTCCATCCTGCTGCGCGAAGAACCCAATCTGACCCTGGCCGTGGGCAGCAAGTTCTACCTCTACGAACAGAAATACCTGTGGGGCGATTTCGCGGCGGCGGCGGTGCTCAGCGGCCTGCCGATCACGCTGGTCTTCCTGCTGGCCCAGCGCTGGATCGTTTCGGGTTTGACGGCGGGCGGTGTGAAAGGTTGAAGCGATGAATTACGCGAACCGGCAAGACCTGGCGCTGGCCGGCGTCTTCGAAGAGCGCGAGGCCGATTGGCGCAACGGCGCTGTCGTCTACCAGGTGCTGGTGGACCGCTTTGCACCGTCTGCCGATCTGGCCGCCAAGGCCCACCTCTACCCCGCGCCCAAGACCTTGCGTGCCTGGAGTGAATTGCCGGTGAAAGGCAGTTACCTCGAAAGCCACAAGCTGTGGAGCCACGAAATCGACTTCTGGGGTGGCGACCTCGCCAGCACCGCCGCGCGCCTGCAGCACGTGCAGGACTTGGGCGCCGATGTGCTCTATCTCAACCCCGTCTGCCTGGCGTACACCAACCACAAATACGACGCGCTGGACTACAACGCCATTTCGCCCGAATACGGCACGCGCGACGATGTGCAAGCGCTGGCCGCCAACGTGCACGCGCGCGGCATGAAGCTGGTGCTCGACGGCGTGTTCAACCACATGGGTCGCCATTCACCGCTGTTTCAAGCGGCGCAGGCCGATGTGAACAGCCCGTATCGGCAGTGGTTCGTCTTCGGCGACGAATTCCCCGGCGGTGCGCGTTCGTGGTGGCGGGCCGAAAACCTGCCCGAATTGAATCTGGAAAACCCCGCCGTGCGCGGCCACATCTTCGATGACGCCGATTCGGTGGTGCGCAGTTATTTGCGCGACGGCGTGGACGGCTGGCGGCTCGACGTGGCCTTCGATATCGGCTTCGTCCACCTGGAAGCGCTGACGAATGCGGCCCACGCCGAGAAGCCTGGTTCGCTGGTGGTGGGCGAATTGGCCAATTACCCGGCCGAGTGGTTTCCGTCTGTCGATGCGGTGATGCATTTCACCCTGCGCCATTTGACGCTGCGCCTGGCGAATGGCCTGCTGGACGCGCCGACTTACGGCCGCATGGTCGGGCGGATGATCGCCGACTGCGGCATCGCCAACATGCTGAAAAGCTGGATCTACCTCGACAACCACGACACCCCACGCCTGGCCACCACGGTGCCCGACGCGCAGGCGCGGCGGCTGGCGCAGCTGCTGCAATTCACGCTGCCCGGATCGCCCAATCTGTATTACGGCAGTGAGCTGGACATGCCCGGCGGCGACGACCCCGAAATGCGCGCGCCGATGCGCTGGGACCTGGTCAGCGACGACAACGCGGCGCTGAACTGGACCCAGCAACTCATCGCCCTGCGCCGCCAGCACCGCGCCTTGCGCGTGGGCGACTACCGCGCCATCGAAGCGCAGCGCCTCTACGCCTTCGAGCGCCGCACCGACCGCGTGGCCGACACCGTGCTGGTCGTCGTCAACAGCGAAGACGTCGCGGTGACGGAAACGCTGCTGGTGGCCGATTCCAAGCTGATGGACAGCACGCGCATGGTCGATCTGATCGGCCACCACAGCGGCCCGCCCGTCCAGATGTGGGCCGCGTTGATGCAGGTGACGGTGCCACCCAAGACCGCGCTGGTGCTCAAGCCCGACGTGGCACCGCCGGGCGGCTACAGCAACTACAAGCGGGTGCAGTAGCGCGTGCAGTAGCGCGTGCAGTAGCGCATGCAACAGCGAGGGCCGCTGGGCGCTGGGCCGTACGTCACGGCTGGCGGCCTGCGCCGCTGCCGCTTCAAACCGTGAACGGCGCCTGCTTCAGAAAGGCCGCCGCGCCGCCCAGCACGAAGAGATTGGGCGACTGCGTGGCCGGCATGCCGGCGCGGATCTTGGCGTGGAAGGCGGTGTAGTCGCCCTTGAAGCTGCCGTGGTTCCAGACCTTCAGCAGGGCTTCGGTGAAGGCGCCGTTGTGGGCGCCGTCCATGCTGGTCTGGTTGTCCTGGCAGCCCGAGATCAGCACCACGGCCGGCTTGAATTCGCCGACCAGGTTCACCGCGCTGGCCGCCGCACCCACATGCGCCAGCGCGGCGTCGGGGTCCACGAAGGCCTTGGCAGCGGCGGCCGCCACGCCGGCCTGCAGCTGGTCGTAGAAGGCCTGGTGGCTGGCGTAGACGCGGCGGCCGACGGCGTCGGGCATCATGCGCGCGCGCTGGCCGGGCGGTGGCGGTGGCGGGGGCAGTTCGCGCGTCACGCTGCCGCTGTGGCAACTGTCGGACAGCACCAGGATGCGCACCCCGGCGGCGAAGCGGCTGAGTTCAAAGTAGAGCTCGTCGTCGATGAGCTGACCGTCGAACAGGCACCAGGTCTCGTCTTTCCGGTCAGGTTCGTCGCCATTGGTGTCGGGCACCTGCCCGCCGTGGCCCGAGTAGCTCATGAAGAACAGGTCGCCAGCCTTCAGCGCCTTGGCCGCCTTGCGCATGGCCGCCAGCAGCGCGGCGCGCGTGGCCTTTTTCGTCAGCAGCACGGTGGGCGTCATGCCTTTGGACTTGGCCAGCGCGGCCATGTCGTGGGCGTCGAATTCACAGGCCGCCAGCGGGCCGTCCCAGCCGTCGTAAGCGGCTGCGCTGACGGCGTTCAGGCCCAGGTGCAAGGACAGGGCTTTGGCAGGTTTGACGGCGCTGACGGCGCTGACGGCGCTGGTCGCGCTGGTCGCGCTGGTCGGACTGGGTTTGCTGGCCATGGGTCGCGCTCCGGCGGTTGCAGGGGCGAAAGGGTGCGCCTAGACCCTCAATGCGTCAAGGTCGGCGCTGGTGCGTTGCAGCCACAGCTTGATGCGTTGGCGGTCCAGCAGCTTCAGGCTGCTGGTGCCCGGGTGCAGCGCAGCCCAGAAGCTGGCGCCGTCGGCGTCGATCTTCTGCAGCGGCACTTCGGGCATCTTGCGCAGGTGCAGCACGCGCGCCCCCAGCGCCACGGCGCGGTCGAGCAGCCCCGAAGCCAGCAGGATGTCGAAGCGTTCACCGCGCACCTCGTTCAGCACCACCACCAGCGGCAGCCGCGCGCCAGGGCCGTCCAGCCAGCGGCCCAGCAGGAAGGTGCCGTCGCGGCCGTTGTCCATCACGTGCCAGTAGGTCAAGGACACGCCCAGTTCGTTGGCCACGTCGCCGGCACCGGTCTCGTCCAGCCAGTGCAGCAGCTCGGCCTGGGTCTGCGCGGCCAGATCGACCAGCACGCGGCGTTCGGGCTGCTCGACGACGGCCTCGATGACGCGGTCCAGGCTGTCGCCGCCGTCCAGCGGCAGCGGCGCGGCGTAGTCGGCGTAGTAGCGCAGCAGCGCGCCGTGCGAGCGGTCGGTGTCGAAGCCGATGAAGGGCAGGTTGCGGTCGATGAAGTGCTGGGCCAGCACGCGGGCCAACAGCGATTTGCCGACCCCGCCTTTTTCGCCGCCGATGAAGTGGATCTGGCTCATGTCCTGTGGGTCCTGGCTGGGGTTTGTGGTGGATGTTGGGGCGGGTAAGCCCTTGGTTTGATCGTAGCGCAGGGCCCCAACGCCACCTCAAGCACCCGCTTCAGCGCCAGCCCGCGATCAGCGCCAGCGCGGCCTGCATCTCGGTGTCCACGCCGGCCTGTGCGTCGGCCCAGCGCGGCAGCACGGCCACGTCGGGCCGCACGCCGGCATCGGGCGGGTTGCCGGACGTGAAGGCGGCGACCAGCGGGATGTCCACGCCCACGCCCGAGGCCGGCAGGTTGATCCAGCACAGCTGTCCGCCGTTCAGCCCGCGCAGGTTGCCGCCGGTGGTCTGGCCCAGCAGCGTGGCCGCGCCGCTGCGCTGGATGTCGCGCGCCAGGATGAAACCGGCCGAGCTGTTCTGCGGGCCGATCAGCACCACCGTGCGCCCGGCGTAGGGCGCCGCCTGCGGTTCGATGCGCGCGCCCGGCCGGTCGGGCAGCAGCCAGTTGCGGCCCGGGCCCTTGGTGACCTGGCCGGTGCGGTCGAAGAAGCCGAAGTCCCAGGTGTCCAGGTAGCGCGCCAGCACGTAGGGCACGCGCTCGTAGGCGCTTTCCACGCGGGTGTCGGGCAACTGCAGCGGCACGCGCAGCAAATGGCTCAGCAGGGCGCGGCCGATGGCGTCGTCGCCGCCTTCGTTGCTGCGCTGGTCGATGACCAGAAAGGGCACGCCGCGCAGCGCGGCAAAGGTCTGCTGCAGGAAGGCGGCGGGCTTGAAGTCGCTGCGCCAGAACGCGAAGGTGGGCAGGGTCAGAACGCCGGTGTCGCCATCGACGCGGAAGGTCCACGCGGTGGGGGCGGCGGGCAGCGCCTGGTCGCGTTCGGCCGTGGTCGTGGCGGGCACGGTCACGTCGCGCGGGGCTGCACTGCCGCGCTCGCGCAGCGTCAGCCTGTAGCGGCCGGCCTGTGGGGCGAACAGCAGCGGGAAGAGCCGGTCCATCGCACCGCCGTTGGGGCCGCTGTCCAGTTGCGACAGGCGCTTGCCCTGCGCACCTTCATGCAGGCCATCGGCCCGCAGCAGCGGCAGCAGTGCGTCGCGGATGGCGGCCGCCGGCCGGCCATCGACGGCCAGCAACTCGCTCCCGGCGGCCACGCCCGCCTCGCCGGTCCTGCCCGTCACGGCACTGCCGGTGACGAGCGCGCGGCCTTCCACCCAGCGCAGCGTCAGCGGCAGTTTGTCGGCGCGCTGGAAGACGCCGTCCACCACGTCGCGCCGCTGGTTGTACGGGCTGACCCAGGTGTGGCCGCAGTGCAGGCTGGCCGACAACTGCGAGGCCAGCACCACCATCTGCGCGCGGCTGCTGCCGCCGGCCACCGCAGCGGTGGCGGCAGCGAAGTCGGCGTCGATCTGCGCCAGCGTGGTGTAGCGCAGCAGGCCGGGGTGCAGCTCGGTCAGCGCCCGCTTCAAGATGCGCAGGTCGCGCTGCGCGTCATCGGCGCTCAGTTCGGTTTGGCCGCGCGCCCGTCCGATGAAGCCGACCGCTGGTGCCAGGGCCAGGGTTTTCAAAGCGAGGCGGCGTGCGTGCATGGTCAGTTTCCCGGGACTGCGGATGGACTGCATCGTAGCCAGCGCCATGTGCAGGGCCGGCGTCGTGCGACGGATGGCAATATGGTGTGATGAACGCCCTTACCCGTCCCTGCCTGCCCGCGCCCCTGCCCGCACCGCGCCTGTTCAGCCTGACCTGGCCGCTGCTGGTGGAACTGTTGCTGGGCATGACGGTGGGCATCGTGGGCACCGCGCTGGCGGCGCGCCTGTCCGACACCTCGGGTGCCGCTTTCGCGCTGGCCCACCACGTCTTCGGCACGCTGTTCATCGTTTTCCGCATCGTCGGTGCCGGCGTCGGCGTGGTGTTGACCCAGGCCCTGGGCGCCGGCCGCCGCGACGCCGCCGACCGCGTGGCCCGCGCCGTGCTGGGCGCCAGCACCTGGATAGGCCTGGCCGTGGCGGTGCCGGCGGCCGTGGGTGCGCCCGGCCTGCTGCGCCTGATGAACGCCCCGGCCGAGGTGCTGCCGCTGGCCGTGCCGCTGCTCGTGGCGCTGGCGCCGGCCATGCTGCTGGACGCCTGGAACGCCAGCATGACGGCCGTGATGCGCGCCCACCTGCGGGCCCGCGACACGCTGGCCGTGATGGTGGCCATGCAGCTGGCGCACCTGGCGCTGATGGGGCCGTTGATGTTCGGGATCGACCTGCGGTCGCTCGGGTTCGGCTGGAGCCCGGTGCCGCCGCTGGGTCTGGTGGGCTACGCGGTGGCGGTGATCGCCGCGCGGCTGCTGGCCATCGTCCTGCACCTGTGGCTGTGGCGGGTGAGGCTGGGCCTGCGCCCGGTGTGGGCCGACGCCTGGCGCCTGCGCCGCACCGAACTGGCGGCGGTGGCGCGCATTGGCCTGCCCGGTGCCGCCGAGAACATCGTCTACCGCCTGGCCTACATGGTCAGCGTGGCGGTGGTGGGCAGCCTGGGCGCGGTGGCGCTGTCCACCCACGCTTACGTGATGCAGGTCATCATGGTCGTGCTGCTCTTCGGCCTGGCCACCGGGCTGTCGGTCGAGGTGCTGGTCGGCCGCCACATCGGCGCCGGCAGCCTGCATGAGGCACACACCCTGGTGCGGCGGGCGATGGCGCGCGGTTTGCCGGTGAGCGTGGCGGTGGCCACGCTGGCCGCGCTGAGCGCACCGTGGACGCTGCGCCTGTTCACGCAAGACCCGCAGATCATCCACGCCGGCACGGTGCTGCTGTGGTGGACGGTGCTGCTGGAACCGGGCCGCACCTTCAACCTGGTGGTCATCAACGCGCTGCGCGCCACCGGCGACGCGCGCTTCCCGGTGCTGGCCGGTGCGGCCAGCATGGTGGTGGTGCTGGCCGGCGGCAGCTGGCTGCTGGGCCGCCATTTCGGGCTGGGGCTGGTGGGCGTGTGGATCGCCTACACCGCCGACGAATGGCTGCGCGGTTTGATCATGTGGCGGCGCTGGGCCACCCTGGCCTGGGTGCCGCATGCGCGGGCCTCGCACCGCCGGCTGCGGCCGGCGGGCGTGGCTTCAGCGGGGTGAAGCCGCGCGCAGGGCCCAGAGGCGCAGGTCGCTGAATGCGGCGCTGCCGTTGTCGGCGAACAGTTGCAGACCGCTGCTGCTGGCAGCCGGGAAGATCTGTTCGCTGATCACCGCCTCGCCGTCGCCGATGAAGACCTCCAGCAGGCAGGCGTCCAGCAGCACGCGCCAGCGCAGCGGCAGGTCGGCGGAAGGCGCAGGCACGGCCACGTCGTGGCGCTGCGCGTAGAGCGCATCGCCAGGCGGCAGGAAGCCTGAGCGCGAGCGGTCCACGAAAACCACGCCCAGCGCCGCGTCGTAACCCACCACGGTGGCTTCATCGGCGCCCACGCGCAGGCGCAGGCCGCACCGGCTGGCGGTGGACGCCGTGATCGCCAGTTCGATGTCCAGCGCGTGGCCGTCAACGGGGTCCACAACGGGGCCGTCAGGCTGGGCATCCGCATCCGAACCCGGCAGCAGGATGTCGCGCACCTGATCACGCAAGGTGTGCGCCGCCACGGTCCGCACAGGCCCACGCAGACCGGCCAGTGCCGGCAGCGGCCGTTGCAGCAACTGCCAGCGGCCGTCCGCAACGCGCCGTGCCTGCAGTTCGCGCGGCAGGCTCATTGCGCCGCGCCAGGGCGAGGTGGGCAGGTGCTTGGCGTAGCGGTGGCAGTTCATCCAGGCCAGCCACACCGCGCGCTGCGGAGCGGGGTCATCCGGATCGGGCTGGGGCACATCGGACCACGACAGGGCGGCGTAGAAGTCGGCGCCGAAATCGGCCCACT
Source organism: Betaproteobacteria bacterium (assembly GCA_031424355.1). GTDB lineage: Bacteria > Pseudomonadota > Gammaproteobacteria > Burkholderiales > Burkholderiaceae_C > Rubrivivax. The sequence goes on from JANPHI010000214.1 coordinate 37,105, forward strand.
GCGGCGCGGCCTCGGGTTCAGCGACAAAACGCGTGCCGTCGAAGTGGCCGAAAAAGAGGCGCGCGCCGGTGCCGCCGGACGGGTGGCCGCCGAAGACATCGACCTTGAAGCACCACGGCGCGGCCTCGGCCGCGTCGGCACCACCGGCCACCGGCAAGCGCAGCAGGTCGGGGCATTCCCAGATGCCCTGGCCTTCGAAAGGCGCCTCAAATTCACTGAGCAGCGTCCAGGTCTTCAGGTCGGTCGATGCGTGGAACTGCGCCTTGCGCGCATCGGGCAGCACCACCGCCATCACCCAGCGTTCGGTGGCCGCGTGCCAGAACACCTTGGGGTCGCGGAAGTCCTTCACCGGGGCCGTCAGCACGGGGTTGCGGGCGTACTGCGTCCAGGTGCGGCCACGGTCCAGGCTGTAGGCCAGTTCTTGCGCCTGGCCGCCTTCGGGCACGCGCAGGCAGCCGGTGTAGATGGCCACCAGCGGCGGGTTTTCGGCCGTGCCGAAGCCGCTGCGGTTGTGGCGGTCGCTGACCACGCTGCCCGAGTAGATCGACACCCGCTCGTCTTCGGCGATGGCCACCGGCAGCTCGGTCCAGTGCAGCAGGTCGGGGCTGACCGCGTGGCCCCAGCTCATGTGGCCCCACTGGTCGCCGTAGGGGTTGTATTGAAAGAAGAGGTGGTACTCGCCCTGGTGCCAGATCAGGCCGTTGGGGTCGTTGATCCAGTTCTTCTGCGCGGTGAAATGGCAGCGCGGGCGGTGCGGGTCGCTGGCCGTGGCGGGCGCGGCGGCGAGCGCGGTGGTCGGCGTGGTGGTCGGCGCAGCGGTCGGCACCCGGGTCATGGTCAGGGCACCCGTTTGTAGCGGTTGTAGCCGCCCAGCGCGCGCGGGGCGGGCTTCAGCAGCAGCACGGTTTCGGCCGGCACGGTGACCTGCACGAAGCCGGCGCCGAAGGTGGCGGGTTCGCGTTCGGCAGCGGTTGCGCCGGGCGCTGCCAGCAGGTCGCGCAGCGGGGTGTCGTCCATCAGCAGCGCGTTGGCCACCATCACCCGTTCGGTGACGGCTTGCGGGCCCGGGTTGGCGAAGACCAGCACCGTGTCCAGCGTGCGGTCGGTGTGGCGTTCGAAGGCCAGCAGGCGCTCGGCTTCGATGGGCCGGAAGTCGCCCACCCGCAGCGCCCGGTTCTGCTGGCGCAGGGCGACCAGCTGGCGCATCCAGCGCAGGTCGGGGTTGTCGTCGCGCAGCAGCTCCCAGCGCATCGGGCTGCGGTTCTCGGGGTCGGGGCCACCGGTCATGCCCAGCTCGGCGCCGTAGTAGATGTTGGGCGCGCCGGGCAGGCTGAACTGCAGGGCCTGCACGAAGCGGCGCTGGCTGGTCTTGGGGAACTGGTGCGTGATGCGCGGGATGTCGTGGTTGTCGATGACCATCCACGACTTGAGCATCGGCTCGATGCCGACATCGCGCACCAGCCGGTTGGTCATGCGCGCGGCGGTGGCGGGCGTGATCTCGCCGCCGGCCAGGCTGACGACGATCTGGCGCAGGTTGAAGTTCATCACCGCGTCCATCGATGTCAGCCAGCGGTCGGGGTAGTTGACGATTTCGCCGACCACCAGCGAACCCGGCTTTTCGGCATGCGCGGCGCGGGTCAGGTCGGCCAGGTAGGGCAGGCCCAGCTCGTAGGCCGTGTCCAGGCGCCAACCGTCGGCGCCGTCGCGCAGGTAGCTGCGCACCACCGAGTCCCGCGCTTCGTACAGGTAGCGGCGCACGGGCGGGTGTTCCAGATTCAGCTCGGGCAGGTTCTGGAAGCCGGTCCAGGCGCGGGCGCCGCCGGTGTACTGCGGGCCGATGGCGAACCAGTCGCGGTAACTGGGAGCCCCCGGCGCTGCGCGCCCGCCCCCCGAGGTTGCGGCTGCCCCGGCCTTGACCTCGGCCAGCGCCTGCTGGAACCACGGCGCGTTGCGGCCCATGTGGTTGAACACCCCGTCCAGCACCACCTTCAGGCCGCGTGCGTGCGCGTCGGCGGCCAGGCGCTTGAAGTCTTCGCGGGTGCCGTATTCGGGTGATATCTGCTGGAAGTCGAGCGCGTCGTACTTGTGGTTGGTGTAGGCCAGGTGGATGGGGTTGAGGTAGAGCACCTGCGCGCCCAGTTGCTGCACGTGGTCCAGCCGCGTGGCCAGGCTTTGCAGGTCGCCGCCCCAGAAGTCGAGCTCGTGGGCGGCCAGCTTCGCGTCTTCCAGGTAGGGGCCGGGCTTGGCGGGTTCGCTCCAGTCGCGCAGCACCTTGGGCGCCGGGTACAGCGCGCGCTTGGCGGCCAGGTTGGCCGCGGGCACGAAGCGGTCCACCAGCACCTGGTAGACGATGGCCCCGTTGCGCCAGTCGGCTTCGCGTTTTTCGTAGACGCCCGGCGGCGCGGCGGCGGCCGCCAGCGGGGCGACGAACAGGTGCGCGCAAGCCAGGCTGGCTGCGGCCAGTGCGGTGGGTAGTTGCTTCATGCGGTCTCCAGGGCCCAGGCGGTTTTCATGCGGGGATCACGGTGTGCGGGCCTCGACCCGGCCCATCCACACGCCGAAGGGCAGCAGGTTGAAAGCGCGGGACAGGGGCAGGCCGGCCGGCGGGTGGGCCAGGATGACGCCGCTGAAAACGGGGCTGCGCCCGGGCCAGCCGCTGAGCGTCACGCGTTGCGCGGTGTCGCTGAAATTCAGCAGCACGACGGCCCCGCTGCCGTCGGACAGGCGGCGGCCGAAGGCCAGCACATCGGGGTGGCCGCTGTCCAGCGGCAGGTGTGCGCCGCTGCGGAAGACCGGGTCTTCATGGCGCAGCTGCAGCAGTGCGCGGTACCACTGCCAGATGGACTTCGGGTCGGCCTGCTGCGCCGCCACGTGCTGCGGGCCGATGTCGGCCGGCGTGGGCAGCCAGGGCGTGACCGTGCTGAAACCGGCGTGGCGGCCGCCGTGCCATTGCATGGGCGTGCGGCTGCGGTCGCGTGCATCCGCCTTCGGGCGGTGCGGGCCCAGGGGCGCGGCCGCCAGTTCGGCGTCGCCGAGGTCGGCCATGCCGATCTCTTCACCGGCATAGAGCAGCACCGTGCCGCGCTGCGCCAAGGTGAGCGCGGCGGTGAGCCGGGCGATGGCGTCGTTGTTCTCGCCGTCGCCGAACAGGTTCCACTGCCGGGGGTGGTCGTGGCTGCTGAAGAAGAAGACCGGCGTGTGCCCGGACAGTGCCGCGTGGGCGCTGTCGATCAGGCGCTTGAAAGTCGCCGCGTCGCGCTGCCAGTGGCGCGCGAACATGAAGTTCATCGGCAGCTGGATCTCGTCGCCGTCCACGCCGTAGGCCGCCACCAGTTCGTCCAGCGTGTCGGTCGACGATTCGCCCAGCAGCACCGGGTCGCCGGGGTAGCTGTCCACCAGCGCGCGCAGTTCGCGCAGCACCGTGTGGTTCTCGGGGCGGCCGGCCATCCACGGCCGCAGGGTGCTAGTGCCCGGGTTGTCGGGGTCTGGGTCTTGCGGGTAGGCCGGGTCTTCGAAGAGGTGCGCCGTGGCGTCCAGCCTGAAGCCGCTGGCGCCGCGCTGCAGCCAGAAGTGCGCCACGCCGTGCATCGCGGCGCGCAGCTCGGCGTTGTGCCAGTTCAGATCGGGCTGTTGCGGCAGGAAGGCGTGGTAGTACCACTGGCCAGTGGCGGCGTCGTGCGTCCACGAGGGGCCGCCGAAGATGGAGCGCCAGTTCGTCGGCGGGCCGCCGCCTTTTTCACCATTCGGTGCGCCGTCCTTCCAGACGAACCAGTCGCGCTTCGGGTTGTCACGCGACGAACGCGCTTCGACGAACCACGGGTGCTGGTCCGAGCAATGGTTGAGCACGAAATCCACCAGCACGCGGATGCCGCGCGTGCGGGCCTCATGCACCAGTTCGTCCCAGTCGGCCAGCGTGCCGTACTCGGGCGCCACATCGGTGTAGTTCGACACGTCGTAGCCGAAGTCGGCATTTGGCGATGGGAAAAAAGGTGTGAGCCAGATGGCGTCCACACCCAGTTCCTGCAAGTAGCCCAGGCGCTGCGTCACGCCGCGCAGGTCGCCCACGCCGTCGCCGTTGCTGTCTTGAAAACTGCGGACGTAGATCTCGTAGATCACGGCGTGCCGCCACCACGGCGCGGCCTGCTGGTCGGCGGGCATGGCCATCAGCCTTTCACGCCGCCGGCGGCCAGGCCGGCAATCATCCAGCGTTGCGCCAGCAGAAACACCGTGGTGATGGGCAGGCCCGACAGCAGCGCCGCCGCCGCGAAGTCGCCCCAGCGGAAGTTGTGTTCCTGCACGAAGAGCTTGCTGCCGACGGCCAGTGTCAACTGATCCTGTTGCGACAGCAGCACCGACGCGACCGGGTATTCGATGACCGCGCCAATGAAGGCCAGCATGAAGACGACGACCAGGATGGGCACGGCCATCGGCAGCAGCACGCGCCAGAAGGCCTGCCAGGGCTTGGCGCCATCGACCCGCGCGGCTTCTTCGATCTCCAGCGGCAGGGTGTCGTAGTAGCCCTTCAACGTCCACACGTGCATCGCGATGCCGCCCGAATAGGCCAGCACCAGCGACGCGTGCGTGTTCAGGCCGATGGCCGGGAAGGCGCTGCCGATGCGGTCGAAGATGGCGTAGATGGCGACCAGCGCCAGCACGGCCGGGAACATCTGCATCAGCATCAGACCGGTCAGCAACTGCTTGCGGCCGCGGAACCGGATGCGCGACAGCGCGTAGCTGGCGGTGGTGGACAGCAGCAGCGTGACGGCCGCCGACAGCGCGGCCACCTTCACCGAATTCCACAGCCACAGCAGCACCGGCAGGTCGGGCCGCATCGGCTGGCCGTCAGGCCCGGTGACGGCCAGGCCCAGCACATAGCGCCAGTGTTCCAGGCTGATGGCCTGCGGCAGCAGCGACCCGCTGGCGAAATTGCCCGGCCGCAGCGACACCGAAATGACGATCAGGAAAGGGAAGACCACCGCCGCGCACAAGGCCAGCAGGAAGGCGTGGGCCAGCAGCAAACGGATGCGCTGGGACTTGGGTTGCACGATGGCCATGCCGTGTGGACCTTTCAGCGCTTCTTTCAGCGCTTCGCGTCGTCGGCCAGCCGCGTGAAGCGCAGCTGAACGAGCGTGATGGCGGCGACGATCAGGAAGATCACCGTGGAGATGGCCGAGGCCAGGCCGAACTGCTGGCCGGAATCCTGGAAGGCGATGCGCCAGGTGTAGCTGACCAGGATGTCGGTGGTGCCGGCCGGCAGCGTGGAGTCCAGCTGGTCGGGCCGGCCGCCGGTGAGCAGGCTGATCAGCACGAAGTTGTTGAAGTTGAAGGCGAAGGCGCTGATCAGCAGCGGCGTCAGCGGCTTCAGGATCAGCGGCAGCGTGATGTGCCAGAAGTTGGCCAACGGCCCGGCGCCGGCGATGGCCGAGGCTTCGTACAGGTCGCTCGGGATGGATTTGATCAGCCCGGTGCACAGCACCATCATGTACGGGAAGCCCAGCCACACGTTGACGATGAGCAGCATGGTCTTGGCCAGCAGCGGGTCGCTGAACCACGCCGGCCGCACGCCGAACAGGCCGTGCAGGATGAAGTTGATCTCGCCCAGGTTCTGGTTGAACAGGCCCTTGAAGACCAGGATGGAAATGAAGCCCGGCACGGCATAGGGCAGGAAGAGCACCAGGCGGTAGGCGCCTTTGAAAGGCAGGGCTTCCCAGTTCAGCAGCACAGCCAGCAGCAGGCCCAGGCCGGCGGCGAAGAAGATGCTGAGCGCCGAGAACACGACGGTCCAGATGAACACGCCCAGGAAGGGTTCGCGGAACTTGCCTTCGCTGAAGATGCTGGCGTAGTGGCGCAGGCCCACCGCCACGCGGTAGCCGGGCAGCAGGCGGTCGCCCTCGGCCGATGTGTAGAAGCCTTCGGCGTCGTTCGGCCGGTAGTTCACCTTCGTCAGCGTGTCGGCCAGGGCGCCGTCGGGCTGCGCGGCGTACACGGCTTGCAAGGCCGCAAAGCTGCGCAGGCTGGTCAGGGTCAGCGTGCTGCCGTCGGGGGTCTTCAGCTTCAGCGCGCGCAGGGCTTCCAGGTGGTTCACCACCTCGCGCAGCGGCAGTGCGGGGCCGGCTTCGACGCCGGTGGCGACCTGCAGTTCGGCGGTGGCCGGCGCGGTGGACGACAAGGCCAGCGCCGCCGTGGCCAGCGCCGCCCCGCCCGCTTCGGGCGCGGCCAGCCAAAGCCGGTAGCGGTCGCCCTGTGCATGCAGCGTGAAGTCGCGCGATGACTGCGCGGCCGGTACCGTTTCGTCCAGCAGATAGGCCCGTGCCGCGTCGTGTTCCAGCAGGTTCTTCGAGCTGTAGTTGGTGAAGCCTATGCCCACCGTGTAGAGCATCGGGAAGATCACGAAGACGGCAGCGGCGGCGATGCCGGGGAACAGGTAGCGCAGTGCGTGGGTGCGCGCCGAGGTGTAGGTCCACAGCGCCAGCGCGGCCAGCACCAGCAGCGTCAAGGCCAGCAGGGTCTGGCCGGCCAGGTGCACCCGCAGCACGGTGACCAGCGCGATGGCGGTGGCCAGCGCGGCCATGAAGAAGCGGCTGTGCTTCATGACGCGAGGATCCGGCGGGCCGCGGCGTCCAGCGCTTCACGCGGTGTCTGCCGGCCTTCGGTCAGGTTGGTCAGCGACGACTTCATCGCGGCCCAGAAACGGCTCATCTCGGGGATGCTGGGCGTGGGCACGCCGTCGCGCGCCGAGGCCATGATGCCGGCCACCTTGCTGCCCACCAGCGGGTCGGCCGCCAGTTCGGCGTAATAGGCTTTGCTGGCCGGTGCGCCTATCGGTTCGGTCTGGTCCAGCACGCGCAGGCCGGGCAGGGTCAGCAGGTGGCTCTCGATGAACTCGGCCGCGATCTCGGGCTGCCGGCAGGCCCGGCTGATGCACAGGCCCTTGATGCCGACATAGGGCGCCGCCGGCTTGCCGGCGACCGACGGTATCCGCGCCACGCCGAAGTCCACGCCGGTGCGCTTCAGGTTCACCCAGGCCCAGGGGCCGTTGATCATCATCGCCACGCGGCCTTGCGACAGCGCGGCTTCCATTTCGGGGTAGCCGCTGCCGGCGGGCATCAGGCCGTCGCGGACCAGGCGGTGAATCAATTCGCCACCGGCCAGCGCGCCGGCGTTGTTCACGCCGGTGTCACGCGCGTCGAAGCTGCCGTCGGCACGTTCACGGAAGGCGTAGCCGCCGCCGGCGGCCAGCAGCGGCCAGCTGAAGTAGTTGTTCGTGTAGTCCCACAGGATGGCTTTCTTGCCCTGCGGGGCCAATTGCGCGTCCAGCGCGAAGACCTCGTCGAAGGTGGCCGGCGGCGTGGCCACCAGCGCCTTGTTGTAGAGCAGCGTGATCGCCTCGATGGCGTACGGGTAGCCCCAGACGCGGCCGCGCAGCGTGAAACCTTTCCAGGCCAGGGGTTCGATGTCGTCGCGCACGCGGCGGCCGGGCGTCACGCTGCGCAGCAGGCCGCTGGCCGTCCATTCGCCGATCTTGTCGTGGGCGTAGACGTAGATGTCCGGGCCCTTGCCGGCGGCAGCCGCCTGCTGGAATTTGGACGGGCCTTCGATGGGGTCGGGCGTTTCGACGATCAGCTCGACGCCGGTCTCGGCGGTGAAGCGTTCGCCGATGCGGCGGAAGGCCTTGGCGCCTTCCACGGTGAACCACACCACCAGCGGTGGGCGGCTGCCGCCGGCTGCGCGGGCGCGCAGCGGCAGGCCGGTGGCCACACCCAGCGCGCCGGCGAGCCCGCAAGTCAACGCCTGACGACGGCCTTGCACGGCGGCCTCAGCGCACGGCGGCGCAATGCTGCGCGATGTAGGCCTCGTGGTCGGGCATCACGGCCACACACTTGGCGATCACCTGGCGCACGCTGTCCAGGTAGTCGGCGGCACTGGCGTCGGACTGCACGTGGACCAGCGGGTGCGAAGCGTCGGGCACCAGGTTCTGGCCTTCCATCACCTGCAGCCACGAGTCATCGGTGAACAGTTCGCGGTCCACGCGCAGCAGGCGGCCTCGGCTGCGGAAGAGCTCGATCTTGTGGGTCAGCGTTTCGGGCAGCGGCATGTGGGCGCAGGCCTGCCAGAAGGCGCTGTCGCTGCGCTGGTTCAGCGTGTAGTGCAGGATGATGAAGTCGCGGATGCGCTCGGCCTCGAACTGCGCCTGGCGGTTGTATTCGGCGGTGTCCACCGCGCTGAAGCCGCTGTCGGGGAAGTAGTCGATCAAACGCTGGATGGCCGACTGCACCATGTGGATGCTGGTGCTTTCCAGCGGTTCCAGAAAGCCGCTGGCCAGGCCGATGGCCACGACGTTCTTGTTCCAGGCCTGCTTGCGCCGGCCGGTGGTGAAGTGGATGGGCCGGGGCGACGCCAGCGGCTGGCCGTCCAGGTTGGCTAGCAGCGTGGCGGTGGCTTCGTCGTCGCTGATGTGCTGGCTGCAATAGACATGGCCATTGCCGATGCGGTGCTGCAGCGGTATGCGCCACTGCCAGCCCGCGCGGTGCGCGGTAGCCCGCGTGTAGGGCAGCAGGCGCGGCGCGGGTGCGCAGGGCACGGCCAGCGCGCGGTCGCAGGGCAGCCAGTGCTGCCAGTTCTCGTAGCCGGTGTGCAGGGTTTCTTCGATCAGCAGGCCGCGAAAGCCCGAGCAGTCGATGAAGAAATCGCCTTCCACGCGCGTGCCCGATTCCAGCACCAGCGCGCTGATGTGGCCGTCGCCTTCACGCTGCTGCACCTGCGTGATGCGGCCTTCCACGCGCTGCACGCCGCGCGCCTGCGCCAGCTTGCTGAGGTAGCGCGCGTAGAGGCTGGCGTCGAAGTGGTAAGCGTGGGCGATTTCGGCCAGCGGCGAATTCGGCACCTCGGGGTCGGCCGGCATGAACTTGTTGGCCAGCGCCGCCATGCGCGCGATGCTGTAGTTTTCAAGCGGCAGGGCGCGGCCCTGGCGGCGCAGCTGGTGCCAGTACTGGTCGAAGCGCACCGTCCACAGATCCTGGCCGATCTTGCCGAAGCCGTGCATGTAACGGTCGCCCAGGCGGCCCCAGTTGACGAATTCGATGCCCAGCTTGAAGGTGCCCTGCGTCTCGCGCAGGAACTCGTTCTCATCGATGCCCGCCACCTTGTTGAACAGCTGGATCATCGGGATCGTGGCCTCGCCCACACCCACGGTGCCGATGGCGTCGGACTCCACCAGCGTGATCGTGTAGCGGTCTTTCAGCGCCGCGCTCAGCGCGGTGGCCGTCATCCAGCCGGCGGTGCCGCCACCGACGATGACGATGGACTTCAGGGGTGCGGGTTGCTGCATGGTGGGTCTTGCCAGGGCGGCGGGTGCCATGAAAAAGGGGGGCCTGAGACCCCCCTTCCTGTTGCTGACGGGTGACCGGCGCCGCGGGTCGGTGGTCCAGGCGCCGGCCGGCTGCAGGTCTTCAGAACTTGTAGTTTGCGCCGAACAAATACGTGGTTCCGAACTTCTTGGTCGTGGTCGGATTGCCCGACGACGGGTCGAACTCGACGTACTTGGTGTTCTGCAGGTTCTGGCCCTGGGCCAGCAGCGACAGGCCCTTGAACATGCCGGTCTGGAACTCGTAGGACACCTGCAGGTCCAGCGTCGCGTCACCCTTGATGTAGACCAGTTGGGTGTTGTCCTGGAAGTCGCCCACCGAGCCCAGGAAGGACGAACGCTCGCGGCGCGCGACGGCAATCTGGAAGCCGCTCTTCTCGTAGTAGGCGCGCAGGTTGGTCACGCGGCGCGACAGGCCCGGCAGCGGGATGTTGATGCTGCCGATGCCCGAGGTGGAGAAGCCGCTGGTGGACATCGAGACCGAGCTGGTGGTGTCGGAGTAGTTCACCATCACGCCGAAGCCGTCCAGCATGGGCGTCAGCATGTTCAGCGGCACGTTGACCGCGAACTCCACGCCCGAGATGTTGCCGCCCGAGCCGTTGGTGGGTGTGGTCAGCACGTCCACATTGGGGTTGGCGGCTGTGCTGCCCGGCGTCAGGTAAGGCGCGAAGTTGAACTTCTGCGGCGTCTTCAGGATGTAGGTGTTCAGCTTCTTGTAGAAGCCCGCCAGGCTCACGTAGCCCTTGCGGCCGAAGTACTGTTCGAAGGACAGGTCCACCGCGTCGGCGCGGAAGGGTTCCAGGTTGGGGTTGCCGCCCGAACCGCTGTAGCGGCCCTTGGTGCCGTCGTACGAGAAGTCCACCGTCGCCTTCATGTCTTCCATGTTCGGCCGCGACAGCGCGCGGCCCAGGCCGAAACGCGCCACCCGGTCACCGCCCAGGTCGGCGATCAGGTTCATGCTGGGCAGCACGTCGCTGTAGTTGTGGCCTGCGTTCACCGACGAATAGGTGCAGGTGTGGGTGCTGCCGTTGCAGGAACCTGCATCGACCTTGAAGCCGGTGGCCGATTGGTTGGTGCCGACCAGTTGCACGCCCACGTTGCCGCGCAGCGCAATGCCGGCGATTTCGGTGTCGATGTCGCCCTTGATGTAGCCGGTGGTGACCTTTTCCTTCACGCCCCAGCTCTTGGCCACGATGTCGTGGTCGCTCCAGGAACTGAGCTGGTAGAGGCTGCCCAGCGAGCCGCGCGGGTCCCAGTTCAGCGTCGGGATGCCGGTGGTGCCGCCGACGCCGGTGTAGCTGCCCGGCGCGGTGGCCGCGATCAGGCGGTTGACGACGTTGCCGCTGGCGTCCAGGGCGCCCTTCAAGACCAGCGCGCCTTCGATGGTGGCACGGTCTTTGGTGCGTTCGCTGAAGTTGCCACCCGCGTCGATGCGGCTGATCGGGCCCCAGCTGACATCCTTGCGCGCCGTGAAGCGCGTGGCCTGCACCTTGTCCTTGGTGGTGGGGTTGGCGTAGTAGCCGTCCTGCACGCCGGAAGCACCGGCCCAGCCCTGCACGTCGGTCAGCTTGATGATGTTGGGGTCGGCGTAGTTCAGGCCGGTCTTGTATTGCACCTGGTCGAGGTTGGTGCCGTCAAAGCCGGTGTAGCTGATGGTGTCGGCCGCGTTGTAGGTGTTGCCGGCGATGCCCAGCGTGGTCTCGTAGCGCAGCAGCTTGCGTTCGTTGGCCGAGTAGGACAGGTCGCCGATCAGCGTCCAGTCGGCCACCTTGCCGCGCAGGTTCCAGCCGATGGACTTCAGCTCGTCGCTGTAGTCGTTGAAGTGGTTGTTGATGACGCCCTTGTAGTTCTCGAAGGTGCCCGACGTGGCCACGCCGGCGGCGTTGACGGTGGCGTTGATCAGCTTGCCGCCCAGGTCGTTGGGGCCGGCGGACATGCCGCCCAACGGGCCTTCCAGGCCGAAGCGGTCCAGCGTGAACTTGCCCTTGGACCAGAACACGTCCAGCGAGGTCTCGAAGTCTTTGTTGGGCTTGTACTGCAGCGTCGCCATCGCGGCGGTGCGCTCTTCCTTGGTGTCGTTCATGCGGGCGGTGAAGCCGCCTGGCGTCTTCACGGTCTTGCCGTTGTAGTCGACGTCGGCCACCCAGCCGCCCCAGGTCTGGAAGTCAGGCTGGGTGGCGCCGGTGCTCTTGCTGCGGGTCAGGCCGACGGCCAGGCCCAGCGTGCGGTCGGCGAACTGGTCGATGTAGGACAGCGCTTCGCGGTCGCCCTTACCGCTCTTGAAGCCGGGCAGGTTCTCGACCTTGGCGTTGGACTCGCCGCGCACGCTGACCACCACGTTGCGGCCGGAGAAGTCCAGCGGGCGCACCGTCTTCATGTCGATGGTCGAGGCCAGGCCCTGGCCCAGCAGCGAGGCCTCGGGCGTCTTGTGGATCAGGATGCTGCCCAGCAGTTCGGCCGGGAACTGGTCGAACTGCACGGCGCGGCTGGTCGATGTCGAGGCTTGCTCGCGGCCGTTCAGCAGGCCGCCGTTGAAGTCGGGCGACAGGCCGCGCACCGAAATGTCCTGCGCCTTGCCGGTGACGGAACTGCGCTGGGTGGCCACGCCGGGCAGGCGCGAGATCGACTCGGCCACGCTGATGTCGGGCAGCTTGCCGATGTCTTCGGCCGAGATCGCTTCGACGATGGTGTCGGCGTTCTTCTTGGTGGCGATGGCGCTTTCAATGCCGCGCCGGATGCCGGTGACGGTGATGGTCTGCGCGGCGGGCGCGGCCTGTTGGGCCCAGGCCAGTTCGCTGGTGCACAACAGGGCGGCCACGGCGCCAGCCACGGGCGTGGCGCGCAGGGGTGAACGCGAACGGCTGCGCGTGGAATGCAAATTTTTCATGGTTGTCTCCTCAGACTCTCGGGAAGGTCGAACCGTCAGCACGGGCGTGCGGGCCCCGCGCTGACGGGCACTGAAATCGGGCACGGCAGCGAATGTGTACCAAAACTAGATATTCCGGCACCCTGCGAAAACCCTAGATCGCGGCGCCGCCGCGACGGTTCTCGGGTGCTTTCATCCCGCTGTACGGGAGCAGATGGCCGTTCTACACTTGGAAAAGGGTCGATCGGAAAACACCAACGCCGTCTGGCCAACGGTATTTGTAGCAAAACTACAGTGTCTAAAAACAACAAACGATTGCATTTGATGGGTATGGCGTGGTCGCTTTGCGCGCTGGCGGCGGCGGCGTCAGCCCGCGCGCCTGCCAGCCCGCCTGCCGGCGCCGGCCTGAAGCTGCACGTGCCCTCGCCCGACTGGCGCGACCAGATCGTCTATTTCGCGCTCACCGACCGATTTGCCGACGGCGACCCGGCCAACAACGACCAGGGCGCTGGTGAATTCAGGGCCGGCGACGGCACGCGCTACAACGGCGGCGACCTGGCCGGCCTGACGCAGCGCCTGGCCTACATCCGCGGGCTGGGCGCCACCGCGTTGTGGATCACGCCGCCGGTGGCCAACCAGTGGGTGGACCCCGCCGGCGGCTACACCGGCTACCACGGCTACTGGACCGAGAACTTCATGCAGGTCGACCGCCACCTGGGCAGCCTGGCCGACTACCAGCGCCTGTCCAGCGCCTTGCACCGGTCGGGCCTGTATCTGGTGCAGGACATCGTTGTCAACCACACCGGCAACTTCTTCACCTACCGCGACCGCTGGAACCCGGCCGACCTGGCGCAAGGCTACGAGCCGCACGACCGCACGGCGCCCGTGCCCCGGCCTTCGCAGCCGCCCTTCGACCGCAACGACCCGCGCGACCCGGCGCAGCAGCGGCAGGGCATCTACCACTGGACGCCCGACGTGCGCGATTTCGCAGACCCGCGGCAGGAGCAGACCTTCCAGATGTCGGGCCTGGACGACCTGAACACCGAAAACCCCGAGGTGCGCCGCGCGCTGCGGCGCAGCTACGGCCACTGGATCGAGAAAGTCGGTGTCGATGCCTTTCGCGTCGACACCGCCTTCTACGTGCCGCCCGGCTATTTCACCGACTTCCTGCACGCCCGCGACCCGCAGGCGCCGGGCATGAACGCGGTGGCGCGGCGCACAGGGCGGCGGCAGTTCCACGTTTTCGGCGAAGGCTTCGGCATCGATCCGCCGGGGCAGGACGCGGCGATGCGCAAGATCGAGGGCTACATGACGGATGCCAACGGCCGGCCGCTGTTGCCCGGCATGTTGAACTTCCCGCTCTACGGTGCGCTGGGCGACGTTTTCGCCCGGGGCCGCCCGCCGGCCGAACTGGGCCAGCGCATCACGCAGATGATGAAACTGCATGCCCGCCCGCACCTGATGCCCACCTTCGTGGACAACCACGATGTGGACCGTTTCCTGGCCGGCGGCGACGTGGCGGGCCTGAAGCAGGCGCTGCTGGCACTGATGACCTTGCCGGGCATACCGGTCATCTACTACGGCACCGAACAAGGTTTCACCGAGCAGCGCGGGGCGATGTTCGCGGCCGGTTTCGCGTCCGGCGGACGCGACCGCTACGACACGGCCGCGCCGCTGTACCAGGCCATCGCCGGCCTGAGCGCGCTGCGCCGCAGCCACAAGCTGTTCACGCGCGGCACGCCCACCGTGCTGGCCGGGCAGCCCGATGAGCCCGGCGTGCTGGCCTGGCGCATGGCCTACCGGGGGCAGTCGGCGCTGGTGGTCTTCAACACCGCCGACGACGAAGCCGTGCAGCCGCAACTGGCCACCGGCCTGCCTGCCGGCACGGTGCTGGACGGCTGGTACGGGCTGGATGGCCGGCCGGCCCCGCGGGTGGTGGGCGCGGGCGGGCGCCTGACGCTGAACCTGCCGCCGCGCAGCGGCCAGGTCTGGCGGGTGACCGCCCAGCGCGCCGCTGCGCCCGCAGAGCCGCGCCTGGACGCAGCGGCCGGTCTGCAGTCTGTGGCGGCCTGGCAGCTGCGTGCCGACGTCGCCGACCCCGAGGGCGACGACCGGGGCCCGAACGGCAGCTACGTCTACCCGAGCGACGCGGGTTGGGGCGCCAACCGGCAGATGGACCTGCGCCGCGTGCGGGTGTCGGAGTCGCGGGGTGCGCTGCAACTGGACCTGGAGATGGCCGGCGTCACCACCGACTGGAACCCGGCCAACGGCTTCGACCACGTCGCTTTTACCGTTTTCATCGAACTGCCCGGCCAGGACGGCGGCGCCACGGTGATGCCGCTGCAGAACGCCAGCCTGCCGGCGGGCATGCGCTGGCACCGGCGGCTGCGGGTCGGGGGTTGGTCGAATGCGCTGTTCTCGCCGCAGGGGGCGTCAGCCTCGAACGAAGGCACCACCGTGCGGCCGGCCGCTGCGGTGCAGGTGAATCGCGAGGCGCGGTCCATCCGCCTGACGCTGCCCGCTTCGGCCCTGGGGCGCTTGCCCAGCCTGAGTGGCGCCAAGGTCTACATCACCACCTGGGACTACGACGGCGGCTACCGCGCGCTGGGTGCGCAGGCCCAACCCTATGCCATGGGCGGTGGCGCGGCCGACGCGGCCAAGGTGATGGACGACAGCGCGGTCATCGTGCTGCCCTAGTTTCGTCCGCCAAAAGCAAAAAGGGCCGCAGCGCAAGGCTGCAGCCCTTCCTGACTTCGAAACCGAAGATTTACTTGGCGGCCGAAGCGGCCTTCTTGGCGGCCTTGGCCTTCTTGGCGCCGCTGGCGGCGGCCATCGGGGCCTTGGCCTTGGCACCGCTGGCGGCGGCCATCGGGGCGTCGGCCTTCATCGGGGCGCCACCGGCGTGGGAGGCGGCTTGGGCGCTGAAAGCGAAGGCGGACAGGATCAGGGCGCTCAGGAGCTTGGTCATGTGAATCTCTCGGGGTTGTGGGTGTGTCTGGCGATACGTGCTCACTTGGCACCCGGGAAAACCCACGGACTGCAAGTGGTCGGCTGGAACTGGCGGGAGACCCGCTGTGACAGCCGACCGATGAACAACGCGGCCCGGCCGAAACGGTTGACAACGATTTTGTCGGTGCGCTGCCGCGCCTGCAGACCGGGTGCAGGGCGCATCCGGGCCGGTGGCGCGGCCGTACAGCCCGGATGGCTAACATCCACCCCGTGCGCCGCTACCTGCCGGCCGGCTTGCCGGCCCTGTTCCTGTTCCTGTCTGTCCTGCTGCCGATGGCGCCGGCCCGGGCGGCGCCCTTCCTGCCGTCTGCCGACCAGCAGGTGCTGGCCACCGTGCCGGCCCGCGCCAGCGACCCGCGCGCCCGCGAACTGGTGGCCCTGCGAGGGGCCTGGCGGGCACAGCCGAACGACGTGACGGTGGCCGTGCGCCTGGCGCAGCGCTATTTCGACGAGGTGGCGGCCGAAGGCGACCCGCGCTATGTGGGTTACGCCCAGGCCGCGCTGCAGCCCTGGTGGGGCTTGCCCGATCCGCCCGTGGCGGTGCGCGTGCTGCGCGCGATGCTGGTCCAGTTCGACCACCGCTTCGACGCGGCGCTGGCCGACCTGGACGCCGCCGTCGTGGCCGAACCCGACAACGCCGCCGCCTGGTCGTGGCGCACCGCCATCCTGATGGTGCAGGCGCGCTACGCCGAAGCCCGCAAAAGCTGCGCGCAGATGGCCGAACTGACCAGCGAGCTGGTCGCCGTGGCCTGTCGCGCCCAGGTGGACGCCGCCACCGGCCAGGCCGGCCCGGCGGCTGCCGCGCTGCGCAATGCCCTGCAGGCCCATCGTGACGCCAGTCCCGACGAACGACTGTGGTGCCTGACGCGGCTGGCCGAAACCGAAGAACGGCGCGGCGCCTTCCCGGCTGCCGAGGCCGCCTTCCGCGAAGCGCTGGACATCGGCATCCCCGATGTCTACCTGCAAGCCGCCTACGCCGATTTCCTGCTCGACCGCGGCCGCCCGGCCGAGGTGCTGCTGCTGCTGAAAGAGCGTGGCCGGGCCGACGTGCTGCTGCTGCGCCTGGCGCAGGCCGCCAAGGCCGTCGCCGACCCGAAATCCGCCAGTTCCGCCGCCAGCCTGGCCGCTGAACTGGCGGCCCGCTTCGACGCCGCGCGCCGCCGTGGCGACACCACCCACCGCAAGGAAGAGTCGCGCTTCACGCTGGCCGTGCAGGGCGACGCGGCGCGGGCGCTGGTGCTGGCGAAAGAGAATTTCGCCGTCCAGCGCGAACCCATCGACGCGCGCATCCTGCTGGAAGCCGCCTTGGCCGCCCGCGACCCGGCGGCCGCGCAACCGGTGCAGGCCTGGATGGCCGCCTCGGGCATCCAGAGCGTGGCCCTGCAGCCTTTGGTGGACCGCCTGAAAGGCCTGCGTTGAACGCGCGGAGCCGCTGGGCCGGCGGGCTGGCCGGGGCGCTGCTGATGCTGGCCGGCGGCACCGCGCAGGCCCACAAGCCGTCCGACAGCTACCTGGCCGTCAACGTGCTGGACGGCCAGATCAGCGGCCGCTGGGACATCGCCCTGCGCGACCTGGATTTCGCCATCGGCCTGGACGCCGACGGCGACGGCCACATCACCTGGGGCGAAGTGCGTGCGCAGCACGGCGCCATCGCCGCCTATGCCGCTGCACGGCTGAAGCTGCAGGCCGACGGGGTGGACTGCCCGCTGGAGATCGGCACGCAACTGGTCGATGAGCACACCGATGGCGCCTACACGGTGATGCCGCTGCGCTTCACCTGCAGCCCGGCGCCGGCAGCCGGCGGGCCGGCCGCCATCACGCTGCGCTACACGCTGTTCGCCGACATCGACCCGCAGCACCGTGGCCTGTTGAACCTGAGCGCGGGCGGCGCCACGCGCACCGCGCTGTTCGGGCCGCAGGAGGCGCAGCAGACCTTCACGCTGGCCGAGACCAGCCGCTGGAAGCAGCTGATCGACTACGCCCGCGAAGGCGTCTGGCACATCTGGATCGGTTTCGACCACATCCTGTTCCTGCTGTCGCTGCTGCTGCCGGCGGTGGGCTTCTGGGCGCGCCGAAGCCCAGGCTCAGGCCGCAGCCCAGGCTGGCAACCGGTGGACACCTTCAGCCAGGCGCTGTGGGACGTGCTGCGCATCGTCACGGCCTTCACCGTGGCGCACTCCATCACGCTGTCGCTGGCCACGCTGGGCCTGGTGTCGCTGCCGTCGCGGCTGGTGGAATCGTCGATCGCGGCCAGCGTGGTGCTGGCGGCGCTGAACAATGTGTGGCCGGTGTTCCACGGCCGGCGCTGGATGGTGGCTTTCGCCTTCGGCCTGATCCACGGTTTCGGCTTCGCCAGCGTGCTGGTCGATCTGGGCCTGCCGCAAGGCGCGCTGGCGCTGGCGCTGCTGGGCTTCAACCTCGGGGTTGAAGGCGGGCAGCTGGCCATCGTGGCGGCCTTCCTGCTGCTGGCCTACCCGGTGCGGCGCAGTGCTTTCTACCGCCGGGCGGTGCTGCTGGGCGGCTCGCTGCTGATCGCGGCCGTGGCGGCGGCCTGGCTGGTCGAACGGGCCTTCAACCTCAAGCTGTTGCCCTTTTAGTCCGGCGCGCTGGCGGGGGGCGCAGTCAGCGCGGCAGCGGGCGCCACGTTGAACGCCAAGGTCACGAAGCGGCTGTCCCAGCGGTCGGGGTCGCTGGTCGACACCCGCAGGTCGACGCCGCGCAGCACCCAGCGGCCGGGCAGCGGGGCGGTCACGCTGATGCGGCCTTGGGCGTCGGTGCGGCGCCAGATGCCCAGGGCGCTGTCCTCGCTGCGCAGTTCCAGGGCCAGGCCCGGCAAGGGCTGGCCATCGCGCAGCGCCTGAACGCTGACGTTGGTGCCCACTCGCACGAAAGAGCTCGAATTTTCGATGTGCAGATCCAGGCCGCCCGGCACGGGCCCGGCACCTGGCGCACCCAGTTCGATGCGCGCGTACTTGGTGTAGCGCTCGCGCCAGGGCAGGCCGCGTGCCGCCATCGCGGCCCAGGCGGCGCGGATTTCAGGCGTGGCCTGGATGTCCTTCAGGTAGACCGGCACCTTGTCGGGTGCCAGTTCGACGTCGAAAGGTGCCAGTTGCACCCAGCAGGTGGCCGCTGCGCGCGGCGCCTGCAGCAGCAGCGCGGTCGCCGTGTTGCGCAGCGCCTTCAAGATCAACGGCGCAGTGCCGGGCGCGGGGGCGTCGGCCGGGCGGCAGCCGCGAGCGACCAGGTAGCGGGCGTCGATGCTGCTTTCCTGCGCCGGGTACTGGTTGCCCGTGCCCAGCGCCAGCACCGGCCCGCCGCCGGTGGTGGCGGGCAGGGCCTCGAACCAGGTGTCGTGGGCTGTGGCCGTTCCTGTCGCAAGAGCCAGGGGAAGGGCCAGCAGGGCCGAAATCAGCGTGTGCACGGTGTTCATCCGCCACTGTACGCAGGGCCCGCTGCGGCGGATGTGCGCGGCCGAACCGACCGGGTGGGCCGCGCACCCCGGGGGCGCTGGCCGGGCTTCAGCGCCCGTGCTGCTCCAGCGCCAGCGCCGCACCGCTGAGAGCGGCTAGGGTGTCGGTGATCAGAAAGGTGGGCACGGCCTGCAGGTAGGGCTGGAAGCGGCCTTTGGCCTCAAAGCGTTCACGGAAGCGCGAGGTGAAGAAGCTTTCGCCCAGGCGCGGCACGATGCCGCCGCCGATGTAGACCCCGCCGCGTGCGCCCAGCACCAGCGCCACACTGCCGGCAAAGCTGCCCAGCAGCGCGCAAAAGCTGTCCAGCGTGCGTGCGCAGGCTGCGTCCGACCCGGCCAGGCCGCGTTCGACGATGTCGCCGGCCGTCAGCAGCGTGCCCAGTGTGCCGGCCTGGCCCAGCACCGTGGCCACCGCGCCGTGCAGCACGGGCAGGCCGATGCCAGACAGCAGGCGCTCGGCCGACACATGCGGGAAGTCGCGTCGCACGGCGGCCAGCAGGGCAGCTTCGAAGTCGTCGCTGGCCGCCACCGTGGCGTGGCCGCCTTCACCGGGTACAGCCACCCAGCCGTGCCGGGTGGCCAGCAGGCCGGCCACGCCCAGGCCGGTGCCTGGGCCGATCACGGCCAGGGCGCCGCTGCCGGCCTCGACCACCGCGCCAGTGGCCATGGCGGCGTTGCCCGGCATGGTGATGGGCCGCACCTGCGCGGTGCCCAGACGGGGCAGCGAAAGGGCCAGGGCCTCGAAATCGTTCAGCACCAGCAGTTCGTCCAGGCCCAGGTCGCGCTGGGTGGCGCGGCGCGAAAAGGCCCAGCCGCTGTTGGTCAGCGCCACCTGGTCCTGCCCCACGGCCGTGGCCACGGCCAGCGCGGCGGCGTGCGGCACCACGGCGTCGGCGCCCAGGGTCAGCGCCAACTGCCCCAGGTAGGCGCGCGCGGCTTCAGCCGGGCCGGCATAGGCCGCAACGCTCAGCGTCACCACATGGGCCACGTGCTCGCTGCCCTCGGCCAGCCAGCCGAAGCGGGCATTGGTGCCGCCGATGTCGGCCACCAGCCAGGGGCGCGCCAGACCGCCCCTGGCGCTGGCCAGGGTGGTGGTGAGGGGGTGCCCCGGGGTGGGGAGGCTCAGGTCATTCATGCCGTTGACAGTGTTGGAATCGCGATGGAAAACCCAGGACGGGGACGGTAGCAAAACTACAAATTGCGAACAAGAGATGAAACCTGACCCTGCGAGAGGCACTCCAGCGGGCTTGGTTGGCCTGTAATCCGGCTACAGACAGGCGCCGTGTGCACAATGCCCGCTGGCGTCGCATCCGCCCAGGATTTCCATGACTCCGTACCCCAGCCCGCGCCTGCTCGCCGACATCGGCGGCACCTACGCCCGCTTCACGCTTGAAATGTCGCCCAGCCGTTTCGAGCATACGGCTTCGTTGCGCAGCGCCGACCACCCCGACTTCCAGGCCGCCGTCACCGCCTACCTGGCCGGTTTGCCGGCTGCGCTGGCTGCAAGCATTGAACATGCCGCAGTGGCCATCGCCAACCCCGTGGAGGGCGACGCCGTCCGCATGACCAACTACCACTGGCACGTTTCCAGTGAAGACATGCGCCAGCGGCTGGGCCTGTTGACGCTGGTGGTGGTGAACGACTTCACCGCGCTGGCCATGGCCCTGCCCCGGTTGCCGGCGGCGCAGCGCCGCCAGGTCGGCGGCGGCGTGGCACGCGAGCACAGCGTGGTGGGCGTGCTGGGGGCCGGTTCGGGCCTGGGCGTCAGCGGCTTGATTCCCGTGGGCGACGCCAGCGGCCTGGGCTACGTGGCGCTGGGCACCGAAGGCGGGCACACCAGCTTCGCGCCGCGCGACGAACGCGAGATCGCCATCCTGCGCCACGGCCTGACACGCTACCCGCACGTGTCCTTCGAACGCCTGCTGTCCGGCCCCGGGCTGGAACTGATCCACGAAGCCTTGCGCGCCCACGCCAGCCTGCCCGCACGGCCGCTGGCCGCACCCGAGATCACCCGTGCAGCCCTGGCCGGCGGCGACGCGCTGTGCGTGGAAGCGCTGCAGGCCTTCTGCGCCGTGCTGGGCACGGCGGCGGCCAACCTGGCAGTGACGCTGGGTGCCTTCGGCGGCATCTACATCGGCGGCGGCATCGTGCCGCGCCTGGGTGCCTACTTCGACGGCTCACCCTTCCGCGCCCGCTTCGAAGACAAGGGCCGCTTCAGCGACTACCTGAAGGGCATCCCCACCTATGTGGTGACGGCTGAACACGCCACCTTCCTGGGCGTGTCATCCATTCTGGCGTCGCAGTTGCAGGCCCGCCAGGTGGACCAGGAATCGGCCCTGCTGAGCCAGATCCAGCGCAGCCGCGACGGCCTGTCGCCGGCCGAACGCCGCGTGGCCGATCACGTGCTGGCCCACCCGCGTTCCACGCTCAGCGACCCCATCGCCGAAATCGCCAAGGCGGCCCAGGTCAGCCAACCCACGGTGATCCGCTTCTGCCGCAGCCTGGGCTGCGAAGGCCTGTCGGACTTCAAGCTGCGCCTGGCGTCGGGCTTGTCGGGTTCCATCCCGCTGACCCACACGCAGGTGACCGGCACCGACAGCATGCTGGAGCTGGGCGTGAAGGTGCTGGGCAACACGGCCAGCGCCATCCTGCAGGTGCGCGAGCAGCTCAACCGCGATACGCTGGCGCGGGCCATCGAGCTGCTGGCGGCGGCGCAGCGCATCGAGTTCTTCGCCATCGGCCACTACGGCGTGGTGGCCGATGACGCGCAGTTCAAGTTCCTGCGCTTCGGGGTGCCCAGCGCCAGCTACACCGACCCGCGCCTGCAGATGCTGGCCGCCAACGTGATGCGCGCCAGCGACGTGGCCGTCATCGTCAGCAGCAGCGGCCGCATCGACGACCTGCTGGCCGTGGTGGACCTGGCGCAGGCGCGCGGCGCCAAGGTGGTGGCCATCACGGCCAGCCATTCGCCGCTGGCCCGCAAGGCCGACGTGGCGCTGATCGTCGACCACCAGGAAGACGTGGCCACGCACGTGCCCATGGTCAGCCGCATCCTGCACCTGCTGGTCATCGACATCCTGGCGGTCGGCGTGGCGATGAAGCTCGGGCAGCAGGGTGTGCCGGCCTTGCCGATCGTCACCAGCGCTGACCTGGACGACAGCGCACCCGCCCCCGGCAGCGCCGCCCTGGCGGCCAGCGCCCCCACCGCCGCGCAGCGCGTGGCGCCGGGTGTCAGCAGTGCCGGGCCGCTGGCGCGGCTTACCTCACACAGCCGTTAGGCACGCGCCCCGCCGCCGGCCACGCTGCGCCGGCACCGCGCCCTAGAATTGACGGGCTTTCGAGGAGCGTTGCGACGGTGGGCCACCCGGGTCCATCGCCAGGCTCGAAGCACTGCGCCGGCCTGGTCCGCGCGGCCCGCAACGGCGCTCGATATCCCCCGCCCGGGAATCCAGGAATCTGCGCCATGAACGACACCACCCAACCCGTCCCTGCCCCTGCGCGCGCCGTGCAGCCGATGCGCCTGTCCGGCCTGGAGCCGGTGCTCATCGGCCCCGGTTCGCTGTTCGTCAACATCGGCGAACGCACCAACGTCACCGGCAGCAAGGCCTTCTCGCGGATGATCCTGGAAGGGCGCTACGAGGACGCGCTCAGCGTGGCCCGCCAGCAGGTGGAAAACGGTGCCCAGGTCATCGACATCAACATGGACGAAGCGATGCTGGACAGCGCCGCCGCCATGGACCGTTTCCTGAAGCTGATCGCCGGTGAACCCGAGATCGCGCGCGTGCCGATCATGATCGACTCGTCGAAGTGGTCGGTGATCGAAACCGGCCTGAAGTGCATCCAGGGCAAGGGCATCGTCAACAGCATTTCGATGAAGGAAGGCGAAGCGGAATTCCGCCGCCAGGCCAAGCTGGTGCGGCGCTACGGCGCGGCCGCTGTGGTGATGGCCTTCGACGAAAAAGGCCAGGCCGACACCTACGCCCGCAAGGTCGAAATCTGCGAACGCGCCTACCGCATCCTGGTCGATGAAGTCGGCTTCCCGGCCGAAGACATCATCTTCGACCCGAACATCTTCGCCATCGCCACCGGCATCGAAGAGCACAACAACTACGCGGTGGACTTCATCGAGGCCACGCGCTGGATCAAGGCCAACCTGCCGGGCGCGAAGGTGTCGGGCGGCGTGTCCAACGTGTCCTTCAGCTTCCGTGGCAACGACCCGGTGCGCGAGGCCATCCACACCGTGTTCCTGTACCACGCCATCAAGGCCGGGCTGGACATGGGCATCGTCAACGCCGGCATGGTGGGCGTGTACGACGACCTGGAAGCCACGCTGCGCGAACGCGTCGAAGACGTGGTGCTGAACCGCCGTGAAGACGCCGGTGAACGCCTGGTGGAAGTGGCCGAATCGGCGAAAGGCATGTCCATCGACGACAGCGCCCGCCTGGCCTGGCGCGCCGGTGATGTCAACGAACGCCTGAGCCATTCGCTGGTGCACGGCATCACCGAGTTCATCGACGCCGACACCGAAGAAGCCTGGCAGGCCATCGCGGCCGGCGGCGGGCGCCCGCTGCACGTCATCGAAGGCCCGCTGATGGCCGGCATGAACGTCGTCGGCGACCGCTTCGGCCAGGGCAAGATGTTCCTGCCGCAGGTGGTGAAAAGCGCCCGCGTGATGAAGCAGGCGGTGGCCCACCTGCTGCCCTACATCGAGGAAGAAAAGAAGCAGCTGATCGCTGGCGGCGGTGAGGCCAAGCCCAAGGGCAAGATCGTCATCGCCACGGTGAAGGGCGATGTACACGACATCGGCAAGAACATCGTCACGGTGGTCTTGCAATGCAACAACTTCGAAGTCGTCAACATGGGCGTGATGGTGGCCTGCCAGGACATCCTGAAGAAGGCCAAGGAAGAGGGCGCCGACATCATCGGCCTGAGCGGGCTGATCACGCCCAGCCTGGAAGAGATGCAGCACGTGGCCGCCGAGATGCAGCGCGACGACTACTTCCGCAGCCGGGGCACGCCGCTGCTCATCGGCGGCGCCACCTGCAGCCGCGTGCACACGGCGGTGAAGATCGCGCCGCACTACGAAGGCCCGGTGGTTTACGTGCCCGACGCCTCGCGCAGCGTGGGCGTGTGCAGCGATTTGCTCAGCGACGAACGCGCGGCCAAGTACGTGGGCGAACTGCGCGCCGACTACGAACAGCTGCGCGTGCTGCACGCCGCGAAGAAGGCCACGCCGCTGGTGACGCTGGCCGCCGCGCGCGCCAACAAGCAGGCCATCGATTGGGCCGCCTACAGCCCGCCGGTGCCCAAGTTCATCGGCCGCCGCGTCTTCAAGAACTACGACCTGGCCGAACTGGCGCAGAGCATCGACTGGGCGCCCTTCTTCCAGACCTGGGACCTGGCCGGCAAGTTTCCCGAGATCCTGAAGGACGAGGTCGTCGGCGCCGAGGCCGTGCGCGTCTTCAGCGACGGCAAGCGGCTGCTGCAGCGGGCCATCGAAGGCCGCTGGATGCAGGCCAGCGGCGTCATCGCGATGCTGCCCGCCAACACCGTGGGCGACGACACCATCGAGGTCTACACCGACGAGACGCGCAGCACGGTGGCGCTGCGCTGGAGCCCGCTGCGCCTGCAGACGGAACGCCCCGTGGTCGAAGGGGTGAAGCGCCCCAACCGCAGCCTGGCCGACTTCATCGCGCCGCGCATCGAACAAGGCGGCAAGGCCGACTACATCGGCCTGTTCGCGGTGACCGCCGGCCTGGGCATCGAGAAGAAAGAGAAGCAGTTCACCGACGACCACGACGACTACAGCGCCATCATGCTGAAGGCCCTGGCCGACCGACTGGCCGAGGCCTTCGCCGAGCGCCTGCACCAGCGCGTGCGCACCGACTTCTGGGGCTACGCGGCCGACGAGGCACTCGACACCGATGCGCTGATTGCCGAGAAGTACCGTGGCATACGCCCCGCGCCGGGCTACCCGGCCTGCCCCGACCACAGCGTGAAGGCGGCGATGTTCGACGTGCTGCAGGCCACCGACATCGGCATGACGCTGACCGAGAGCATGGCCATGACGCCGGCCGCCAGCGTCAGCGGCTTCTACCTGGCGCACCCCGACGCGACCTACTTCAATGTCGGGCGCATCGGCGAAGACCAGTTGCAGGACTGGGCCGACCGGCAGGCCTTCGCCGCCGACGTCGCGCGGCGCTTGCTGGCACCGGCGCTGGGCTGAGCCCCAGCGGGGCCCCGGGTGGGCCTCGGGGTGGAACTTTGTGCGGTTGCACCGCGCTACGTGCGTGAGCAACGGTAAAGCCGCATGGCAGATCAGCCCTGCGCTGACTATGCTGCGGCCAGCGCGTCGGGTGGGTTACCTACCGACAGGCGCGCACTTGTCAGCCCGAGGGAGTTGTCCATGGTCTTGATCGAAACCGGCCTGCGTTGGCTGACAGTGGGCTTGGCAGCAGCCTTGCTCACGGCCTGCGGCGGCGGGGGGGGCAACAACGCCAGCACCGCCGACGCCACGGCCAGCAATTCACCCGCCGCCGCGCTGTCGGCCGCTGAAGCGGCGTCGGCATCGGCCGCCGCCACGGAGGCCGCCAACGTCGCACTGGCTGCCGGCGACCGCTACGCCGCCGACGCGCTGATGGCCGCTGCCGCCCGCGTGCCGGCCGACCGCCCCGCCAGCCTGCAGGAAGCCGCACGCTTCCTGACCCAGGCCAGCTTCGGCCCCACGCCCGAAAGCAGCGAACTGCTGATGAAGCTGGGCTACAGCGGCTGGATCGACTACCAGTTCGGCCTGCCCGCCACCTCGAACCGCGCCTACTGGGAAGCGGCCGACGCGGCCATCAAGCTGGTCACGCCCACCTCGGGTGCCGGGCAAGACCAGGTCTGGGAGTCGTTCTGGAAACAGGCCACCACCAGCAAGGACCAGCTGCGCCTGCGCACGGCCTACGCGCTGTCGCAGATCTTCGTGATCTCGGCCGTGGACGGCAACGTCGGCAACGAACCGCGCGCGCTGGCGGCCTGGCTGGACATGCTGGAAGACAAAGGCCAGGGCACCTACCGTGACCTGCTGGAAGCGGTGTCGCTGCACCCGCTGATGGGCCTGTACCTGACCAGCCTGCACAACCAGAAAGCCGACGCCGCCAGCGGTCGCGTGCCCGACGAGAACTACGCGCGGGAAGTGATGCAGCTGTTCTCCATCGGCCTGACCAAGCTGAACCCCGACGGCACGCCGGCGCTGGTGGCTGGCCTGCCGGTGGAAACCTACACCCCGGCCGACATCTCGGGCATGGCCCGCGTGTTCACGGGCTGGAGCTGGGCCTGCGGCGCCGTCAACAGCGGCTGCTTCAACAACGGCAGCACCGGCGGCGTGGCCGACCCCGACCGCGCCATCAAACCGATGATGGCCTACCCGCAGTACCACAGCACCGAGGTGAAAAGCTTCCTCGGCGTGACCATCCCGGTGCAGACCACGGCCAACCCGGCGGCCAGTTTGAAGGTGGCGCTGGACACCTTGGCCAACCACGCCAACACGGCGCCTTTCATCAGCAGGCAGCTGATCCAGCGCCTGGTCAGCAGCAACCCCAGCCCGGCTTATGTGCAAAGCGTGGCCGCCGTTTTTGCGAACAACGGCAGCGGTGTGCGCGGTGACCTGAAGGCGGTGGTCAAAGCCATCCTCACCCACCCCGACGCCCGGCTGCGCACCACCACCACCGGCAAGGTGCGCGAACCGGTGCTGCGTTTGTCGGCCTACCTGCGCGCCTTCCCGCACACGTCCGACACCGGCAACTTCAAGGTCGGCAACACCGACAGCGCCAGCACCTCGCTGGGCCAGACGCCGCTGCGTGCGGGCTCGGTCTTCAACTTCTACCGGCCGGGCTATGTGGCGCCGGGCACGCAGTCGGCGGCAGCCGGCCTGGTGGCGCCCGAACTGCAACTGCAGAACGAAAGCAGCGCCTCGGGCTGGGTGAACTACATGCGCGACAACCTGTCGTCGGGCGTGGGCCAGTTCAACGGCACGGTGAACGGCGTGGCGCTGAACCGGCGTGACCTGCGGCGCGACTGGACGGCCGAGATGGCGCTGGCGCCGCGCAGCAACGAACTGGTGACGTCCGTCACCGACCGCCTGCTCTACGGCCAGGCCACCCCCGCGCTGACCACAGCCATGGTGACGGCGATCAACAAGATCACCATCCCCACGCTGAACGCCGGCGGCACCAACCAGGCCGCCATCGACACCGCCAAGCGCAACCGCGTCTATGCCGCCGTGTTGCTGACGCTGGCAACGCCCGAATTCATGGTTCAGAAGTAAGCGCAGCAACCCGCACGAGACCACCCCATGCACATCCTGAAAAATGCCTCGCGCCGTGTCTTCCTGCGCCAAGCCGGCGCGATGTCGGCCTTGGTCGGCGGCGCTGCGCCGCTGGCCCTGAACCTCTCGGCGCTGGGCTCGGCTTCGGCCGCCGGCGCGGCCGACTACAAGGCCATCGTCTGCCTGTTCTTCTACGGCGGCAACGACGCCTACAACATGGTGCTGCCGACCGATGCCGCCTCGTGGTCGGCCTACACCACCACGCGCAACCAGGCGCCCGACCCCATCTCGCTGCTGGCACCGGGTGTGGCGCCCAACCCGGCGGCGGCAGCCGGTTCACCGGCGCGGCTGGGCGGCGTGTTGCCGATCACCCCGCTGCGTGCGCAAAGCCGCAGCTTTGCGCTGCACCCGGTGATGGCCAGCCTGCAGACGATGTTCAACACCGACCAGCGCCTGGCCATCCTGCCCAACATCGGCCCGCTGGTCATGCCGACCACGAAGGCGCAGTACGCGCAATCCACCTTCCCCAAGCCTGCCCGGCTGTTCTCGCACAACGACCAGCAGAACACCTGGCAGGCGCTGGGGCCTGAAGGCGTGTCGCTGGGCTGGGGCGGGCGCATGGGCGACATGCTGGTGGCGCAGAACAGCAAGCCGGTGTTCACCGCCGTTTCGGCCGCCGGCAATTCGGTGTTCGTCTCGGGCAATACCGTGCGGCAGTACCAGGTCAGCACCACGGGCGCCATCGCCATGGGCATCAACACGGCGGGGCAGGTCTACGGTTCAGCCGATGTCGGCACGCTGCTGCAGCAGCTGGCCAGCAGCACGCGCAGCGACCACCCCTTTGATGCCGACGTGGCCGCCGTCGCCGGCCGTGCCATCGACGCCGAACAGACCTTGCGCAACCTGCGCCCGGCCAGCGACCCCACCTTCGGCACGCCGCCGTCCGGCACCGCTACTTACAGCCAGACCAACGACCCCAAGCTGCGCTACGTGAACCCGGTCACCGGCAATGCCACGGCCAGCGGGCTGGCGCAGCAGTTCCAGGTGGTGGCGCGGATGATCGACGCCGGCCTCTCGGGCACCACGGGCGTGCAGCGCCAGGTCTTCTTCGTCAGCGTGGGCGGGTTTGACTCTCACGACGGCCAGAACAAGACCCACGCCGACCTGTATGCCCGCGTCGCGCACGCCCTGAGTTACTTCGACACCACGCTGGGTGCCCTGGGCGCGCGCAACAACGTCACCACCTTCACCGGCAGCGACTTCGGCCGCACCTTCACCAGCAACGGCGACGGCACCGACCACGGCTGGGGTTCGCACCACTTCGTGATGGGCGGTGCGGTGAAAGGCGGCGACCTGTACGGCACCTTCCCCGTGCTGGGCCTGAAGAACGCCAACAACAGCAACTTCGACAGCAGCCCTGACCAACTGAGCAACGGCGCCATGCTGCCCGGCACGTCGGTGGACCAGCTGGGCGCCACGCTGGGCCGCTGGTTCGGCTTGTCGGACGCGCAGATTGCCGACATCTTCCCCAATCTGGCGAACTTCAATGTGGGCGTGCGCGATCTCGGCTTCATGACCTGAACCGGGCCGGCGCGGTCGGGGCGGCCGCTAAAATCTGCCGTCCCCGATGAACGCGCCCACTTCCCTGAATTCGGCCCAGATGGCCGCCGTTCACCAGCTCGACCGCCCTTGCCTGGTGCTGGCCGGCGCGGGCTCGGGCAAGACCCGCGTCATCGTGCACAAGATCGCGCGGTTGCTGCAGGCCGGCCTGCAGCCCAAGCAGATCGCCGCCATCACCTTCACCAACAAGGCGGCGCAGGAAATGCGCGAGCGGGCCAAGTCGCTGGTCGGCCCGCGTGCTGCGAAGGACCTGGCCGTCAGCACCTTCCACAGCCTGGGTGTGCGCATGCTGCGGGCCGACGGACCGCGCATCGGCTTGAAAGAGAACTTCAGCATCCTGGACAGCGACGACGTGCTGGGCGTGATGAAGGAAGCCGGTGGCACCACCGACGTGGCGCTGGCGCGCCGCTGGCAATGGACCATCAGCCTGTGGAAGAACCAGGGCCTGGACGCCGACAGCGCCGCCGGCATCGCGGCCGACGCCGACGAACTGGTGGCCGCCCGCGTGATGCGCCTGTACGGCGAACGCCTGCTGGCCTTCCAGGCGGTGGACTTCGACGACCTGATCCAGCTGCCGCTGAAGCTGCTGCAGCATGACACTGAAGCGCGTGCCAAATGGTCGGGGCAGTTCCAGCACATCCTGGTCGATGAGGTGCAGGACACCAACGCCGTGCAGTACGAATTGCTCAAGGCGCTGGTCGGTGACAACGGCATCTTCACGGCCGTGGGCGACGACGACCAGAGCATCTACGGCTGGCGCGGCGCGACCATCGAAAACCTGCGCCGTTTGCCGCAGGACTACCCGCAGTTGAAGGTGATTGCGCTGGAGCAGAACTACCGCAGCACCGGGCAGATCCTGCGCGCGGCGAACGCCGTCATCGCCGGCAACCCCAAGATCTTCGAGAAGAAGCTGTGGAGCGACCTGGGTGATGGCGAGGCGGTGCGGCTGATCGATTGCGACAGCGAAGAGCACGAGGCCGAACGCGCGGTGTCGCGCATCCAGTCACTCCGAGCGCAAGGTGGCGAGGTGAAGTACAGCGACTTCGCCATCCTCTACCGCGCCAACCACCAGGCCCGCGTCTTCGA
>JANPHI010000215.1:0-15173 GCA_031424355.1 Betaproteobacteria bacterium
AACCGCAGCTGACCGAGGAAGCCACATGAATGCCGCCACTGCGATGACCGAACTCGAAGCCCGCGAAAAACTGATTGCCGCCGGCTTGATCCTGGACGCCGCCGACCAGGGCGACCTGACGCGCGGCCATGTGTCGCTGCGGGTGCCCGGCGACCCCACGCACTTCCTGATGAAGCCGCACAGCCGGGGGCTGGACGAGATCACGCTGGAAAACATCGTGGTCTGCAACCTGGCCGGCGAGAAGGTCGGCGGTGGTGGCCGGCGCCACAGCGAGGTCTACATCCACAGCGAGATCTACAAGCTGCGGCCCGACGTGATGAGCGTCATCCACACCCACCCGACGCATGCCGTGGCCTTGTCGGCCACCGGCCGGGCGGTGCTGCCGATCAGCCAGCCGGGCGTGGCGTTTGCCGATGGCGTGCCCTATTTCACCGAGACCATCGACCTGATCCGCACGCAGGACATGGGTGCCGGCGTGGCGCGCGCGCTGGGCCCGCACAAGGCCGTGCTGCTGCGCAACCACGGCGTGGCGGTGGTGGGGGCCTGCGTGGAAGAAGCGACGGTGCTGGCCTTGCTGCTGGAAGAGGCCTGCAAGATCCAGCTGCTGGCGCAGGCCAGCGGCGGCGTGGGGGAGGTGTTCAGTGCCGACAGCGTGCAGCGCCTGCACCACAACATCACGCGGCCCGAGCAGTACACCATCAACTTCGACTACCTGCGACGGCGCGCCGAGCGCGGGTCCGGCGCAGCCGGGGTGCCGCGGTGAGCGGCCTGACGCGGCGGCAGGCGGCCGCATCGATGGCGGCCGTGGCGCTGCCCGCCCTGCACGCGGCGGCGCGTGCACAAGACGCCGGCAAGGCCGCGCGCGACCTGGCGCTGCAGTTGTCGACCTACCAGGGCCCTGACCGCGAGGCGCGGCTGGTCGAGCTGGCGAAGAAGGAAGGCGAACTGTCGGTCTACCACGTCTACCCGGCGCTGCCGGTGGTGATGAACGCCTACACGCAGAAGTACGGCATCAAGGTGCGCGCCTGGCGCGCCGGTTCCGAAGCGGTGTTGCAGCGCCTGAGCGCCGAGTCGCGCGGCGGGCGTTTCGATGTCGACATCGTGCAGAACAACGCACCCGAAAACGAAGCCGCCTGGCGCGAAAAGCTGCTGCAGGAAGTGTGGTCGCCGGGCCTGAAGGACTTGATCGCCGGCGGCGCACCGGCCCACAAATGCTGGGCCGCCATCACGCTGGACATCTGGGTGGCCAGCTACAACACCAACGCCGTCAAGAAGGACGAGCTGCCCAGGAGCTATGCCGACCTGGCCGACCCGCGCTGGAAGGGCCGGCTGGCCATTGAGGCCAACAACCAGGTCTGGTTCGGCACCCTGCTGGCCGAACTGGGCGAAGAGGCCGGCAGCAAGCTGTTCAGCCAGGTCGTCGCCAGCAACGGCATCTCGGCGCGCAAGGGCCATTCGGTGCTGGCCAATCTGGTGGCTTCGGGCGACATCCCGCTGGCGCTGACGGTCTACAGCTGGATCCCCGAGCAGCTGAAGAAGAAGGGCGCGCCCATCGAGAGCATTGCGCTGCAGCCTTTGCTGGCGCAGCCCAGCACCATCGCGATGTTGAAGCGCGCGCCCAACCCGGCCGCGGCCTTGCTGTTCCACGATTTCATGCTGGGCGCGGGCCAGAAGCTGCTGGCCGACGCGCAGTTCGTGCCGGCCAGCAAGCTCATCGACAGCCCCTTCGCGCGCTTGCCGATGAAGCTGATCGACCCGGCGAAGGCGCTGGACCAGCAAGACCGCTGGCAGAAGCTGTTCGACGACATCGTCATCAAGAAGGCGAAATAAATGGCGCCAGTGGCGGCGCCGGCCGGCAGCGCGCGGCGGCTGCGCGTGGGCATTGCCGGCATCGGCGCGGCCGGCCAGGCTTTCATCACACCTTTGCAGACGCATGCCGGCTTTGACTGGGTGGCGGTGGCCGAACCCGACGAAGGGCTGCGCATGCGCATGCAGCAGCGGTACGGCGTCAGCGGCCACGCCACGCTGGCTGCGATGTTGGGGAACGGGCTGGAAAACGGGCTGGAGAACGGCCTGGAGGGCGCCGCGCTCGACGCCGTCTACATCGCCACGCCCACGCCGCTGCACGCCGAACAGGTGGCGCAGGTGGCGGCGGCCGGCTTGCACGTGCTGGTCGAAAAGCCGATGGCCACGTCGCTGGCCGATGCACGGCAGATGGTGGCCGCCGCCCAGCAGGCCGGCGTGGTGCTGCTGGTCGGCCACGCACACAGTTTCGACGCGCCCATCGCGGCCATGCGCAGCCTGATCGACAGCGGCGAACTGGGCCGTGTGCGCATGGTCCACACCTGGTGCTACAGCGACTGGGTGCACCGGCCACGCCGGGCTGATGAGCTGGACGCGGGGCAGGGCGGTGGGGTCACCTTCCGCCAGGGCGCCCACCAGTTCGATGTCGTCCGCCTGCTGTGCGGGGGCCGTGCCCGCAGCGTGCGCGCGCAGGTTTACGACTGGGACCCGGCGCGCCGCACGACTGGCGCACACACCGTGTTCATGGCCTTCGAAGACGGCGCCGTGGCCACGGTGGTCTACAACGGCTACGGCGGTTTTTCCAGCATGGACCTGGTCGGTGACATCTCGGAATGGGGCCACCACCAACCCACCACACTGAGGCCGCCGCGCGCGCGCGCCGCCAGCGCGGCGGACGAACTGAAGGCCAAGCAGACTCGCGCCGCCCAGGCCATCCCCGCGCAGGCGCCGCACCAGCCGCACTTCGGCTTGACCCTGGTCAGCTGCGAGCGTGGCGACATCCGCCAGTCGCCCGACGGCCTGTGGGTCTACACGGCCGACGGCGTGCGCGAAGTGGCGGTGCCGCTGAGCCGCTCGCCGCGCGACCGCGTGCTGGACGAATGGCATGCCGCCATCACGGGTACCGCGCCGGCCTTGCACGACGGCCGCTGGGGCCTGGCCAACCTGGAGGTCTGCGTGGCCGCGCTGACCTCGTCGGCGCAGGGCAGCGAGGTGCTGCTGCATGAGCAGGTGGGCTGGGCGGGGTGAAGGGGTGAAGGGGCGATGGGCTGAAGGGCTGAAGGGCTGATGGGCTGGCGAACCGAAGCCGGGAGCTTGGGGGGTGGGGGTCGCGCTCCGTCACGCGGGTGAGGCTTGGGATCGACGGATGGCGCAGCGCGGACTATCGTGCCCGCTTGCCTCGGCATGAACCCGGCCGCAGACTGGCGGGGTTAGCCCCAGCGCACCGGAGAGTCTCGCGATGGCCGACAAGGACCCCTTCCAATTTCCCTGGGCCAGCATGGCGGTGGTGGCCACGCTGGTGTCCAGCACGGTGCTGGCACCGCACGCCTTCGACCTGCTGCGGCCGGCCGAGAAAGACCGGGCGCAGGCGCTGGTCAGCGCCGAACTGGAAGTCGAGGCGCGCCTGTGGGAAGACCCCTTCGTGGCGGCCCGGCGCTACGAGGTGGAACGCCAGCAACGCTGCGACAAGGAAGGCGCGCGGCTGGCGAAAAGCCGTGACTGCCTGGAGCCGGTGCTGGCCGAGCGGCGCAGCGCACCCCGCCTGCGCAACCGGCTGGACTTCGACCACGACGGTGACATCGAAGACACGTTGGTGCTGGCCGTGATGGTGCCGGGCAACGCCTTCGTCGGCGCCGAAGAAGCGCGCCGCCGCACCCGCTACGGCGTGCTGGCCGGCCTGCAGGCCGAGGGCTATCTGCCCGACAACGCCGAGCACATCGGCCTGCTGCAGCTCGACATCCCGCCGCTGAGCCCGACCGCCGTGGCCGAAGCGCCCGACCGCCTGCTGATGCCCTACGAAGTGTTGTCGCCCCGGCGGGACAGCGTGGGTCGCATTGCGGAAGGCGCCAGCGCGGCGCGCGCACCGTCCAGCGCCGCCTCGGCGGCCGCGCGTGGCCGCAAGCGCTACCAGTCCATTGCGCTGCTGTGGGTCGATGAATCGGCGCTGCCGTCGCCCAAGCTCGACGGGCTGGCTTATGTGCTGAACACCGTGGTCGACACGTGCACGCGCTGTCCGCCGGTGGCCTTGATCGGGCCTTCCAGTTCCGACGGCTTGCGCTCGGCGGTGGCCTGGGTGGCCCGCCGCGCCGCGCTGGCGCGCGTGGCGGCCAGCCAGACCGCTGCCGCAGCGAAACAGAACGAGGGCGCGGCGCCGCCCAGGGTGGCTGCGAAGACAGCGACCGAGGTCGCGACAGCGGCAACGCTCGAAGCGGGCTACCGGCTGCTGGCCAACGCCGCAATCTTCAACAGCTCGGCCACCATTTCCGACAGCGACCTGGGCGAACTGCACGGCCAGGTCATGGGCGACTTCCTGCGGCGGCGCATGGCCCGCGTGGTGGGTGTCGATCCCGAAGGGCCGGCGGCGCCGCAGCTGACTTTCGAACGCACCATCGCCAGCGACGACGTGGTGCTGCAGGCCCTGGCCGACGAACTGAAGCTGCGCCTGCCCTTCGACGGCTCGCGCCGCGTGGTGCTGGTGACCGAGAGCGATTCCATCTATTCCCGCACGCTGGAACGGCGCTTCAGCCGGCTGATCAAGCCGCTGCGCAAGGGCCAGACCAACAACGAGGACCACGTCTATTTCTTTCGCGGCGTGGACGGCGTGACGCTGCGCGACGGCGTCGAGCGCAGCGCGCCCACCAAGGCCGACCCCAACACGGCCATCGAATGGCCGGAAACGCGCGACCAGCTGGACTACCTGCGGCGCATGGCGCAGGCGCTGAAGCGCAGCGAATCGCTGCAGGTGGCGCCGGGCTCGGCCGCGGTCGGCGGCATCGGCCCCATCGGCGCCATCGGCATCTTCGCCAACGACGTGCACGACAAGCTGCTGATCCTGCAGGCCCTGCACGACAGCTTCCCGGACAAGGTGTTCTTCACCACCGACATGGACGCGCGCTTCCTGCACCCGCGCACCCTGCTGTTCACGCGCAACCTGGTCGTGGCGTCCAGCCTGCCGCTGCGTTTTGCGCCCCAGTCGGCGGAGCCGGGCGCCTCGGCCGCTTCGGCCGCGGGCAGCAACCGATCCTTGCAGACCGGCACGCCGCCTTTTCGCGACGTCTACCAGGCCGCCACCTACGTGGCTGCACGGCTGGCCGCCTGCCGCGCGCCGTGTGCCGACATCCGCGGCCAGGCCCAGGCCGTCATCGCGAGGCCCACGGTCTATGAAATCGGCCGTGACCGTGCGGTGCCGCTGTCCGGCTTCAGCGCCTCGCCGCGCGTACCGCAGGAGCCCTCGTCCACCTACCAGGTCGGCCTGGCGACTTTCCTGGGGCTGATGGCGATGGGCCTGTTGATGTGGCCTTCCACGCCGGCCCTGCGCCGCGCGCGCGACGCGGTCATCGGCGCCGGTTCGGCAGCCGGTGAACGCCAGGGCGGCTACAGCCGGCTGGCGGCGGCTTTCGCGCTGCTCTACGCGGGGCTATTCGCCTGCGCGGCCGGTTCGGTGGTGGAAGCGCTGCGGCCCGGCAGCCTGGGCCTGGCGGGCGTGCTGGGCTGGGGCGGGCTGGCGGCGCTGGCCGCGCTGGTGCTTTACCCGGGTTCGCGGGTTTTTGGTGCCAGCGGTTCGTGGCGCCGGGGTCCGCTGTGGCGGCCGGTGGTGGGCGCCGCCTTGCTGCTGCTTGCCCTCTGGGCGGCCTGGTTGCTGTTCAACCCGGTTCCGTCAGCGGCCACCGGCGAACCGCTGGCCTGGCTGCAAGGCATCAGCGGCTGGCCGTCGCACCTGCTGAACCTGCTGGCGCTGGTGTGTGGCGTGGCCACGCTGGACCGCCTGTGGTCGGGCATCGCCGAAGCGCGCCAGGCCGATGAAGACTGGCTGGGTTTGACCGGTCTGGCGCGCACCGATATCGGCTTTGGCGCGCCCCTGCCCGGCCTGCCGCAGGGCGCTGGGCCGTGGCGCAAAGCCTGGCATTGGTTGAGCCAGCGCACGCTGCTGGGCTGGCGCCGCCCCGAGGGCCATGCCGTGCAGTTCGCCGAGTTGTGGCGGGGCTACCAGCAGCGCGGCGCGGCGCTGCCCCGGGGCATGCGCGTGGCCTACTGGACGCTGGTGGCGGCCTTCGGCGCCGGCTTGCTGTTCTGGGCCTTCAGCGACCACGAATGGCCCGAGGTGCCGGTGCGCGGCGAAGACCACCGGGCGCTGATCCGCACGGCCTACGTCGCCACCTTGCTGCTGCTGCCGCTGGTGGTGGTGGCCGTGGCCGACGCCACCATGCTGGCCTGGCGCTTCCTGCGCATGCTGGGCACCGAGCGCACGCTGTACGCGCCGGCCACGGTGCAGCGCTTTGCGCTGGCGCTGGGCAGCGTGCAGGCTGAACAGTGGCAGCGCACCCTGGCCGCCGAACCGGCCGACCGCGACGGCGGTGTGGCCGGCCCCGGCCAGCCCGGCCACACCCTGCTGGACGACTGGATCGACATCCAGGTCATCGCCCGCCGCACGCGCGCCGTGGCGCCTTTGGTGGTGGCACCTTTCCTGATGCTGGCGCTGATGGTGGTGGCGCGCAGCCGCTTGTTCGACAACTGGTCGCTGAGCTGGCCCATCGCCACGGCGGCGGCCTTCTACGTGGTGTGGCTGGGCGTGCTGGCTTTGCTGCTGAAGCAGGCCGCCGAAGACTGCCGCACGCGGGCCCTGGCGCGCATGAATGCCGACCTGCGCTGGATGGCCGGCGCCGACGACGGCCGCAAGGCCCTGGTCGAGCCGATGAAGCGGCTGATCGCGGCCGTGGAAGCCGAACGCAGCGGCGCCTTCGCACCGCCCTTTGACCAGCCTTATTTCAAGGGTTTGCTGGTGCCGCTGGGTGGCGCCGGTGGCGCGCAACTCTTCGAACGCCTGCTGCTCGCCAACTGAGCGCGGGCGCCGTGATGCGGCATGCATCACGGTCGGCCCGGCCGGGGCAGCCCTGCGCCGGGGGTTAGCCCTGAGAGCACTTGCCTTGACACCCCTGGGGTAGATCCCTAAAGTGGCGTATCGCTATGCGGACCAGTGTTCCGCTAATAGGAACGTCCAAAACATGAGTCAGGCCACGGCGAAAGCCCTGCCCACCGGGGTCGAACCCGGCGGTATCCGCCACGACAGCGCCGACGGCATCACGCCGGCGGCCTGGCGCCGCCTGCTCAGCTGGAAGACGCTGGTCATCACCGTCTGCGTGCTGTTCACGGTCTACATCGCCGTGGTGCCGCTGGGGTTTTTGTTGTGGCAAAGCTTCTTCACGCCGCAAACCGCCAGCAAGGCCGCCGAGTTCACCTGGGGCAATTACCTCACCGCCTACACCAGCAGCGACACCGCGCGACTGTTCTTCACCTCGGTCCAGTTCGCCATCGGCACGGCCACGTTTTCCTTCATCGTCGGCACCACGCTGGCCTGGATGAACGAGCGCACCAACACGCCCTTCAAGAGCCTGTTCTTCGCGATGTCGCTGATCCCGCTGGTCATTCCCGGCATCCTGTTCACGGTCGCGTGGATCCTGCTGGGCAGCCCGAAGATCGGCCTGGTGAATTTGTCGCTGATGGCGCTGTTCAACCTGGACGGCCCGGTCTTCAACATCTATTCGATGTGGGGAATGATCTGGGTTGACGGCCTGCACTACAGCCCGGTCGCCTTCCTGCTGATGACCGCCGCCTTCCGCGCGATGGACCCGTCGCTGGAAGAGAGCGCGATGATGAGCGGCGCGAATGTGTTTCAGGTGCTGTGGCGTGTGACGCTGAAGCTGGCCTGGCCGGCCATCTTCGCCACCTTTTTGATCTTGTTCGTGCGCGCCATCGAAAGCTTCGAGGCGCCGGCGCTGCTGGGCTTGCCGGTGGGCATTCAGGTCTTCACCTCGTCGATCTACGAGGCGGTGCACCGCTACCCCAGCCAGGTCGGCCTGGCATCGGCTTACGCGATCACGCTGCTGCTGATCACCACGGTGGGCATCTACTTCGTCAGCAAGCTGTCCAGCAGCGGCAGCAAGTACGCCACCATGACCGGCAAGGGCTTCCGCCCGCGCCAGATCGACCTGGGCCCGTGGCGCTGGCTGGCCGCGCTGGTGTTCTTCGTCTACTTCAGCCTGATCGTCGTGCTGCCGTTTTCGGTGCTGCTGTGGAGCAGCTTCCAGAAGTTCTACGCCGTGCCCTCGATGCAGGCGCTGCAGAACCTGACGCTGGACCCTTACCGCTTCGTGCTGGCCTACCCCAACCTGGGTCGCGCGGTGGCCAACAGCCTGATCCTGAGCTTCGGCTCGGCCACGCTGATCATGCTGATCACTTCGGTCATTTGCTGGATCGTCGTGAAGACCAAGCTGCCGGGCCGCTGGTTGCTGGACAACCTGGCTTCGCTGCCGATGGTCTTCCCGGGCCTGGTGCTGGGCCTGGCACTGATGATCTTTTATCTGAACGTGGACATCGGTGTCTACGGCACGATGTGGATCCTGTTCATCGCCTACGTGACGCGCTTCATGCCTTACGGCCTGCGCTTCAACACCACGTCGATGCTGCAGATCCACAAGGAACTGGAAGAGTCGGCCGCGATGAGCGGCGCCGGCTGGGGCACCACCTTCCGCCGCATCGTGTTGCCGCTGCTCAAACCCGGTCTGCTGTCGGGCTGGATCTACATCATGATCGTTTCGATCCGTGAGCTCAGCAGTTCCATCCTGCTCTACAGCCCGGGCACCGAAGTCGTGTCGATCACGATCTGGGAACTCTGGGAAAACGGCCAGTACGTCGAGCTGTCGGCGCTGGGTGTGATGTTCATCCTGCTGCTCTTCGTGCTGGTGATGATTTCGCAAGCTGTCGGCCGCAAGTTCGGCATCAAGGAATAAGTACCGTGCTGAAGATCACCTCGCTCAACACCGAATACAAGAACGAACTGGGCCAGCCCGTGAAGGCGGCGCAGGACGTTTCCATCGACGTGCCCGAAGGCCATTTCTTCACGCTGCTGGGCCCCAGCGGCTGCGGCAAGACCACCACGCTGCGCAGCATCGCGGGGCTGGAGCGGCCCAACGGTGGCGAGATCAGTGTCGACGGCGTCACCGTGTTCTCGGCCGCGCGTGGTGTGTTCGTGCCGCCCAACCAGCGTGGCTTCGGCATGGTGTTTCAAAGCTATGCCATCTGGCCGCACATGGACGTGTTCACCAACACGGCCTTCCCGCTGCAGGTGGGCAAGAAGAAGTACAGCCGCGACGAGATCGACGCCAAGGTGATGCGCGTGCTGAAGGCCGTGCAGCTGGACCACCTGCGCGACCGTGAAGCCACCAAGCTGTCGGGTGGCCAGCAACAGCGCCTGGCCCTGGCCCGCGCGCTGGTGATGGAACCCAAGCTGCTGCTGCTGGACGAACCGCTGAGCAACCTGGACGCCAAGCTGCGCGAGCTGATGCGCTTCGAGCTGAAGCGGCTGCAGCGCGAACTGAAGATCACCACCATCTACGTCACCCACGACCAGAGCGAAGCGCTGGCCCTGTCGCACCAGATCGCGGTGATGAACGCCGGCCGTATCCAGCAGATGGGCAGCCCGCGCGAGATCTACGACCGGCCGCAGACCAAGTTCGTCGCCGACTTCGTGGGCACCACCAATTTCGTCGATGGCAACGTGCGCAGCCGTGACGCCGAAAACGGCTACTACCTGATCGACACCGAGATTGGCCCGCTGCGCAGCTTCTCGGTCGAGGCCGTGCGGCCGGGCGACCCGGTGGTGCTGTCCATCCGTCCGGAAGACGTGCACCTGTCCGACAGCAAGCCCGAGGGCGACATCAACACCTGGCACGCGATGGTGGACCAGAAGGTCTTCATTGGCGAGGCCATGGACTGGCAGATCAAGATCGGCCAGCGCACCCTGCTGTCCAAGACCCACCCCTCGATCCGCACCCCCATCGGCCAGCCGGTGTGGGCGCAGATCAGCCCTTCCCAATGCGTGGCCATGCCCGCAGCGGCCGAACTCAAGGCCGCGGCCTGAACCCACCGAACGCCAGGACATCCATGGACGACACCCAGACCCCCGCGCCCGAGGCCGGCGCCACCAGCCAATCGGTGCCCAACGAGTCGCACTACCACTCGAAGAAGGACCGCGTCTTCGTGCGCGGCATCCAGGGCACCTACAACCTGAAGACCGAGCTGCAGCGCCTGCGCGACATGCCGCGCGTGCGCAAGGGTTCCGAGATCAAGTTCAACGACGGCCCGCAGGCTTTCAGCCGGCACTACGTCGAGCCGAAAGACGGCATCACGCAGACCTTCCACTTGCACCTGGAAGAGTACGGTCCGGGCGGCCGCAGCCAGAAGCACGGCCACGTCAACGAAGCCGCTTTCTACATCCTGGACGGTGACGGCTACGAAATCCACGACGGCGTGCGCTACGACTGGACGGCCGGCGACATCGCCATCGTGCACAACAACTGCGTGCACCAGCACTTCAACGCCAGCAACGAAAAGCCGGCGCGTGCGCTGGTGATCAAGACCAAGCCCATGTACATGTTCATGAACATGCTCTTCCAGCAACAGGTCGAACCGCGACCCAGCGAACCGGCGCCCGGCGGCGAAGGTTTCGTCTGCCGCGAAGCGGAAACCGACTTCAACCACCCGGAGGCCTGACATGGCATGGACCGAAGCCAAGGCCTGGCTCAAAGGCAGCGCCCATCAAGACCTGTACCAGCAACTGCTGGACGACGCCACGCAAGCGCCGGCCCGCAACGCCAAGCGCAAGAAGGTCGTCAAGCCCGAAGACATGCCGTGGGAAATGGCGCGGCAGGGCTTGCTGAAGCACCTGCTGAACGAGGGCATGAACACGCGCATGGAAACGGTGGACGCCTACATGCAGATCATCCCGCCGGGCAGCAAGAGCGGCCGCCACCGCCACCTGGCTGAAGAGTGTCTGTATGTCGTCGAAGGGCAGGGCTACGACCTGCACCAGGACTGCGATGTCGAGATCACCGACACCTACCACTGGACACCGCAGCCCGAGATCAAGCGCTACGACTGGCAGGCCGGCGACGTGATCTACATCCCGCCGAACACCATCCACCAGCACTTCAACGCCAGCCCCGACCGGCCGGTGCGGCTGATCAGCGCGATCAATCGCATCTTCAAGTCCAGCGGCCTGAACGACCTGGAGCAGCTGGACAACGCGCCCGAGTACGAACCCGGCGTGGTGCTGACCGCCGCCGCCGTGGCGCGCTTCATTCAACGCAAGACTGTAGAGACCGCATGAACACCGCCGTGACGAAGAACGCCCTGGTCAGCGAGACCATCGCCAAGAAGTTCGAGACCGAGAAGGCCACGCCCTACACGCGCTGGATCGCCGAAGAGGGCCTCGACATCATCCCGTCGCTGTTCGTCGAGAACCTGCACACCGTCGAGCTGAAACCCTGGGCGCGGCGCAGCGGCAAGGGCGTCTACCTGAACCACGACGCCAGCCGCACCAGCAACGACTGCTACGTCTGCGAGATTGCGCCCGGCAGCGAACTGGCGCCGCAGCGCCAGTTGTTCGAGGAAATGATCTACGTGCTGGACGGCCGGGGCAGCACCACCGTGACCAACGGCGCGGGCGCGAAAGTCAGCTTCGAGTGGAAGGCCGGCGCCATCTTCGCGATCCCTTTGAACACGACGCACCAGCACTTCAACGGCAGCGGCAGCGAACC
Organism: Betaproteobacteria bacterium; assembly: GCA_031424355.1. Classification (GTDB taxonomy): domain Bacteria; phylum Pseudomonadota; class Gammaproteobacteria; order Burkholderiales; family Burkholderiaceae_C; genus Rubrivivax. Next base: position 11,619 of record JANPHI010000215.1, read on the forward strand.
CGCCCGCTTCGTGGCAGTGACCAACGGCCCGCCCATCATCAACGCCTTCGGCGACACCGACTTCGTCTTCAACACGGCCTACGATTTCAAGAACCGATTTGCCGGCGAGAGCAATTACTTCGCCAACGGCGGCGAGCAAAAGGGCCTGCTGCTGGACACCAACTTCGTGGCCGACGCGGTGAATCTGCCGCTGATCAGCGCGAAGGAACGCGGCGCCGGTGGCGGCCACATCCGCTTCAGCATGGCCAAGGGCTCGATGAACAGCCACATCAGCCAGTTCCCGACGGCAACCTACAAGAAAGCACATGCCCACGGCCCGGGCGCGCACGTGATCATCATGAGCGGTTCGGGCTTCAGCCTGATGGGTCCGGACATGGACAACCTGAACCGCTACGACTGGCAGGAAGGCACGATGATCGTGCCGCCCAACATGTGGTTCCACCAGCACTTCAACACCGGCACCACGCCCGCGCGCTACCTGGCCTTCAAGGCCGAAGGCGTGTCCATCCGCAACGCGCAGGGCGTGCCCAAGGCCTGGATCAGCCGCCGCGTGGGTGGCGACCAGATCGACTACGCCGACGAATCGCCGCTGGTGCGCGACACCTTCACGGCGGCGCTGGAGAAGGTCGGCCTGACGCCGCGCATGGCTGAAGCCTATGAGATGGAGTTGGCCGACCTGCCAGCCAAAGTGTCGCAAAAAGGCTGATTTCCCGGGGCGCCACGCATTGACAGCCCCCTGGGCGCGGTCCAACCTGATCGCGTTCCTTTGAGGGGACCTGAGTTCTTTGATGCGGAACGATGGTCCCGATTGGCAACACCCGGCAGGCGGCCAGCCGCACCCGGGTGGCCTGCAACAGACACCACGACCTTCACTGACGGAGACAAGATCAAATGAAAAAGCTTCCCCTGGTACTGGCCTTGAGCGCCGCTTCCCTGTGCACCCTGGGCCACGCCCAAAGCGTGCAGGTCTACGGCAAGCTCTACCCCTATGTGGAACAGGAAAGCGGCTCGGGCGCTTCGGCGGTGGGCACCACCGTTTCAACGCTGGCCCCGGCGGCGACGGGCGCCAAGGGCGTGCCCACGGTGAAGGGCATGTCGGCCGGCAATTCGAACATCGGTCTGCGCGGCAAGGAAGACCTGGGCGGCGGCATGAAGGCGACCTTCCAGATTGAAGGCGTGGTGGCGGTGGACAACGGCAGCGCCGCCGGCTTCACCTGGAACCGCAACGGCTTCATCGGCCTGCAAGGCGGCTTCGGCGAAGTGCGCCTGGGCATCATGGACACGGTGTTCAAGGAATACGGCGACACCCTGGGCATCCTGGGCATCAGCAGCGGCACGCCGGTGTCGTCCAGCAACGTCCTGCGTCGGGTCGGCTTCGGCACCAGCAGTGCCAGCCGCTTCCACGAGCGCCGCGCCAACAGCATCCGCTACGACTCGCCCGAACTGGGCGGTCTGCAGGCCGGCCTGCAGGTCGCCACGCAGGAAAACCCCGCATCCGTGGGTGCGCAGAAGACCTACTCGATGGGCCTGAAGTACGACGGCGGCCCGATCTACGTGGCCGTGGCCTACGAAATCCATGACAACTGGTACGGCGGCTCGACCAACGCACCGTCGGCCATGCGCAACAACGCCACCGGCAGCACCGTCACGTCCAAGGACACTGCCATCCAGGCCACCGTCGAATGGCGCATCACCAAGGACCAGAAGGTCGAGTTCGACGTGATCAACAAGAAGTACGACGAGAACGCCACCGTCGCCGGGCGCTTCCTGAGCTACAAGAACACCGCCTACATGGTGGCCTACGACGGCCGCTTCGGCCTGTTTCGCGCGATGGCGCACTACGTGAAGTCGGGCGCCGGTTCCTGCGCCCGCGTGGCTGCGGTCTGCGACACCGTCGGCCTGGACGGCAACCAGATCACGGCCGGCATGGCCTACAACACCAGCCGCCGCACCTACGTCTACGCGGCGTACACCAAGATCGGCAACGGCGTGTCGGCGCGCTTCGCGGCCACCGACCTGGGTGGCGCGCCCAACGTGGGCGAAAGCTCGCGCCACCTGATCGCTGGCGTCGCGCACAGCTTCTGACGCGGCCATGGCGGCAGCCGGTTTCTTCCAACGGCGCCGCCTGATCACCGCATCGGCTGCGGCCCTGTGCGTGCAGGGTGCGCCGACGGTGCTGGCGCAGGACGCGGCCGCGCGCAACCGCGAGCTGTATCTCTACGCCGGGCCCGACCGCGACGCGCGTTTGCTGGACGGTGCGCGCAAAGAGGGCGTGGTCAGCATCTACACCTCGCTGAACACGCGCGACTCGGGGCCCATCGCCGAGGCCTTCGAGAAGCAGACCGGTGTGAAGACGCTGCTGTGGCGTGCCAGTTCCGAGAAGGTGCTGCAGCGCGCCGTCACCGAGTCGCGTGCCGGCCGCCACGCCTTCGACGTGCTGGAAACCAACGGCCCCGAGATGGAGGCATCCTTTCGCGAAAAGCTGCTGGCACCTTTCAACAGCCCACATTTCAAAGACCTGCCGCCGGCGGCCTTTCCCAAGCACCGGCATTGGGTGGCCGACCGCTTCAATTTCTTCGTCGTGGCCTACAACACCAAACTGGTGAAACCCGATGAAGTGCCGAACAGCTACGCCGACCTGGTGCACCCGCGTTTCGCTGGCCGCATTGCCGTGGAAGCCGCCGACACCGACTGGTTCGGCGCCATGGTCAAGGGCATGGGTGAAGCGCAGGGCCTGGCCTTTTTCCGCAAGCTGGCCGAAGGCAAACCGCAGATCCGCAGCGGCCACACGTTGATGGCCGAGCTGCTGTCTTCCGGTGAATTGCCGGTGGCCGCCGCCATCTACAGCCACGCGGTGGAAAAGATGATCCTGCGCGGCGCGCCGGTGAAGTGGAAGGCCTTGGCGCCAACCTACGCCCGGCCGAATGCGGTGGGCTTGTCACCGCGCGCGGCGCACCCGCATGCGGCCCTGTTGTTCGCCGATTTCATGCTGTCGCCACAGGGCCAGACGCTGATCAAGGACCGCAGCCGCGTGCCGGCCAGCCTGGCCGTCGAGAGCACGATGAACAAGTTTCCCTTCGAGATGATCGACCCGGTCATCACGCTGGACGAGGCCGACAAGTGGGACAAGTTGTGGTCTGCACTGTTTCTGCAGGGCCGCAAGGTCAACCGCGAAACCGAGTGAAGGTCCGAGTGAAGGCCCGAGTGAAGTCCCCTGCCTGCCGGCGACTGATTTTTTTGTGAGATCCCTGACATGAACAAACGTGAATTCGCCCGCCTGCTGACCGGCAGCGCCGCCGCCCTGGCCCTGCCCCGTGCCGCTTACGCGCAGGCCAAAGGCAATGTGGTGGAACTGGCCGCCCTGGCCGGTGCCGACCGCCAGCAGCGCCTGTGGGACGGCGCCAAGAAGGAAGGCCCGCTCAGCATCTACACCTCGGCGCAAAGCGACGACATGGGCGCGCTGGTGGCCGGCTTCGAAAAGAAGTACGGCCTGAAGACCACCACCTGGCGCGCGGGCAGTGAAAACGTCCTGCAGCGCACGGTGACCGAGGCGCG
>JANPHI010000216.1:0-5182 GCA_031424355.1 Betaproteobacteria bacterium
CGCCGCAGGACGTGTTGCTGGACGCCTATCCGGAAGAAGAGTTCTGGCAGGACCTGCTCAAAGTCACCGGCGGCAAAACCGATGAGCAGCTCGCGCGGCTCGTCATCCGCGCATCGTCCAATTGCCGCGACTGGATGCGCAAGCACGGCGTGCGCTTCCAGCCTTCGCTGTCGGGCACGTTGCATCTGTCGCGCACCAATGCGTTCTTCATGGGCGGCGGCAAGGCGCTGGTCAATGCCTACTACCGCAGCGCGCAGCGGCTGGGCGTGCAGGTGCGCTACGCGTCGCCGGTCGAGCGCATCGAGCTCGACGGCGGGCGCTTCGTGGCCGCCTGGGTCGGCGACGAGCGCATCGCCGCAGGCAGTTGCGTACTGGCTTGCGGCGGCTTTGAATCGAACCGCAGCTGGCTGCGGGAAGCCTGGGGCCAGAACGCCAGCGGTGAATGGACCGCCGACAACTTCCTGATCCGCGGCACCCGTTTCAACACCGGCGTGCTGCTCAAGCAATTGATGGCGCTGGGCGCCGACACGACAGGTGACCCGACGCAGGCCCACATGGTGGCCATCGACGCACGCGCGCCGCAGTACGACGGTGGCATCTGCACCCGGCTGGACTGCGTCTCGCTCGGCGTGGTGCTCAACCGCGACGCCGAGCGCTTCTACGACGAAGGCGAGGATTTCTGGCCCAAGCGCTACGCCATCTGGGGCCGGCTGGTGGCCCAGCAGCCTGGGCAGATCGGCTACAGCATCATCGACGCCAAGGCGGTGGGCCGCTTCATGCCGCCGGTGTTCGACGGCGTGCAGGCCGACAGCCTGCCGGAACTGGCGAGCAAGCTCGGCCTGGCGCCTGACCGCTTTGCCCGCACCCTGGCCAACTACAACGCGGCTTGCCGGGTCGGCCAGTTCGACCACACCCGGCTCGACGATTGCCACACCGAAGGCCTGGCGCCGGCCAAGACGCACTGGGCCTTGCCGATCGACACGCCACCGTTCTACGGCTATGCCTTGCGGCCGGGTGTGACCTTCACCTACCTGGGCCTGGAGGTTGGCGCCAGCACTGCGGTGCAGTTTGGTGGCCGGCCCAGCGCCAATCTGTTCGTCGCCGGTGAAATGATGGCCGGCAATGTGCTGGGCCAGGGCTACACCGCTGGCGTCGGCATGTCCATCGGCACGGCTTTTGGCCGCATCGCCGGCACCCAAGCCGCAGCGGCCACCGGCCACCGTGCCGCCACCAGCATGAGCACCGAAGGAAATGGCCATGTCGCAGCTTGAGTCGCTGGTCCGCGAAGCGTCGGCCCTGGCGGACGGCAGTCAGGGGGGCAGTCAGGGGGGCCGCCGCGTGATCCCCATCCGCGCCGCCACCGCCGATGAAGCCGAGGTGGCTCGGGTGATGCAGATCTGCAACGCCTGCCGGTACTGCGAGGGCTTCTGCGCTGTGTTCCCGGCGATGACGCGCCGGCTGGCGTTCAGCCCGGCCGACGCGCACTACCTGGCCAACCTGTGCCACAACTGCGGCGCCTGCCTGCATGCCTGCCAGTACGCGCCACCGCATGAATTTGCGGTCAACGTGCCGCAGGCCCTGGCCCGTGTGAGAGGCCAGACCTATGCCGATTACGCTTGGCCGCCGGCGCTGGGCCGGCTGTACCAACGCAACGGCCTGACGCTGGTATTGGCGCTTGCCGCCGGCCTGGCGCTGTTTCTGCTGTTGGCGGTGCTGCGCCAGGGTGGGTGGGACGCGCTGTGGCGCACACCGGGCGCCGGTGGCTTCTACGCGGTGTTTCCGCACAATCTGATGGTGGCGCTGTTCGCGCCGATCTTCGGCTGGGCGGTGCTGGCGCTCACGCTGGGCGTGCGCAAATTCTGGCGCGACGAGAGCCCCGGCAGCGCCAGCGCACCCGCACTGGCCGAAGCCGGCCGCACCGCGCTGCTGCTGACCTACCTGGGCGGCGGCCATGGCGAGGGCTGCAACAACGACGACGACGCCTTCAGCCTGTGGCGCCGGCGCGCCCACCATGCCACCTTTTATGGCTTCATGCTGTGCTTTGCCGCCACCAGCGTGGCCACGCTCTACCACTATGTGCTGGGCTGGGAGGCGCCGTACGCCTTCAACACCCTGCCCAAGTTGCTGGGCACGGTGGGCGGCGTCAGCCTGGCCTTGGGCAGTGCCGGCCTGGGATGGCTGAACCTGCGCCGCCACCCGCTGCAGGGTGATGCCGCGCAAAAACCGATGGACCGCGGATTCATCGCGCTGCTGTTTCTCGTCGCCACCAGTGGTCTGGCCCTGATGTTGAGCCACGCCAGCGCGGGCTTCGTGACCCTGCTGTGCCTGCACCTGGGCGCGGTGATGGCGCTGTTTGCCACCATGCCTTACGGCAAGTTCGCCCATGGCGTGTTCCGTGTCGCCGCGCTGCTGAAGTGGGCCATCGAGAAACGCCAACCCAGCCGGCTGAAGCTGGCCGACGACTGAAACACACCCTTCTGGAGACAAACACCATGAAACGCCGCCACTTGACAGCCGCCGCCCTCGTTGCACTGCTGAGCCCCTGGGCCGTTGCGCAGGACATCCCGAAGAAGACCGTGACCTTGGTCGTTGGCTTCGCCGCCGGCGGCGCGGCCGACACCGGCGCGCGCGTGATCGCCAGAAAGCTCGCGGAGAACATGGGCCAGACGGTGGTGGTCGACAACCGCGCAGGCGCCGGCGGCAACCTGGCGCACCAGTACGTGGCCCAGGCCATCCCCGACGGCGCGACCATCCTGCTGGGCTCGATCGGCCCTTTGGCGATCGCCCCGCACCTGATGAAGCTGCCTTACGACGCGCAGCGCGACCTGGCCCCACTGACGCTGGGCATGGGCTTTCCGAACGTGCTGGTCGTGCACGCCGGCGTGCGCGCAAAGACGCTGGCCGAGTTCGTCACACTGGCCAAGCAGAAGCCTGGCGCGCTGGACTTCGCGTCCACCGGGGCCGGCTCGGCCGCTCATCTGGCCGGCGAGCTCTTCAACCAGCGCGCCGGCATCGACACCGTGCACATCCCTTACAAGGGCGGCGCGCCCGCGCTGCAGGACCTGCTGGGCGGTCGGGTGGCCGCTTATTACTCGACCTGGTCGACCGCCCAACCGCATGTCGAGTCTGGCCGCTTGATCGCGCTGGCCAGCACCGGCCTGTCGCGACCGGCCTTCCTGCCCCATGTGCCGACCATTGCCGAATCGGGCTACCCGGGCTTTGCGGCCACCAATTGGTATGCCTTCGTCGCGCCCGGCAAGACGCCGCCGGCGGTACTCGATCGCTGGAACAAGGAATTGGTCAAAGCCTTGAACGCGCCCGAGGTGAAGGCCGAGCTGCTCAAGCATGGCCTGACACCGCAGCCGGGCAGCCGCGATGAACTGGCGCGCTTCATTGCCGCCGAGTCGGTGACCTGGGGCAAGCTGATCCGGGAACGCAAGATCACGGCGGATTGAGGGCACGCCGCAAGCGGGCCTGCATCCAGCGTGCCGGCCAGCGCCGCCGGCGGCTGACGCCGAACCTAGTGACGATCGAGCAGGATTTCGCCGAAGAATGCAGCGAGTTCGTCATGTGCGTCCAGGGGCAATACGTTTGAAACGTATTGGTCAGGACGGACGACGACCATCGCCCCCTTCTCACGATCGACGCTGCGCAGATCGAAGATGTCGGAACCTGCTTTGAGGTCGAGGCAGTAGGTTTTTTCGTAGTCGACGAGACCGAAACAACCTTTGCGCGGCAGCAGGATTGACGGCAGCTCCTCGACCTTCAGTTCGCGGTGCCCCTGCTGGAAGATGGCGCGAACGTCGATCACGCTGTCGATGTCGGCCCCTGCCGGGGTGAAGCGACGGATCGGCGAGTTCGGCGACTCCGCCAAGAAGGCGGCAAGCTCGCGCAGCCGCTGGCCGCTCGTGTCGGCAAAGGCGTAAAGGCGCCAGGCGCCATCGGCACGGGCCGCATGACCGAGCTGCACCGGCTTGGCATCGGCGAGGCGCACGACGCTTGCCGAGTGGAAACGCATGCCGATCGTGAAGCCCTTGGCGAGGTCCTGGTGGATGGCCTCGGCCGTCAGTACCGTCGTCGGCGCGTAGTGGGTTGCCACACCGGCGGTGTAACGACCCGACTTCACGAAGTACGCCTGCAGCGCTTGCGGATCGACACCGCCGAGTTCCGGGTGGTCTGGATCCATTGGTGCCGACGCCATGATCTTGGACCACGCCTTGTCGAAGTCGATGAGGCCCTGGGCTATTCGCTGGCGCTCGGCGGAGTAGGTGCGCAGCAGTTCCGGCTTGGCCCGTCCTTCGAGCACGGAGGCGAGTTTCCAACCCAGATTGAACGTGTCCTGCATCGAGACGTTCATGCCCTGGCCGGCTTTCGCGCTGTGCGTGTGGCAGGCGTCGCCGGCAATGAAGACGCGCGGCAGGCGGGAGCCAATCTGGTCCACCGGGACATCGTCGAACCGGTCGGTGACGCGCTGTCCGACCTGGTACACCGCAAACCACACCACGCTTCTCACGTCGAGCGTGTACGGGCGCAGCACGCGTTGCGCGGTCGCGATGACCGACGCTTGCGTGTGCTTGTCCCGGAAGGCTTCGCGCTTGTTGGGGTCGATCTCGCCGAGGTCGACGTACAGCCGCACCAGGTAGCCGCCCTCGCGTGGGATCAACAGGATGTTGCCCTCGTCCGCAGACTGGATGGCGGCCTTGAGCCGGATGTCCGGGAAGTCGGTGACGGCCAACATGTCCACGACGCCCCAGGCGTGATTGGCAAAGTCGCCCTGCGGCACCGCACCGATCGACTCACGCACCGCGCTGCGTGCACCATCGCAGCCGACCACGTACTTGGCGCGGACAGTTGTCTGCGAACCCTTGCCCACGTCGCGCAGCGTCACCACGACGGGATGCTCACCTTCGGGTTCAATTTTCAGGGTGACGAACTCCAGACCGTAGTTGGCCTCGAGTCGGGTCGGCGACATGCGCATGTAGTCGAGCAGGTACTGCTGCAGCCGGGCCTGGTTGACGATGACGTGCGGAAACTCTGACAAGCCGTCCTCGGTGTCCTGGATGCGGCCGGTGCGCTCGATCCGCGTGCGGTCTTGTTTGCACGGGCGCCAGAAGACGGTCTCGTTGACCCAGTAGGCCTCGCGGACGAGCTTTTGTCCCAGGCCGAAAGCCTCGAACATTTC
>JANPHI010000217.1:0-7240 GCA_031424355.1 Betaproteobacteria bacterium
GTCGCCGACCCGCGCACCGCCGGCGTCTGCTTCACCGGCTCGACCGCCGTCGCGAAGATCATCAACCGCACGCTCGCCCCCAAGGACGGCGCGATGGTGCCGCTGATCGCCGAGACCGGCGGCATCAACGCGATGATCGTCGACAGCACGGCGCTGCCTGAGCAGGTCGTCGATGCGGTCGTGCAGAGCGCCTTCCGCTCCGCCGGCCAGCGCTGCTCGGCACTGCGCCTGCTGTGCGTGCACGAAGGCATCGCCGACGGCGTGATCGAGATGGTGCGCGGCGCGTTGAAGGAGTTGAACGTGGGCGACCCGGCGGTGCTGGCCACCGATGTCGGCCCGGTGATCGACGCCGAAGCCTTCGACGGCATCATGGCGCACATCGCGCGGCTGCGCATGCAGGCCAAGGCGATCGGCGAGTCACCGGTGGCATCCACCTTCCCGCGGCTGATCGCGCCGGTCGCATTCGAGTTGAACGCCATCGCCGACGTGAAGCAGGAAATCTTCGGCCCGGTGCTGCACGTCGTGCGCTGGGGCGGCGATGTCGACAAGGTCATTGCGCAGATCAACGCGCTCGGCTACGGGCTGACGCTGGGCATCCAGACGCGCATCGACTCGCGGGCGCTGCGGCTGGCGCAGGCGGCACGCATCGGCAACGTCTACGTCAACCGCAACATGATCGGCGCGGTCGTCGGCGTGCAGCCGTTCGGTGGCGAGGGTCTGTCGGGCACCGGGCCGAAGGCCGGCGGGCCGCACTACCTGTTCCGCTTCTGCGCCGAACAGACACTCACCATCAACACCGCCGCCGCCGGCGGCAACGTCGACCTGCTGGTGCACTGAGAGGGTGTAGACGAAATGAACGTACCCGCGTGCGGCCCCGTTTGCGACAAACTCACGCCATGAACACCATTGCATTCATCGGCGGCGGCAACATGGCCAGCGCCATCATCGGCGGGCTGCTCAAGGGCGGCCGGCCGGCGGCGTCGGTGATCGTCGTCGACCCGGGCGCCGCACAACGCGACAAGCTCGCCAGCGACTTCGGCGTGCGCACGCTGGCGGCGGCCGATGCGGCGCTGAACCAGGCCGCGCTGGTCGTCTGGGCGGTCAAGCCGCAACTGTTCGCCGAAGCGGCGCGGCCGTGCGCAGCGCACGTCGGCGGCGCGCTGCAACTCAGCGTGATGGCCGGCATCCGCAGCGACACGATCGTGCACGCCAGCGGCACCGAGCGCGTGGTGCGCGCGATGCCGAACACGCCGGCGCTGATCGGCCAGGGCATCGCCGGGCTGTACGCGCGCGCGGCGGTCGGGGCCGACGAGCGCCGCCAGGTCGAGCAACTGCTGGCGTCGACCGGGCAGACCTTGTGGGTCGACCGCGAGACCGACCTCGACGCCGTCACCGCGCTGTCGGGCTCCGGCCCGGCCTACGTCTTCTACTTCGTCGAAGCGATGATGCAGGCCGCCGTCGACATGGGGCTCGACGCCGCGCAAGGCCGCCAGCTGGCGCTGGCCACCTTCGCCGGCGCGACGGCGCTGGCACAGGCGTCGAGCGACCCGCCCGAACTGCTGCGCGAACGGGTCACGTCGCGGGGTGGCACCACCTACGCCGCACTGAGCTCGCTTGAAGCCAGCGGCGTCAAGCCGGCGATCGTTCGCGCCGTGCTGGCCGCGCAACTGCGCGCCCGCGAGCTGGGCGACGAGTTCGGCGCATAGCTCTCCGGGCGGGGCGGGGTTCATTCCTTCCAGTATCCCGGGCGTTCGTAGGCCTGGTGCAGCCGCTGCTCGTAGCCGCGGTCGAGCACGGCCGCTTCGTCGTACTCGGGGCTGTTCTTCACCTGCTCGCGGGTCAGCGCGGTGTGGACCTTCTTCTCGTCCCAGTCGATGCGCTCGATCCAGCGGTGCGCGATCAGCACCTTCTTGCCGCCCGGCCACCAGTTGCGTGTGTCGACGACCACATAGCGGATCGCCCAGGTCTCGTCGTCGAAGATGAAGTCCTTCACGTGGCCGATGCTTTCATCGCTGGCCTGGATGTCGTAGCCGGTGACGCTGGCGCTGCTGCGCAGGTGCACGTCCTCGGCCGGAACCGGCGCTTCCTCGCGCTCCCGCGTGCCGGCGTCGGGCAAGGGCAGCATCGGCAGCGGCGTCATGCCCCACATCGCGCTGCCGTCCCAGTAGTCGGGGTAGGCGTAGTAGCGCGACATCTCGCGCTCCATGCGCCGCGAGACCGGCTGGTGGGTGTCGACATCGGGGCTGTTGCGGACCTGCTCGCGGGTCAGCGACACGTCGATGAAGTCGCCATCCGCCGCCGCCCGACCGACGGCATACGGCGACATCAGCACCCGGCGCCCGGACAGCCAGTTGCCGGTGTCGACCACCAGGTAGCGGACAACCCAGGCCTGGTCGTCGAAGAACACCTCCTTGACCGAGCCGATGTCACCGTCGGTCGCGCGGACCGTTGCACCGTCGAGCTTGTGGACGCTTTTCAGCATGGGAGTCTCCTGTTGCGTGGCAGATGCTTTCCAGCATCGGCGATGTCGCGATCGCCGCCTGTAGGACGAGCCGCCGCGCGCGCGCCAGCGACCAGCCATGCACCACGCGCCACCGGCCATGCCGAGCCGGCATCGCGCAGGCCTTCTCAGGCGACGCGGCGACGCCTACAGTCGCCGAGCACCCCACAAGGAACCTCATGAGCACCCTCTCGTATGTCTCGCAAAACCCGGACAGCCCCTGGCAGACCTACCTGTCGCAGGTCGACCGAGTGCTGCCCTTGGCGCCACCGAACGGCAGGCCGACGCCGGCGCACTTGATCGTCATCCAGGCGCTGAGCGCCATCACCTCTTCCAGCGTCACGTCGGGGTGGAAGCGCACGCCGCCCTTGCCCGGGCCACGGCTCAAATTGTGTTGAACCCGATATCCCTCGAAGTGCGCCACGTCGCCGTTGTCCAACTCGATCGGCACGTCGACGATCAGCGCGCGCTTGGGGCGCTTCAACGTTTCCACCCAGCGCGACAGGTGGCCCAGGTAGGGCACCACGCGGTCCACCTGGCTGATGTAGGTGCCCCAGGGGCTGTTGGCGGTGGGGTTGACGTAGGACAGGGGCGTGATCGAGTTCGGTGCGGACATCGGTTTTCCTTGTGGGTTGGCTGCCGGCTTCGGGGTGTGCGGGCCTCACACCTCGTGGGTGCCTGGCGCCGCTGCGGCATCGGTGGCGACTCTAGGCGGGCGGCAGCCGGCTGTGGGGGCGTCGGCCATGCCGCCTTTGCATGCCGGCTGCGCCCGGCCGTCATTGGGGCCCGCTGTCACGGACCCCGCCGAGGCGCTGGCTACACTGCCGCGCATGGCGAACAGCAGCGTGGCTTTCATCGGTGGCGGCAACATGGCTTCGGCCCTCATCGGGGGCCTGCTGCGGGCCGGGCGCGCGGCGCAGGACATCGTCGTTGTCGAGCCTTTTGAAGCCCAGCGTGCGCGACTGGCTGAGCAGTTCGGCGTGCAGGCACAAGCCGCCGCCGATGCACGCTTGTCGGCGGCCGGCTTGGTCGTTTGGGCCGTCAAACCGCAGCTCTTCGCTGAAGCCGCCGCGCCTTGCGCGCCCTACATCGGCACCGCGCTGCAGGTCAGCGTGATGGCGGGCGTGCGCAGCGAGTCCGTCGTGCGCGCCAGCGGCAGTGCGCGCGTGGTGCGCACCATGCCGAATACGCCCGCGCTGATCGGCCAGGGCATCGCGGGCCTGTACGCGCGGCCCGAGGTGGACGCCGCCGACCGCGCCCAGGTCGAGGCGCTGTTCGCGCCCACCGGCCAGGTGATCTGGGTGGCCCGTGAGGACGATCTCGACGCCGTCACCGCGCTGTCGGGCTCGGGCCCGGCGTATGTGTTCTTCTTCATCGAAGCCATGGTGCAGGCCGCCACCGAAATGGGCCTCAATGCCGAGCAGGGGCGCCAGTTGGCGCAGGCCACGTTCGCGGGTGCGGCGGCGCTGGCCCAGCAGTCGCCGTTGTCGCCCACCGCCTTGCGCGAGCAGGTCACCAGCAAGGGCGGCACCACGCACGCGGCCATCACGGCGCTGCAGGAACAGGGTGTCGGCGCGGCCTTCGTGCAGGCGCTGCACGCGGCGCGAGACCGGGCTGCCGAACTGGGGCGCGCGTCGGGCTGAAGCCGGGTCGGCCGCTGGCGGGGGTCAGCGCAGGGCCAGGTCGGCCGCCGTGCCCGCGAACACCGCGAAGCCGACCCAGTGGTTCAGCTTGAAGGCCTGGAAGCAGCCGTCGCGGTGGCGCTCGCGGATCAGCGTGTAGTGCCAGACGGCCTGGCCGGCTGCCGCCACCATGCCCAGGCCGAACAGCCAGCCCAGACCCAGCGAACGGCCGATCCAGGCCCAGCCCAGCAGGTAGATGGCGTAAAAAGCCATCACCCCGGCCACGTCCCAACGGCCCAGCGTGATGGCCGATGTCTTCATGCCGATGCGCAGGTCGTCGTCGCGGTCGACCATGGCGTATTCGGTGTCATAGGCCAGCACCCAGAACACGTTGGCCACTAACAGCCCCCAGGCCTGCGGCGGCACGGCCGCACTGAGCGCCTGCCAGCCGAAGTTGGCACCGCCCAGCGTCGCCGCAAAGGCCATCGGGATGCCGAAGCTGAAGGCCACGCCCAGCACCGCCTGCGGCATGCCCAGCACGCGCTTGGCATACGGGTACAGCAAGGTCACCGCCAGCGCCGGGAACGACAGCGCGATGGCGCTGGGGTTGGTGCTGAGCACCAGCGCGAAGGCCAGCAGCGCCAGCACCGCGCCCAGGGCCATCGCCTCGGGCGCGCTGATGGCCCCGCGCGTGACCGGCCGCTGTGCGGTGCGCTTGACGTGGCGGTCGAACTCGCGGTCGGCCACGTCGTTGGCGCAGCAACCGGCGCTGCGCATCAGGATGGTGCCCAGCGTGAACACGATCAGCAGGTGCCAGCCGGGCCAGCCGTCGGCGGCGATCCACAGCGCGCTGAGCGTGGGCCACAGCAGCAGCAGCCAGCCGGCAGGGCGGTTCCAGCGGATCAGGTCGAGGTAGAGCGACAGGCGCGACTGGCTGCCGGGCACCAGGGGCGGCGGGGACGGGGAAGCTTGGGCCGACATGGCGCCGATTATCGGCAGTGGGCGCTCAGCGCTTCAGCAGGTTGCGCAGCGGCTTGCCGGCGCGGTCGCGGTAGACGTCGAAGTCGGCGTCAATGCTGAGGATGTGCTTGAGTTTCAGCCGCCCGGCTGCTTCGGCGATGGATGCGTCGGCCAAATCGAAGGGCAGGTCGGCAAACCGTTCGCTGAGGGTCAGCACTTCCGGCAAGGAACTGTCTTCGGGCTTGTCCAACGTGAGGCCGCCGCGTTGCACCCAGCGCAGGAAGTCCAGCGCCGCAGCGTTGGCGATGCGCCGGGCCAGCAGGGCGCAGACCTCGGTGGCCACCGGCCAGGTGCTGATCAGCCGGGCCTGCGGGTGCGCCTGCAGCCACTGCAGCACCGGCGCGTGCCAGCGGTCGGCGCCGTTGAACAGGGCGATCAGCGGGCCGCTGTCCACCAGCACGCGGCCCACCGCTTCGGCCTTGTCCAGGTAGCGCGCGGCGGGCTCTGCGGCCTGCACGGCGGCGGCCCCGGCGGGCGGTGCAGTCGCCATCGGCCGCCTTCAGCCCCGTTGCGCGTGCTTGTCGGCCCAGACCTCGGCCAGCGCCTGCTTGCGCCGGCTGGCCAGGTCGACGGGGCCACGGTGGCGGCCGAAAAGGTCGGCACCCAGCGCATGCGCCGTGGGCGCGGCGTCGGGCGTGTCGGCCAGCCAGGCCTGCAGCGCCTCACGGATGATTTCGCTGGCCGGCCGGCCCAAGGCAGCGCTGCGTTGGCGCAGGCGTTGTTCCAACAAAGGTTCAAGCTTGACGGTCATGGTCATCGCGGTCACTGGAAGGTGATTTATTACGATGAATAATACCGTGCTCGGCGCCTGCCGTCCAGCAGACCGCCCTGGGGTCAGCCTTCCAACTGCTTCTGGAACACCAGCCCCGCGTGCTCACGCAGCGCGTGGAACTTGATCTTCGGCCAGTTCTCCTGCATGGCCCGCAGCTCGCCTGCGAATTCCAGCAGCACGGTGGGCGCATTCACGGCGTCCAGCGCCACGCGGTGGGCGTTGCCGTCAATGAAGCGCTGCAGCTCGCGTTCGTCGGCGGCCGCACCCAGGCCGGTTTCGCAGGTCACCCAGCGCGCGACGTTGTAGCGCGCCGGCATGATGCGCGCCTTGCAGCCGTATTCGTGTTCCAGCCGGTGCGCGACGACTTCGAACTGCAGCTGACCCACAGCACCCAGCAGCAGCACGCTGCCGGCCACCGGGCGGAACACCTGGATGGCGCCTTCCTCACCCAGTTGGGTCAGGCCGGCGCGCAACTGCTTGGTCTTCAGCGGGTCGGCCACTTCCACGCTGCGGAACATTTCCGGCGCGAAGAAGGGCAGGCCGGTGAACTGCAAGGCTTCGCCTTCGGTGATGGTGTCGCCCAGCTGCAGCACGCCGTGGTTCGGTATGCCGATGATGTCGCCGGCGAAGGCCTCTTCCAGCAGTTCGCGGCGCTGGCTCATGAAAGTGACCACGGTGTTGGGCCGCAGTTCCTTGCCGCTGCGCACCACCTTCAAACGCATGCCGCGTTCGAAGCGGCCGCTGGCCACACGCAGGAAGGCGATGCGGTCGCGGTGGGCCGGGTCCATGTTCGCCTGGATCTTGAAGACGACCCCAGTGAACTTGCCCTCGTCGGGGTGCACGATGCGCTGGATGGCGGTGCGGTCGCTGGGCGGTGGCGCCAGGTCGACCAGCGCGTCCAGCACCTCGCGCACGCCGAAGTTGTTGACGGCCGAGCCGAAGAACATCGGCGTCTGCTTGCCGGCCAGGAAGGCGGCCTTGTCGAAGGGCGGCGCGGCGTCGGTCAGCAGGTCGATTTCGCCTTCGGCCTGCCCATACTGCATGCCGAAGCGTTCGGCGTAGGCCGGGTTGTGCAGGCCCAGCAGGATCTCGTCAGACGCCCCCGCGCGGTCTTCGCCGGGGCTGAACACGCGCATCTGCTTTTCGCGCAGGTCCATCACGCCGTGGAAGGCCTTGCCCATGCCGACCGGCCAGGTGAAGGGCACCACTTCCATGCCCAGTTCGCGCTCGATCTCGTCCATCAGTTCCAGCGGGTCTTTGACCTCGCGGTCCATCTTGTTGACGAAGGTCAGGATGGGCGTGTTGCGCGCGCGGCAGACCTGCAGC
>JANPHI010000218.1:0-9333 GCA_031424355.1 Betaproteobacteria bacterium
AGGTCGTGGCCGATGAACAGGTAGGCCATGCCGTAGCGCTGCTGCAGGTCCTGCATCAGGTTCAGCACCTGGGCCTGCACGCTGACGTCCAGCGCGCTGACGGGCTCGTCGGCCACGATGAGTGCGGGCCGGGTGATCAGCGCGCGGGCGATGGCGATGCGCTGGCGCTGGCCGCCGGAAAATTCGTGCGGGTAGCGCGCACCGTCGGCCGCGCGCAGGCCCACGGCGTCCAGCGCCTCGGCGGCGCGTTCGCGCTGCTCGGCGGGGGTGGCGTGCAGCAGCACGGCCAGCGGTTCGGCCACCGTCTGCAGCACCGTGCGGCGCGGGTCCAGCGAACCGTAGGGGTCCTGGAAAACCATCTGGATCTGGCGCCGGGCGGCGCGCAGACCGGCGGCGTTCAGGCGGTGCAGGTCCTGCCCTTGCAGCCGCACCGTGCCCGCCGTCGGTGTTTCCAGCGCCATCACCAGCCGCGCCAGCGTGCTCTTGCCCGAGCCCGACTCGCCCACCACGCCCAGGCTGTGGCCGGCCTGCAGCGTGAAGCTCACGCCGGCCAGCGCGTGCAGCTGCGGTGCCGGCTTGAACCAGCCGGCGGTCCCGCTGCGGCGCGGCAGCGGGTAGGTCTTGGCCAGGCCATCGACGGCCAGCAGCAGCGGGGTCATGGCGCCTGCGCTGCGCCGGCCGCAGGGGCAGCGGCTTCACCGCCTGCGGTGACCCGCAGGCAGCGTGCGCTGTGGTTCGCGGCCACCTGCACAACAGGGGGCGGCGCTGCGCGGCAGGCGGCCTGCACATGGCCGCAGCGGTCGGCGTAGGCGCAACCGGGCGGCAGGTCGGCCAGCGCCGGCACGCGGCCCGGGATGGTGGCCAGCCGCGTCGTGCGCCGGTCCAGCCGTTCCGCGCCGCTGCGCAGGCGCGGCCGCGCGGCCATCCGCGCGCGGGTGTAGGGGTGGGCAGCCTGCGACAGCACCTGCGTGGTCGGTCCGTGTTCGACGGCGGTGCCGGCGTACATCACCAGCAGGTCCTGTACGTGGTCGGCCATCACGCCCAGGTCGTGGCTGATCAGCAGCAGGCCCATGCCGTCTTCCCGCACCAGCTGCCCGATCAGCGCCAGCACCTCGCGCTGCACCGTGGTGTCCAGCGCGGTGGTGGGTTCGTCGGCGATCAGCAGCTCGGGCCCGCAGGCCAGCGCCATCGCGATCAGCACGCGCTGGCGTTGGCCGCCCGACAGCTGGTGCGGGTAGGCGCCCAGGCGCTGCGCGGCCTGCGGCAGTTGCACGCGGTTCAGCAGGCGCAGCACCTCGGCCTGTGCGGCCGCTGCCGACCAGCCCCGGTGCAGCCGCAGCGGCTCGGCCACCTGGCGGCCTATGGGGTGCAGCGGGTTCAGGGCGCTCATCGGCTCCTGGAAGACCATCCCGATGCGCCGGCCGCGCAGGCCGCACCACTGCGCTTCGGTCAGCGTGGTCAGTTCGGTGTCGCCCAGCCGCATCGAACCGATCACGCCCGCGCCTTCGGGCAGCAGGCCCATCACGGCCAGCGCCGTCAGCGTCTTGCCGCAGCCCGACTCGCCGATCAGCCCCAGCGTCTGCCCGCGCTGCAACTGCAGGCTCAGACCGCGCAGCGCCTGCACCGGGCCGTCGGCTGCGGGCAGGGTGACGCGCAGGTCGGTCAGGCTCAGCAGGGGGCGTGTGATCAAGTGGAAGGACGGGGCTGTTGCCGTGGCGCGGCACGATAGCCGACGCCGACATGGCGCACTGCTAGACTGTTTTTTAGCGCTGTTTCGCCCCAGAAACAGGGCTGACTGAACAGGGAATTCACCATGTCCACACTTCAAAAAACGGCGCTCATCGGCGCTGCGGTTCTGGCACTGGCCGGCTGCGCCGCCACCGAAAGTTCACGCAGCGTGCCGGTTGAAAAAGTGCAGAGCGCCGCAGCGCCCTACACCGGCGTCAAGCTGCCCATGTCGGTGGGCAAATTCGACAACCGGTCCAGCTTCATGCGCGGGGTGTTTTCCGACGGCGTCGATCGTCTGGGCAGCCAGGCCAAGACGACGCTGATCTCGCACCTGCAGCAGTCGCAACGCTTCGCCGTGCTGGACCGCGACAACATGGCCGAAGCCAGCCAGGAAGCCAAGCTGTCCGGCGCCGCCCAGGCCACGCGCGGGGCGGCTTTCGTGGTCACCGGCGACATCTCGGAATTCGGCCGCAAGGAAGTCGGCGACCAGGCGCTCTTCGGCTTGCTGGGGCGCGGCAAGAGCCAGGTCGCCTACGCCAAGATCACGCTGAACGTGGTCAACATCGTCACCTCGGAAGTGGTGTTTTCGGCGCGCGGCGCCGGTGAATACGAACTGTCGAACCGCGAGGTGCTGGGCTTCGGCAGCACCGCCAGCTACGACGCCACGCTGAACGGCAAGGTGCTGGACCTGGCCATGCGTGAAGCCGTCAACAACCTGGTGGCCGGCAAAGACGCCGGGCAGTGGGGTCGGGAGGCTGGCAAGTGACGGTCCAGCCCGTGATGCAGCGCGCGGCACTCGCCGCCGGCGTGTTGCTGTTGACGGCTTGCGCACAGAAAGGCCCCGGCCCGATGTACCTGTGGGAAGCCTTTCCGCGCCAGCAGTACGACACGCTGCTGCGTGAAGCGGCGGGCCCTGAGGCGCAAGTGGCCGCGCTGGAAGCGCACGCCGAAAAAGCCCGCGCCACCAGCGCGGCACTGCCGCCCGGCTTTCGCGCCCACCTGGGCATGTTGAAGTTGTCGGCGGGCAACCCCGACGAGGCACGCCGCCTGTGGGAAGAGGAAAAGTCGGCCTTTCCCGAATCGGCGCCCTACATGAACCAGTTGCTGAAACGCCTGAATGCGCCGGCCGCAGCGCCGGCGCTGAAGGCTCCGGCCCCGGCCGCTTCAGCCGCTTCGGCCGCTGCCGCCGCCAAGATGGAGAACCCGGCATGAACCCGCGCCACCCCCACCGTCGCGCCGGGGCCGCCCTGGCGCTGCTGCTGGCCACCGCCCTGCTCGGTGGCTGCGCCACGCCGCCCCCGGCGCGCGACTATTCGGCCTTCCTGAAAGCCAAACCCGCCACCTTGCTGGTGCTGCCGCCCGTGAACGAGTCGCCCGATGTCAAGGCCACCCCGGGGGTGTGGTCGCACGCCACGCGGCCGCTGGCCGAGGCCGGCTACTACGTGCTGCCAGTGACGCTGGTGGATGAAACCTTCCGCCAGAACGGCATCTTCACGGCCAATGACGCGCAAGACATCGCACCGGCCAAGCTGCGTGAATTCTTCGGTGCCGACGCGGCCGTCTACATCAAGGTGAAAAAGTACGGCACCGCCTACGCCGTCATCGCCAGCGAAACGCGGGTGGAAGTCGAAGGCCGCGTGGTGGACCTGCGCAGCGGCGAGCTGCTGTGGGAAGGCAAGGCCTTCGCCACGTCGGCCGAGCAGCAGCAGCAAAGCCAGGGCGGGCTGGCCGGCCTGTTGATCGCGGCCCTGGTCAACCAGGTTGTCGGCACGGCCACCGACGCGGCCTACCGCTGGGGCGGCATTGCCAACGCCCGCCTGCTGGGCGCGCCCATCTACAACGGCATCCTGCCCGGCCCGCGTTCACCGATGGCGGGCAAGCCGCCGGGCCTGCCCGGTCCATAGTCCCGGTCAGTGGTCCGGGTCGGTCGCCGTGGCCGCCCCGGCTGCGCCGGCGCCGGCCATGGTCGCCAGCAGCACGTCGCCCTGCAGCGGCCGCGCGAACAGGTAGCCCTGGCCGTAGCGGCAGCCCATGGCCTGCAGCACGGCCACTTCGGCCGGGTCTTCGATGCCTTCGGCCACGCTGACCATGCCCAGGTTCTCGATGACGTTGACGGTGGCGTGGGCCACCGCCAGCACGTGCGGGTCGTGGCCGACGTGGGTCACGAAGCTCTTGTCGATCTTGATGGTGTCGAAGGGGTATTCGCGCAGGCAGCCCAGTGACGAGCTGCCGGTGCCGAAGTCGTCCATCGCCAGCTTGACGCCCATGGCGCTGAGCTCCTGCAGCAGCGCACGCGCCTGTTCGGGGTGCTTCATCACCTCGCGCTCGGTGATTTCCAGCTGCAGCGCCCGCGCCGGCATGCCGGCCGCCGCCAGCGCTTCACGCACCACGGTGATCACGCCGTGGCCCAGCGCGACCTGTTCGCGCGACAGGTTCACGCTCATCAGGGCCGGCGCCAGGGCGGGGTCTTCCTGTTGCCAGGCCGTCCACTGCAGGCAGGCGGTGCGCAGGATCCAGGCACCCAGCACCATGATGTGGCCGGACTCTTCGGCCACCGGGATGAATTCGTTGGGCGACACCGCGCCCAGTTCCGGGTGCTGCCAGCGCAGCAGGGCTTCCACCGCCGTCATGGCGCCTGTGTCCAGGTCGACGATGGGTTGGTAGACGGCCTGCAGCTGGCCGCGTTCCACGGCGTGGCGCAGTTCGGTTTCGATGACGGCGGCGCGGGTCAGCCGGGCCCGCATCGTGTCGTCGAAGAGCACCGCCTGGCCGCGGCCGGCGCGCTTGGCCTCGTACATCGCGGTGTCGGCGTCGCGCAGCATGTCGTCGGCCGAATCGACGCCCGGGTGCCACAGCGCGATGCCGATGCTGGCGCTGGAATGCAGCGGCTGCTGGCGCACCGTGTAGGGCTCGGCCAGCGCCAGCAGCACGGCCTGGACTTCAGCCTGCACCTGCTCGGGGTTGCCGCTGGGCACGACGATGACGAACTCGTCGCCGCCGAAACGGGCCACCGTCCACGCGTGTTCCGGGCCGGCCGCCGCGCGCTGGGCGGCCACCGCGCGCAGGCGCTGGGCGATGGCGCGCAGCAACTCGTCGCCGGCGTTGTGGCCCAGCGTGTCGTTGACGATCTTGAAGCGGTCGAAGTCGAGGAAGAAGACGGCCAGCCCGGTGCCAACGTCGGCTGCGGCTGCGGCTGCGGCTGCGGCTGCGCCGGCTGCCGGGGTACAGGCGCTGTCGATCAGGCCTTGCAGCGCTTCGTGCAACGCGCTGCGGTTGAACAGGCCGGTCAGGCGGTCTTCGCGCGCGGCAGCGCGCAGCGCGTGTTCCAGCTGGTGCCGCTCGGTGACGTCGGCCACGCTCAGCCACAGGAAGTGGCTGTGCCGGGCGTCGGTGACGCGCACGCCGTTGAACAGCAGGTTCAGCCGGCGCCCCGACCGGTGGAAGTATTCGACCTCGGTGGGGCCGAAGCGGCCCTTGGACAGCGCCTCGGTGAAGAACTGCTCACGCAGCACCTGCGAGCTTTCGGCATAGCGGGCGCGGCTGTCGCCGTGCAGCAGCTCGTCGCGCGTGTAGCCGGTGATCTGGATCAGCGCGTCGTTCACGGCTACCACGCGGCGCTCGCTCACGTTGATCAGCTGCAGGCCCAGCGGCGACAGTTCGAACAGCGCGTGCATCAGGTCGTCGTGCTGCGAGCGCGCCAGTTCGGCTTCCTTCAGCGGCGTGATGTCGTCGTGCGTGCCCAGCATGGCCAGCGGCGCGCCGTCGGCGGTGCGGCTGACGACGCGGCCCCGGTCGCGCACCCAGCGCCAGCCGCCGTTGCGGTGGCGCATGCGGTACTCGGCTTCGAAGGTCTCGGCGTCGCCGTCGAAGTGCCGCTGCAGCTGCGCGCGCAGGGCGGCGGCGTCGTCCGGGTGGATCAAGCCTTGCCACTCGTCGAAGGTCACCGGCGTCGGGGCTTCCTCGTCGAAGCGCGCGTCCAGCTCGACCGCGCCGGTCTGCACGTTCCACTGCCAGGTCGCCGTGCGGGTGCCTTCCAGCACCGCGCGCAGGCGGCGGCCTTGCTGGGTCAGGCTCTGTTCCAGGCGGCGGCGTTTGCTGATGTCGACGAAGGTAATGACCACGCCCGTGCGCGCCGCCGGTGGGGCCCCGCGCAGGGCGGTGGACAGCGGCATCGCCATCGGCATCGAAATCGACATCGACAACGGCATGCAGTTCACCAGCAGCCAGCGGCGCTCGCCACCGTACAGGCCCACACCCATCTCGACGTTGTGCACCGGCCGGCCGGTGCGCAGTGTCTGCATCGCCGGCAGGCGCTCAGGAGCCAGCAGCACGCCCTCGGCGTCGACCGCCTGCCAGCGCGGGTCGACCGCGTGACGGCCCAGGATGTCTTCGCGCGGCAGCCCGAGCAGGGCTTCGGCGGCCGGGTTGGCGTCGATGGCCTGCCCGTCGGCGTCCAGCACCACCATGCCCACGGCCATGCCCACCAGCACCTGGCGCAGCTGCAGGGTGTCCAGGGCGTGGCCCGACGGCAGGGCCGCCAGCAGGGCGCGTGTGGGGTCGGGGGCGTTCATCGGCCGGGTCAAGGCCCCACTTGCAGTGCCGCCAGCGTGTCGGGCAGGCTGGCGATCAGGGCCAGTCGCTGGGCGTCGGTGCAGCCCAGGGGGCTGCCGTCGGGCGGCGGCCCAAGCTCGCCGTCGGCCTGCAGGCCGAAGCCGGCGGCTTCGGCCACGTGGTCGGCCAGGGCCAGCAGGCCGGGCAGGGCTTCCAGCTGGCGCAGGCGTGGCGTGGCAGCTGGGCCCGGCGGTGTCGCGGCCGCGTTGGCGTGGTGGCCGACGATGGCCTGCGCCAGCCAGTCGGGCATGGCCCAGGTCTGGGTCAGCAGCAGGGCGCAGGCCTCGTGCGTGGTGCCGAAGTGGGCGCTCTCGGCGGCCAGCGCGGTGGCGTGGTCGGCGCTGGTCGGCGGCGTGTAGCGGGCCATCGCCGCCGGGTCGGCTTTCACCAGCAGCAGCCAGCCGATGTCGTGCAGCAGCCCGGCCATGTAGGCCTCGCCGGGCAGGCTCGCGCCGCTGGCACTGGCCAGTTCCTGCGCGGCGCAGGCCACGGCCAGGCTGTGCAGGCGGAAGCGTTCAGGGTCGAAGGCCTTGCCGCTGCGCGGGGGCGTCAGGCGGTCCAGGCAACCCGAGGCGGCCACGCCGCGGATGGCCGTCAGGCCCAGCACGGCCACGGCGCGGTCCACCGTGCCGATGTTGCCGGCCTGGCGGTAATAGGGGGCGTTGGCCACTTTCAGCACGCGGGCGGCCAGGCCGGGCTCGGCGCGCAGGCAGTCGAGCACGGCGGCGACGGCCACGTCCGGGTCGTACAGCAGCGACAGCACCCGCGCGGCGCCGGCGCCACCGCCCGAGGCGCCCAGGGCACGGGCGGCGGCGATCAAGCCGCTGGGCGGTCGGGCAGCGGCAACAGCAGGGGCAGGTGCAGGTGCAGGGGCTACAGGAACGGTCATGTCTGGAACGGTGGGCGCGGGCGGGGAACGGGCAGGGAACGGTCAAGAGACAGGCAGGCAGACCGCAAAGGCCTCACCGTTGTATCGGCCTTTTCCTGGCGGACCGAAGCCCCAAGCGTCAAACAGCGCGGGCGCGGCGCTGCAAATCGCTCAGCGGCGTGTGAAGTGACGCGCCGCTGGTGGCGTCAGGGCCGGTCGGCGCCTGCCACTGCGCCTCGTCGGGTTTCAGTCCGTGTCCGTGCGTGTCCGTGCGTTTCCGAGGGCGTCCGTGCGTGTCACTGCCCACGTCCGGCCAGCGCCAGCAGGTCGAGGTAGGCGCCGGCCAGGCGGGGCGCGTCGGCCAGGCCCAGCGCCTGCATCAGTGCTTCGGCGGTGGCCACGCCGGCGGCGTCGTCCGTGCCGCCGGCGGGCCGGTCATCCAGCACCACTTCCAGCTCCAGAAAGCTGCCCAGGCCTTCCACCTGGTCGAGGTGGATGCGCGTGGCACCCACCCGCAGCAGCAGGCGCTGCTTGCGCACGCGGCCCAGCACGCCCAGGCCGCGCGCCAGCGCCTCGCGCAGCGCGGCGGGGTCGGGCACGGCCACGCGCACGTAGTCGCTGGCCTTGGCCTCGCCGGTGTCGGGGCGTTGGTAATGGATGAGTTCGGCGCTGCCGTCTGCGAATTCGCGCAGCTTCAGCCGGCCGTGCGGCGCGCCGAAGAAGGTGTCGTCCTGGCAGATGGCCTCTTCCGGGCCATCGGCCAGCGCACGGGCGCGCGGCAGCACGGCGGCCACGCTGGGGATGCGGGCCTTGATCTCGATGTTGCGGGGCACGTCAGGCGGCGCTGTGCGGGGCGCCGGCTTCGGCTTCGGCGGCGATCTGCCGCAAGGCCTGCTCGAAGACTTCGGGCGGCTGGCCGCCTGAAATGAGATGGCGGTCGTTGATGACCACCGCCGGTACCGAACTGATGCCCGCCTGCTGCCAGAACTGCTCGGCGGCGCGCACCTCCAGCGCGTAGCGGTCGCTGTGCATCACCTCGCTGGCCGAGGCCACGTCCAGCCCGAGAGCGCCGACGATGTCCAGCAGGACCACCGGGTCGCCCGGGTTGCGGCCGTCGCCGTGGTAGGCCTGCAGCAGCGCGTGCTTCAGCCGGCGCTGCGCGTCGGCCTGCGGCTGCAGGCCGGCCCAGTGCAGCAGGCGGTGGGCGTCGAAGGTGTTCCACACACGCAGGCGGTCGCCGAACTGGAAGCCCACCGCCGCGCCGCGTTCGCGGATCACCGCACGGTTCTGCGCCAGTTGGGCGTCGCCCATGCCGTATTTGGCCTTCAGGTAGTCGCCGGCGTCGGCGCCGGCCGGGTCCATCGTCGGGTTCAGCTCGAAGGGCTGGACATGCAGGTCCACCGCGATGCCGTCGCCGATGTTGGCAAGGGCCTTTTCCAGGCTGTTCAGGCCGACGGCGCACCAGGGGCAGGCCACGTCGGAAACGAAGTCGATCTTCATGTTGTTCCTTGCAGGAGGGGTCGTGAAAGTCAAGGCGCAGCGGCCAGCGAGAGCGCGGATGGTGCGCGGTTCAGCGTTGCCGTGCCAGCCGGGGGTCGAGCAGGTCGCGCAGGCCGTCGCCCAGCAGGTTCAGGCCCAGCACGCTGAGCACGATGGCACCGCCCGGGTACAGCGCCAGCTGCGGCGCCTGGAACATCAGCGCCTGGGCGTCGGCCAGCATGCGGCCCCAGCTGGCTTGCGGCGGCTGCGTGCCCAGGCCCAGGTAGCTCAGCGCGGCCTCGGCCAGGATGGCGGTGGCAAAGGCGATCGTCGCCTGCACGACGAGCGCGCTGGCGATGTTGGGCAGCACGTGGTCGAGCGTGATGGCCAGCGGGCCCTTGCCGGCCGCGCGCGCGGCGGTGACGAAGTCCCGCGACCACACGCTGTGCGCTGCGCTGCGCGTGATGCGCGCGAAGACCGGGATGTTGAAGATGCCGATGGCCACGATGCTCATCAGCAAACCCGGGCCGTAGACGGCGGTCAGCAGGATGGCCAGCAGCAGCGCCGGGAAGGCGAAGGTGAAGTCGCAGGCGCGCATCAGCAGGGTGTCCACCCAGCCCCGGCCCGCCGCCTTCTGCGCTGCCGCC
>JANPHI010000219.1:0-6944 GCA_031424355.1 Betaproteobacteria bacterium
AGCCGCTGGTCTTCACGGTGGACGAGATCATGCGCCTGCCATCCGTCAGCCGCTTCCACTTCATCGAGTGCGGCGCCAACACCGGCATGGAATGGGGCAACGTCGCCGTGCCCACCTGCCAGTACACCCACGGCATGCTCAGCTGCAGCGAATTCACCGGCGTGCCGCTGAAGCTCCTGCTCGACTTGGGCGGCGTGGACTACAAGCGCGGCCGCTATGTGCTGGCCGAGGGTGCCGACGGCTCGTCGATGACGCGCACGGTGCCGATGGAATTGATCGAGAGCGGCGAAGTCTTCGTCGCCTACGGCCAGAACGGCGAGATGCTGCGCCCGGAGAACGGCTACCCCTTGCGCCTGGTGGTGCCCGGTGTGCAGGGTGTGAGCTGGGTGAAGTACCTGCGCCGCATCGAGGTGGGTGACCAGCCCTACGGCGCCAAGGATGAGGCCGTTCACTACATCGACCTGATGCCCAGTGGTCAGCACCGCCAATACAGCAGCACGCAGGAATGCAAGAGCGTGATCACCACGCCATCCGGCGGCCAGGTGCTGCTGGACAAGGGTTTCTATCAAATCAGCGGCCTGGCCTGGTCGGGCCGTGGCAAGGTCAGAAAAGTCGACATCTCGGTGGACGGCGGCCAGAACTGGAAGACCGCGCGCCTGCAAGAACCGGTGATGAGCAAGAGCCTGACGCGCTTCTCGCTGGACTGGGTGTGGGACGGCAAGCCGGCCATCGTGCAGAGCCGGGCGATGGATGAAACCGGCCACGTACAGCCCAACTACAAGCAGCTGCGTGCCGTTCGCGGCACGCGCTCGATCTATCACAACAACGCCATCCAGTCGTGGCTGGTGCAGGAGAGTGGCGAGGTGAAGAATGTCCAGCTGTCGTAAGCACCTCAGCAGGTCATTCCTCGCGCTGACCCTGGCGACCCTAAGCTTCGGCGCGAGCTTCGAAGTGTTGGCGCAGGCCAGTTACCCTGGCGTCGGACGCGCCGCCACAGCCAAGGAAGTCCAGGCCTGGGACATCGATGTGCGGCCTGACTTCAAAGGCCTGCCCAAGGGTTCGGGTTCGGTGGCCAAGGGCCAGGACATCTGGGAGGGCAAGTGCGCGTCCTGCCACGGTGTGTTCGGCGAAGCCAACGAGGTGTTCTCGCCCCTGGTGGGCGGCACGACCAAGGAAGATGTCAAGACCGGGCACGTGGCGCGCTTGAACGACCCGACGTTTCCGGGGCGCACGACACTGATGAAGGTGTCGACCGTGTCCACGCTGTGGGACTACATCAACCGGGCCATGCCCTGGACGGCGCCGAAGTCGCTGAGCACCGACGAGGTCTATGCGGTCACTGCCTATCTGCTGAACATGGGCGGCATCCTGCCGGACAACTTCGTGCTGTCCGATGCGACGATGGCGGAAGCCCAGAAGCTGCTGCCCAACCGCAATGGGGTCACCACTGACCATGGCTTGTGGCCCGGCAAGGGCATGGGTAACGGCGGCAAGCCCGACGTGAAGGTGGCCGCCTGCATGACGAACTGCGCCACCGAAGCGAAGGTCGCTTCGTTTCTGCCTGACTTTGCGCGCAACAACAACGGCAACCTGGCCGAACAGCAGCGGCTTGTCGGACCACAACGTGGTGCGGACACGACCAAACCCCCAGCGGCCAATCCAGGGGCGGCTGCGGCCGCAGCGGCCGCAGCCGCCGCGACACCACGCGCTACTGCGGACAATCCGGCGGCCGCCGCGCTGGCCCTGGCGCAGAAGAACAATTGCATGGTTTGCCACAACCTGGACACCAAGATCGTTGGCCCAGCCTTCCGTGATGTTGCAGCCAAGCATGGCGCTCGGGCGGATGCCGAGGCCTATCTGGCCGGCAAGATCAAATCTGGCGGCCAGGGCATCTGGGGCGCCATTCCGATGCCCGCACAAACCCTGTCAGATGGCGAGGCCAAGCTGATTGCCCAGTGGCTGGCGGCAGGCGCCAAGAAGTAGTTGCACCGCTCGGGTTCGTCCGCTGCAGCCCGTGATCACCATTCATTACCCTGTTTGTCACCCATCAAGCATGAAGGAGTCCAAGATGTTGAACCGCCGAGAACTGTTGTCCCATTCGGCCAAGGTGGCCGCGCTGCTGGCCACCACCGGCCTGCTGCCACAGATCGCGCATGCTGCGTACAACGCGCCGGCATTCGAAGTGAAGACCATGGCCGAGCTCGTGAAGATGCTGGGCGGAAGCGCGCCGACCGAAAGCAAGGACGTGACGATCACAGGCCCGGACATCGCGGAAAACGGCGCCGTCGTGCCCGTGGGCGTGTCCACGGCCCTGCCGGGGGTGAAGCGCTTGCTGGTGCTGGTCGAGAAAAACCCGAGCGTGATGTCCGCGATGTTCGAAGTGAGCGACGCCGTCGATGCCAACTTCTCGACCCGCGTGAAGATGGGCCAGTCGTCCAATGTCTATGCGGTGGCCATGATGGGCGACGGCAAAGTGCTGTTCGCGCAGAAGGAAGTCAAGGTCACCCTGGGGGGCTGTGGCGGCTGACGCCAGTTCCATACCCACCCAGCAAAGCACTCAACCCAAGCTTCAGGAGAAACACCATGGCAGATCCGATGCGCATCCGCGCCCAGATGGCTGGCGACAAGGCCACCGTTCGCGTCCTCATGAACCACGAAATGGAAACCGGCCTGCGCAAAGACGCGTCAGGCAAACCCATTCCCGCCTGGTTCATCCAGGAAGTGACGGCCCAGCTCAATGGCAAGCCCGTGCTCAGCGCGCAGTGGGGCATGTCGGTTTCGAAGAACCCGTTCCTGCAGTTCAGCATCAAGGGTGCCAAGGCGGGCGACAAGGTGGCCGTGAATTGGAAAGACAACAAAGGCGACACGCGCACGGACGAAGCCACTGTGTCGTGATGGAGCCCCCAAGCTCGCTAACGCTCGCTACCCCCCGAGGGGGCCGTCCGCCAGCGGTCCGGCAGCGCCGGTCCCGCAGCGGGAAGCTTGATTTTGGAGACGCCCGATGAAGCTCGTCACTTTGGTTACCGCTGCACTGGCTTTCACCACAACGGCCAGCACGTTGGCGCAAAAGTCCACCGCTGACGGCATTGCCGAGTACCGCAAGATGCTGGAAGACGGCAACCCGGCAGAGTTGTTTGAGGCCAAGGGCGAAGACCTGTGGAAAACCGCGCGCGGCCCGAAGAAGGCCACGCTGCAGAAGTGCGACCTGGGACTGGGCGCTGGCGTGGTCACAGGCGCGTGGGTACAACTGCCGCGCTACTTTGCAGATACCGGCCGCGTGCAGGACCTGGAGTCGCGCCTGCTGACCTGCATGGAAACACTGCAGGGCTTCAACGCCGCCGAGATTGCGAACACCGGTTTCGACAAGGGTGAACAGGCCACGCTGGCCGCGCTGTCGGCCTGGATCTCGGCCGAGTCCAAGGGCCAGAAGATGGCCTTGCCGCAGGGCCATGCAGAAGAGCGTCGCTTCTACGAACTGGGCAAGCGCGCTTTCTTCTTCCGCGGCGGGCCGATGGACTTTTCCTGCGCCAGTTGCCACGGCGAAGACGGCAAACGCATCCGCCTGCAGGAGTTGCCCAACCTGACCAAGAACCCAGGCGACGGCATCGGCTTTGCGGCCTGGCCGGCCTACCGCGTGTCCAGCGGTGAGCTGTGGAGCATGCAGCGGCGCCTGAACGACTGCTACCGCCAGCAGCGCTTTCCTTACCCCGGCTTTGCGTCGGACGTGACTGTCGCGCTGGGCGTCTACATGGGCGTCAACGCCAAGGGTTCCGAGGCAACAGCGCCGGCCTTGAAACGATAAGCCCAGCGTTGAACACAAAAGGCTGCCTGACTATGCAACGCAAACACATCCTCATCACCGCCGGCCTGGCTGTTTCGGCATTGGTGGTCGGCTGCGCCACAGCGCCGTCTTCGGCCGACCTGGACCAACAGGCCATCGCCATGATCAAGGCCGGCTTCCGTGAACAAGGCATCGCCAAGACCGACCGCCTGACCCAGGACCTGGGCCAGGCCGCCTGCTCGGGCCCCAACCCGCCGCCGGAAGCCGTGGCCGAGAAGATCCAGGCCGAGGCCCTGGCCAGCGTGAAGTGGCCCGAAGGTGGCAAGTACATCGGCGACTGGCGCGAGGGCGAAAAGCTGGCGCAGAACGGCCGTGGCATGACCTGGACCGACAGCAGCGCCGCGCCGACTGCCAACGGGGCGCAGTGCTACAACTGCCACGAGATCGACAAGAAGGAGATCTCGTACGGCACCATCGGCCCCAGCCTGTGGAACTACGGCAAGACCCGAGGCGTCAAGGACGTGGCCGACCCCAACTCGGCGCCCATCATCCAGTACACCTGGACCAAGCTGTGGAACAGCAAGTCCTACGCGGCCTGCTCGAACATGCCGCGCTTCGGCCATGCCAAGTTGCTGAACGAGCAGCAATTGCGCGACGTGATGGCGCTGATCCTCGACCCGAAGTCGCCGGTCAACCAGTAGGCCTTGCCCTGGACGGGCCCGTCCTCCAGACGGACCTTGCCCCACGCCACATACCGTTGATTGCGAAACCATGAATCTTTCAAAACGCGACTTCCTGCAAGTGATGGCCTCGGCGTCGGCTGCGGGCATGGCACTGGGCCGCTACGCCGATGCCGATGCGGCCACGGCCGAGCATGGCCTCTACGACGTGGCGCCATTCGGCAATGTGTCGCTGCTGCACATGACGGACTGCCATGCGCAACTCAAGCCCATCTACTTCCGCGAGCCCAGCGTCAACCTCGGTCTGGGCAGCATGCGGGGCCAGTTGCCCCATCTGGTGGGCGAGCACCTGTTGAAGGCCGCTGGCGTGCGCCCGGGCAGCCCGATGGCCCATGCCTACACCTACCTGGACTTCGACAAGGCTGCGCGCCGCTACGGCAAAGTCGGTGGCTTCGCGCACCTGGCGACGCTGGTCAAACGCTTGAAGGCCAGCCGCCCCGGTGCTTTGCTGCTGGACGGCGGCGACACCTGGCAAGGCTCGGCCACGGCCCTGTGGACCGACGCGCAGGACATGGTTGACGCCTGCAAGCTGCTGGGCGTGGATGTGATGACCGGCCACTGGGAGTTCACCTACGGCATGGAGCGGGTGAAGGAAATCGTCGAGAAAGACTTCAAAGGCAAGATCGATTTCGTCGCCCAGAACGTCAAGACCAACGATTTCGGCGACCCGGTGTTCAGCCCCTACACGCTGCGCGACATCAACGGTGTGAAGGTCGCGATCATTGGCCAGGCCTTCCCGTACACGCCCATCGCCAACCCGCGCTACATGGTCGCCGACTGGGCCTTCGGCATCCAGGACGAGAACATGCAGAAGATGGTCGACGAGGCACGCGGCAAGGGGGCCCAGCTCGTCGTCGTGCTGTCGCACAACGGCATGGACGTGGACCTGAAGATGGCCAGCCGCGTGCGCGGCATCGACGCCATCTTCGGCGGCCACACGCACGACGGCGTGCCGGTGGCCGTGCCGGTGAAGAACGCCGGCGGCACCACGCTGGTCACCAACGCTGGCAGCAACAGCAAGTTCCTGGGCGTGATGGATTTCGATGTGAAGGGCGGCAAGCTGGTGGACTTCCGCTACCGCCTCTTACCCATCTTCGCCAACCAGCTGCGCGCCGACCCCGAGATGGATGCGCTGATCACCAAGGTGCGCGCGCCTTACGAGGCCAAGCTGGCCGAGAAGCTGGCCGTCACCGATGGACTGCTCTACCGCCGCGGCAATTTCAACGGCAGCTGGGACCAGCTGATCTGTGACGCGATGATGGATGTGCAGGGCGCGGAGATCGCGTTTTCACCCGGCTTCCGCTGGGGCACCAGCCTGCTGCCCGGCGACACCATCACGCGCGAACTGCTGATGGACCAGCTCGCCATCACCTACCCCTCTGCCACGCTCACCGAAATGACCGGCGAAACGATCAAGACCATTCTTGAAGACGTGGCGGACAACCTGTTCAACCCCGACCCCTACTACCAGCAGGGCGGCGATATGGTGCGCGTGGGCGGTCTGGCCTACACGATGAGCCCGAGTGAGAAGATGGGCAGCCGCATCACCGACATGCGCCTGAACGGCAAGCCGCTCGATGCATCGAAGAAATACAAGGTGGCCGGCTGGGCGCCGGTGGCCGAGGAAGCCAAGAGCTTGCCCGGCGTGAAGCCGGTCTGGGAGCATGTGGAGACCTGGCTGAAGGCACAAGGTGGCCGGGTCAAGGCCCGCAACATCAACACGCCAACCCTGGTGGCCACGCAAGGCAACCCCGGCATGGCCAAGGCCTGAAGGAAAACCCATGCGCGCGTTCATTGCGATGGCATTCGCCACCGGTCTGTCGGCGGCCGGCCTGGGGGCCGTGGCGGCACCGGAAGCCACCTATGCCGTCAAGCTGCTGACCCCCGAGGCTGCGCTCACAGCAGCACAAGCCGCGATGGCCCACTGCCGCAAGGCGGGTCATCAGGTGACGGTGGCCATCGTGGACCGATCCGGGCTGGTCCAGGTGCTGCTGCGGGACCGCTTTGCCGGCGCCCACACCATCGACATCGCGCCGCAGAAGGCCTGGACGGCGGCGAGTTTCCGCATGTCCTCGGCCGCCCTCGCGGCTGAAACCCAGGCCGGCAAGCCGATGAGCGGCATCCGCGCAACACCGCGCGTCATGGCCATCGGCGGTGGCCAGGTCATCGAGGCGGGCGGCGCGGTGTTGGGCGCCATCGGCGTCTCGGGTGCGCCTGGGGGCGAAGCCGACGACGCCTGCGCGCTGGCCGGCATCAAGGCGATTGCCGACGCCATCGAGTTCTGAACGCCCTCGCCCATTGAAGCCGACGATTCCACCGGAGACCGACATGCGCCTCAAATCCTTTCTTGCTTCCATCGCGCTGGTGCTGTGCGCGGGTGCAGCCTTCGCCCAGGACAAGGTCGTCTACCACTTCGACAACGC
>JANPHI010000220.1:0-5875 GCA_031424355.1 Betaproteobacteria bacterium
ATCAAGCGT
This sequence comes from Betaproteobacteria bacterium, assembly GCA_031424355.1. Classification (GTDB taxonomy): domain Bacteria; phylum Pseudomonadota; class Gammaproteobacteria; order Burkholderiales; family Burkholderiaceae_C; genus Rubrivivax. The sequence continues at coordinate 10 of JANPHI010000220.1, forward strand.
GCCCGCTTCCTCGCGCTGCTGCCGTACTCTGACCAACACAAGGTCTGAGGAACACACCATGCAAATCATTCTTCTCGACAAGGTCGGCAAGCTCGGTGGCCTGGGTGACGTCGTCAACGTCAAGCAAGGCTACGCCCGCAATTACCTGATCCCGCAGAAGCTGGCGCGCCGCGCCACCGAAGCCGCGATCAAGGAATTCGAAGGCCGTCGCGCCGAATTGGAAAAGGCCGCGCAAGCCAAGCTGGCTGCCGCGCAAGCCCTGGGCGAACAACTCAGCGGCAAGACGGTGCGCATCGCGCAGAAGGCCGGCGTTGACGGTCGCCTGTTCGGTTCGGTCACCAACGCCGATGTGGCCGACGCGCTGACCAAGGCCGGCATGGCTATTCAGAAGTCCCAGGTGCGCATGCCCACCGGACCGCTGAAGACCGTCGGTGAGCACCCGGTTTCGGTGGCGCCGCACAGCGACGTGGTCATCGAAGTGACCGTGCACGTGGTGCCGCTGGTCGACTGACCTTCAGCGCTTGCGTGTTGCAGGAAGGCCGGCACCCGCCGGCCTTTTTCATTTCTGTCTGCACAGTTTGTACAGACAGGCGCACCGCATTTCCACAGGCTTGTCCACAAGCGGATTCGGCCTTCTGACCTACGATAGACCGGACCATGAGCAGCACATTTTTGAACCTGCGCGACAGCGCCACGCCACGCGACGACGACGTGGCCCGCCTGCGCGTGCCGCCGCATTCGGTCGAAGCCGAACAGAGTGTGTTGGGCGGCCTGCTGCTGGACAACATGGCCTGGGACCGCGCCGGTGACCTGCTGACGGACAGCGACTTCTACCGCTACGAACACCGGCTGATCTACGCCGCCATCGGGGCCTTGATTGCGGGCAGCAAGCCGGCCGACGTCATCACCGTCTTCGAACAACTGCAAGGGCTGGGCAAGGCGCAGGACTGCGGCGGCCTGGCCTACCTGAACGCCTTGGCGCAGAGCGTGCCCAGCGCAGCGAACATGCGCCGCTACGCCGAGATCGTGCGTGAGCGCTCCATCCTGCGCAAACTCATCGCGGCCAGCGACGAGATCGCGACGAATGCCTTCAACCCGCAGGGCCGCGCGGTGTCGTCGGTGCTGGACGAAGCCGAAAGCAAGATCTTCCAGATCGGCGAAGAAGGTTCGCGCCAGAAGCAGGGCTTCCAGAGCATCGACAAGCTGGTCGTCGACCTGATCGACCGCGTGCAGGAACTGCACGACAACGGCGCCGAGGAAGTCACCGGCGTGCGCACCGGTTTCTACGACCTCGACAAGATGACCGCCGGTCTGCAGAAAGGCGATTTGATCGTGCTGGCTGCGCGGCCGTCGATGGGCAAGACCGCCTTCGCGCTGAACATCGCTGAACACGTGGCGGTGCAAGAAGGCCTGCCCGTGCTGGTGTTCTCGATGGAAATGGGCGCTTCGCAACTGGCGCTGCGCCTGGTGGGCTCGCTGGGCCGCATCGACCAGCAGCGTCTGCGCACCGGGCGCCTGGACAGCGGCGAATGGGAACGCCTGACCGAGTCGGTGGAAAAGCTCAGCCAGGTGCAACTGCACATCGACGAAACCGCCGGCCTGACCAGTTCTGAATTGCGCGCTCGCGCGCGGCGCATGGCGCGGCAGTTCGGCACGCTGGGCCTGATCGTCATCGACTATTTGCAGCTGATGAACGGCTCCGGCGGCAACGAAGAAAACCGCGCCACGGTGCTGGGCGAGATCTCGCGCGGACTGAAAGCGCTGGCCAAGGAACTGCAGTGCCCGGTGATCGCCCTGTCGCAGCTGAACCGCAGCGTGGAATCGCGCCAGGACAAGCGGCCGATGATGAGCGACCTGCGCGAGTCGGGCGCCATCGAACAGGACGCCGACATCATCATGTTCATCTACCGCGACGACTACTACGACAAGGCCAGCAAGAAGCCGGGGCAGGCGGAAATCATCATCGCCAAGCAGCGGAATGGCCCGGTCGGCGAGGTCAACCTGACCTTCCTGAAGCCGCTGACGCGCTTCGACAACCTGGCGCCCGGTAGCGGCAACGACGAGTACTGAACATCGCGTCGGGCGGGCTGAGCAGCCCGGTTGCCTTGGGCATGGCAGCTGTATATATTTACAGCATGCAAAACGAGACCACGCCAGCCGCCACCTTGATGTTCATGCCGCCCTCGGCCATCAAGGGACGGGGCACGGCCTGGGCCATCGAGCACCGCTTTACCGAGCGCTCGCACCAGGCCTTCGATGACGGCTGGGGCAGCCTGCAACAGGCCGCCGAGCAGGAAGCCACAGCGCCCGCCACGCAGATCATCGAAGAGAACGTGCGCAGCATCCTGTCCGGCAACGATTCGCCCGACATCGGTTTCGACCTGTCGATCAACCCCTATCGCGGTTGCGAACATGGCTGCACCTACTGCTACGCGCGGCCCACGCACAGCTACCTGAACCTGTCGCCGGGGCTGGACTTCGAGACCCGCATCATCGCCAAGGTCAACGCCGCCGAGCGCCTGCGCGCGGCCTTGTCGGCGCGGGGCTACACGCCGGGGCATCTGAACATCGGCTCGGTCACCGATGCCTACCAGCCAGCCGAACGGCGGCTGCGCATCACGCGTTCGGTGATCGAGGTGCTGGCCGAAACCCGGCACCCGTTTTCCATCATCACCAAGTCCAGCTTGATCGAACGCGATATCGACTTGATCGCACCCCTGGCCCAGGCCGGGTTGGCGGCGGCCTATGTCTCCATCACCACGCTGGACGCGGCCCTGGCGCGTTCGATGGAACCCCGCGCGGCGGCGCCGCACCGGCGTCTGCGCACCATCGAAACGCTGGCGCGGGCCGGCATTCCAGTCGGCGTGAGCGTGTCGCCGACGATTCCGTTTTTGAACGAGCCCGAGCTGGAACGCATCCTCGAAGCGGCGCGCAATGCCGGTGCCACGCGGGCCTTCAGCATCGTGTTGCGCCTGCCCTGGGAAGTGAATGCGCTGTTCCAGCAATGGCTGGAACAGCGGGTGCCCGACCGCGCGGCACGCGTGATGGCCCGCGTGCGCGAGATGCGCGGCGGCAAGGACAACGACGCCCGTTTCGGCAGCCGCATGACGGGGCAGGGCGTGTGGGCCGAACTGCTGCGCCAGCGCTTCGACAAGGCCTGCCAGCGGCTGGGTTACGCACGCGGGCGCATCAACCTCGACCTGACGCAGTTCAGGCCCCCGGCGGTCATGACGGGCCAAGGTCAGCTGTTCTGAGCCGACCCGATCCGTGTGCGGGCTGCGCCGCCTGCTCCTGCAGACAGCGCGCGGCCGGTGCGCTTACTTGAACAGGTCCTTGACCCGGTCCGTCCAGTTCTTGGTCGTCGGCGAATGCCGGTCGCCCGACTTGCGCAAGGACTCGTCCAGCTCTTTCAACAGCTTGCGCTGGTGCTCGGTCAGCTTGACCGGCGTTTCCACCGACACGTGGCAGTACAGGTCGCCCGGGTAGCTGCTGCGCAGCCCCTTGATGCCCTTGCCGCGCAGGCGGAAGGTCTTGCCGTGCTGGGTGCCTTCGGGCAGTTCGATCTCGGCCCGGCTGCCCAGCGTGGGCACGTCGATGCTGCCGCCCAGGGCAGCGGTGGTCAGACCCACCGGCACGGTGCAGTGCAGGTCGTCGCCATCGCGCTCGAAGATCTCGTGCTGCTTGACGCGGATCTCGATGTAGAGATCGCCAGCCGGACCACCGTTGGTGCCCGGCTCGCCATTGCCGGCGCTGCGGATGCGCATGCCTTCGTTGATGCCGGCGGGGATCTTCACCTCCAGCGTCTTCTGCTTCTTGATCTTGCCGGCGCCGTTGCAGGCCGTGCAGGGCTCGGGGATGATCTTGCCGCTGCCGTGGCAGTGCGGGCAGGCCTGCTGGATGCTGAAGAAGCCCTGGCGCATGTGCACATTGCCGGCGCCGTTGCAGGTGGTGCAGGTCTTGGCGCTGGTGCCCGGCTTGGCGCCGCTGCCCTTGCAGGTGTCGCAGTTTTCCCAGCTCGGCACGCGGATCTGCGTTTCCTTGCCGAAGGCCGCTTCTTCCAGCGTGATCTCCATCGCGTAGCTCAGGTCGCTGCCGCGATAGACCTGCTGCCCGCCACCACCGCGCCGGCCACCGGCGGCGCCGCCGAAGATGTCGCCGAAGATGCCGTCGAAGGCCTCGGCAAAGCCACCGAAACCTTCACCACCGCCGCGCCCGCCACCCATGTTGGGGTCCACGCCGGCGTGGCCGTGCTGGTCGTAGGCGGCCCGCTTCTGCGGGTCGGACAGCATCTCGTAGGCCTCTTTGGCCTCCTTGAATTTCTCTTCCGACTTCTTCGCATCGTCACCCTGGTTGCGGTCGGGGTGGTGCTTCATCGCCCGCTTGCGATAAGCCTTCTTGATGTCTTCGTCGGTCGCGTTCTTCGGCACGCCGAGGATGTCGTAAAAGTCGCGCTTGGTCGCCATAAAACTCTCTGCTGCCAGATAACAGAACCGCCGCGCTGAGGGTCAGGACGGGCCTGGACACTCGAACGCGGCGCAGATGGACTTCAGACGGTCACGCCTGAAGGCCGTGGGACTCAGCCCTTCTTGACTTCCTTGAAGTCGGCATCGACGACGTTGTCGTCGTCCACCTTGGCCTTGGGCGCGTCGCCGCCAGGCGCAGCGCCAGACGGGCCTGCTGCTGCACCGGCCGCTGCCTGCGCGGCCTGGGTGTCGGCGTAGATCTTCTCGCCCAGCTTCTGGCTGGCCGCCGTCAGCGCTTCGGTCTTGGCTTCGATGTCGGCCTTGTCGTCACCCTTCAGGGCTTCTTCCACAGCCTTCAGCGCCGCTTCGATCTTTTCCTTCTCGGCGGCGTCGAGCTTGTCGCCGTGCTCGGCCACGCTCTTCTTCACCGAATGCATCATGCCGTCGGCCTGGTTGCGGGCCTGCACCAGTTCCACCTTCTTGGCGTCCTCGGCGGCGTTGACTTCGGCGTCCTTCACCATCTTCTCGATCTCGGCTTCAGACAAGCCCGAGTTCGCCTTGATGGTGATCTTGTTTTCCTTGCCGGTGCCCTTGTCCTTGGCGCTGACGTGCAGGATGCCGTTCGCGTCGATGTCGAAAGCCACCTCGATCTGCGGCAGGCCGCGCGGCGACGGCGGGATGCCTTCCAGGTTGAACTCGCCCAGGCTCTTGTTGCCCGAAGCCAGTTCACGTTCGCCCTGGTAGACCTTGATGGTCACGGCCGGCTGGTTGTCGTCGGCGGTGCTGAAGGTCTGCGCGAACTTGGTCGGGATGGTCGTGTTCTTCTTGATCATCTTGGTCATCACGCCGCCCAGCGTTTCGATGCCCAGGCTCAGTGGCGTCACGTCCAGCAGCAGCACGTCCTTGCGCTCACCGCCCAGCACTTGGCCTTGAATCGCGGCGCCCACAGCCACGGCCTCGTCGGGGTTCACGTCCTTGCGCGGCTCCTTGCCGAAGAACTCCTTGACCATCTCCTGGACCTTGGGCATGCGGCTCATGCCGCCGACCAGGATCACGTCGTCGATGTCGGTCAGCTTCACGCCGGCGTCCTTCACCGCCATCTTGCAGGGGTCCATCGTGCGCTGGATCAGCTCATCGACCAGGCTTTCCAGCTTGGCGCGCGTCAGCTTGATGTTCAGGTGCTTGGGACCCGAAGCGTCGGCCGTGATGTAAGGCAGGTTGATGTCGGTCTGCGTCGAATTCGACAGCTCGATCTTGGCCTTCTCGGCGGCTTCCTTCAGGCGCTGCAGGGCCAGCACGTCCTTGGTCAGATCGACGCCTTGTTCCTTCTTGAACTCGGTGACGATGAAATCGATGATGCGCTGGTCGAAGTCTTCGCCGCCCAGGAAGGTGTCGCCGTTGGT
>JANPHI010000221.1:0-29352 GCA_031424355.1 Betaproteobacteria bacterium
ACCGCGCCGGCACCGAAGGGCCCGAGGGCGGCATGGCGCCGCCGCGACTGCCGCAGATGCCGGCCTACCACCTGGTGCGCCAGGACCACAGCGGCATCACGATGATCAACATCGGGGTCGGCCCGGCCAACGCCAAGACCATCACCGACCACGTGGCCGTGCTGCGCCCGCACGCATGGATGATGCTCGGCCACTGCGCCGGCCTGCGCCCGAGCCAGCAGCTTGGCGACTACGTGCTGGCCCATGCCTACGTGCGCGAAGACCACGTGCTCGACGAGGAGCTGCCGCTGTGGGTGCCGATTCCGGCGCTGTCGGAGATCCAGCTCGCGCTCGAGAAAGCGGTGGCCGATGTCACCGGCTTCAGTGGCCCAGCGCTCAAGAAGATCATGCGCACCGGCACCGTGGCCAGCACCGACAACCGCAACTGGGAACTGCTGCCCGGCAACCAGCCGCAGCGCCGCTTCAGCCAGAGCCGCGCGGTGGCGCTCGACATGGAAAGCGCGACCATCGCCGCCAACGGCTTTCGCTTTCGCGTGCCCTACGGCACCCTGCTGTGCGTCAGCGACAAGCCGCTGCACGGCGAGATCAAGCTGCCCGGCATGGCCAACACCTTCTACCGCGAACGGGTGGACCAGCACCTGCGCATCGGCATGCGCGCGGTGGAACTGCTGCGCCAGGAAAGGCCCGGCAGCCTGCACAGCCGCAAGCTGCGCAGCTTCGCGGAAGTGGCCTTCCAGTAGGCCTGGCGCCGGGCCCCGCGACCTGAAGGACCGGAGCCCGGCTTGCCCGTCTTGCCCTGCCTGCCCGCTTTGCACAGGGCCGCCGGCCGGTTGCTGGCGCTGCTGGCGCTGACCGGCGCCTGCGCTGCCGCCGAGCCCGCCCTGCCCGCAGGGCTGAGCCTCGGGCCGGCGCTGGGCGGCGTGCAGGCCTACCAGCTCGACAACGGCCTGCAGCTGCTGCTGATGCCGGTGGCCGACCACCCGGTCACGCGCGTGACCGTCACCTACCGCGTCGGCAGCCGCCACGAAGGGCCGGGCGAAGCCGGCATGGCGCATCTGCTGGAACACATGACCTTCCGCGGCACGCGACAGCTGTCCGATCTGGCGGGCGAACTGAACCGCCTGGCCGTCACCTACAACGGCAGCACCAGCAGCGAGCGCACCAACTACTTCGGCGCCTTCAAGCCCGGCCCCGCGCTGCTGCGCCAGGTGCTGCAACTGGAAGCCGCCCGCATGGGCGAGTGCCGGCTGGACGCGGCCGACTTCGCCAAGGAAAAGCCCATCGTGCTCAACGAGATGGGTTTGCGCGCGGGCTCGACCGGTGCACAACTGGCGGGCGGCTTGCAGGCCGCCAGCTTCCGCCTGCACCCCTACGGCCGGCCGGTGATCGGCCACACCGCCGACATCGAGCAGCTCTCGCTGCCCACCCTGCGCGCCTTTTACGAGCGCCACTACCGGCCCGACAACGCGGTGGTGATGATTGCCGGCGCCTTCGACAGCGAACAGGCGCTGGCTGCCGTGGCCGAGACCTTCGGACGCCTGCGCCGTGACGGCGAGGCGCCGCCTGCGGTGCCCGAGCGGCAGCCGGAAGCCGAACAACAGGGCCTGCGCACGCTGACGCTGCGCACACCGCAATCGGGCCTGGCCGTGGCCTTCCGCGTGCCGGGCATGGCGCACGCCGACGCGCCGGCCGTGGCGGTGATGGCCGGGGTGCTGTGGGCAGCTTCCAACGCCTGGCTGGCCGAGACCGACAAACGCGGCCAGATCAGCGGCATCAACGGGCAGGTGCTGACCCGCGAGCCTTTCCTCTTCGGGCTGGTGCTCACCCTGCCCGGCATCCCCAGCCGCGACGCCGCCGGCCGCGAGAAGTTGCAAGCGCTGGAAGACAGCTGGCTGGACAGGCTGGACCGCTCGATGGTGCGCCATCCGGTGTTTGCCGCCTACGTGGAAAGAACGGCGCAGAGCATGTCCAGCGCGCTGGAGCAGCGCCTGCGCGACCCGGCCAGCGCGGCGGCGGTCCTCTCCGACGCCATCGGGGCCGGTGACTGGCGGCTGGCCTTCCGCCACGTCAGCGCGCTGCGCCAGGTGTCTGCCGACGACGTGTTGCGCGTCGAAGGGCGCTACGTGCGCCGGCTCAACCGAGCCGTCGCGCACGGCGTGACCGATGCGTCGGTCGGGCAGCCCGAATTCGTCGAGGCCGACCCCGGACTGCTCGGCCGGCTGTTCGCCCGCAAGGCCGATGTGCCAGCCATCGCCAACCCGGCGTCGGACCTGGATGCGGTGCAAGCCACCGCCGTCAAGACCGGCGAGGCCTTCGATGCCGACCCGGCGGCCATCGAGCTGCGCGTCAGGCGCTACCGCCTGCCCAGCGGCCTGCTGCTGGCGGTGCTGCCCAAGGACAGCGCCGACGACCGCGTGGTGGCCCACCTCGAATTCCGGTGGGGCAGCACCAAGGAGATGATGGGGCAGCCCGGCTGGCGCGGGCTGTCGACCGTGGCCCAGCACGCCACCACCCAGCGCAGCGTGCAGGAGGTGCAGGCCATCCAGCGGGCCTTGCAGGACGGCATCCGGGTGGTCAGCGGGCCGCAGTCGGTGCAGGTCCAGATCGTCACGCGCGGCAAGCTGCTGGCCCAGGCGCTGACCTACACCCGGGAATTTCTCAGCCAGCCCGCCTTGCTGGCGGCCGACTTCGAGACCGAGCGCAACGCCGCACTGGCACCGGGGGCCAACGCCGGCAGCCCGGCCGTGCTGGCGGTGCGCCGGCACATCAACCAGCAGCGCGGCGACACCCCGCTCGACATCGGCTACCAGCCACTGCCTGCCGACGTGGCGGCCAGCTGGCGCGGCCTGGACCTGGAGCAGGTGCGCCGCTTCCACCGCGACTTCTGGTCGGCCAACGAGGCCCGCATCGCCATCGTCGGCCATGTGCCCGACACGACCGTCAGGACCGTGGAAAGGCTGTTCGGCAGCTGGAAAAAGCCCGACGCGCCGCGCCATGCCTTCGCGCCCGATCGCCACCTGAGCGTGGGTGCCGCGCGCCACGTCCACGCCCAGGCCGACGCCCAGGCCGCGACCGTCACGCTGGTGCAGGAGATCCCGCTGGCGCAAGACGCGGTGGCCTACCCGCCTGCGCTGGTCGGCCTGCGCTTGCTGGCAGCGGCCACCGGCAGCGGCGGCGGCCGACTGGTCGAGCGGCTGCGCCAGCAGGACGCGATCAGCTACAACGTCGTCGCGCAACTGCACACGCCGGCGCGCGGAGACCGCAGCGTGGTCAGCGTCACCGCCACGGGCGCGCCGCACAGTGCGCTGCGCGTCGAGGCCACCTTGCGCGAGGAAATCGCCCGCGTGCTGCGCGACGGCGTCAGCGCGCAAGAGGTGGAAGTGGCGCAGCAGCAGCTGCTGGAACTGCGCCGACAGCAGCGTGGCGACGACCGCCAGCTGGCCGTGGCGCTGGTGGCGCACTTCGACGGCGAGGGCGGCTTCGACAGCAACGAAGGCGAGCTGGATGCCGCCTTGCAGGCCGTCACGCCCGGGCAGGTGCTGGCGGCCCTGCGCCTGCTGCTGCACCCCGACCGCTGGATGACGGCGATCACCGGCGCGCGGCCCGAAGCGGCCAGCGGGCGCTGATTGCGGCCGCGTGGCCGGTGCCCAGCGGGGCCGGTGTGCGGGAAGCGACTACTGTGCTGAAGCCGGTTTTTCACCTACAAGCTGGGTGGGTCGCCGTCACCCCTGCCTGAGGAGACCGTCCATGCCCAGCCCAGCCCCCGGCGGCCCTGCCGCCATCCGCACCCTGGCCCTCGTCGGCCCCGCTGCCGCCGGCAAGACCAGCCTGGCCGAAGCCTTGTTGCTGCGCAGCGGCGCCATCGCATCGGCCGGCAGCCTGGAGCGCGGCAGCACGGTCAGCGACTTCGACCCGCTGGAACGCAAGATGGGCCATTCGCTGAACGCGGCGGTGCTGCACCTGCAGCACGCCGACACGCGCATCCACTGCATCGACACCCCCGGCGCCGCCGACTTCCTGGGGCAGTGCCTGCCGGCGCTGGAAGCGGTGGAAACCGCCGCCGTGGTGATCAACGCCGCCGTGGGCATCGAGAGCATGGCCTTGCGCGTGATGGCCTATGCCGCCGCCCGTCAGCTGGACCGGCTGATCATCGTCAACAAGATCGACGCGGCCGGCGTGGATTTGCCCGGCCTGCTGGCGCAGATCCAGGCCACCTGGGGCAAGGAATGCCTGCCGGTGAACCTGCCGGACGCCGGCGCCACGCGGGTCGTCGATTGCTTCTACCAGCGCGAAGGCCACAGCGACTTCGGGGCGGTCGATGCCGCCCACCGTGCGCTGGTGGAACAGGTCGTCGAAGTGGACCCGGTCTTCGTGGACCGCTACCTGAACGACGGCGACGTGGATGCCACCGAGCTGCACGCGCCGCTGGAACAGGCGCTGCGCGAGGGGCACTTGATCCCGGTGTGTTTCGTCTCGGCCAAGACCGGCGCCGGCGTGGCCGAGCTGCTGGACATCATCGTCAAGCTCTTGCCCAACCCGGCCGAGGGCAACCCGCCCGGGTTCCTTGACGGTGAAGGCGCCAGCGCCGTGCCCCTGCACGCCGTGCCCGACCCGGCGCTGCACGTGCTGGCCCATGTCTTCAAGGTCACGGTGGACCCTTATGTGGGCCGCGTGGGCATCTTCCGCGTGCACCAGGGCACGGTCAGCACGGGCAGCGTGCTGTTCATCGGCAACAGCCGCAAACCGTTCAAGGTGAGCCATCTGTTCAGGCTGCAGGGCAAGACCCTGGTCGAGGTGGCGCAGGCGCTGCCCGGCGACGTCGCGGCGGTGGCCAAGGTGGACGACATCCACTTCGACGCGGTCTTGCACGACGCGCCAGCCGACGCCCACATCCACCTGGTGCCGCTGGATTTTCCGAAGCCGGTCTACGGCCTGGCCCTGGCACCGCAGCGCCATGGCGACGAGCAGCGCCTGTGGGAGATCGTCACCAAGCTGGTCGATGAAGACCCCTGCCTGAAGCTGGAACACGTGGCCAGCACCAATCAAACCGTGCTCTACGGCCTGGGCGAACTGCACCTGCGCGTGCTGCTGGACCGACTGCGCGAGGTCTACAGGTTCGAGGTGCAGACACAGCCGCCGCGCATCGCCTACCGCGAGACCATCACCGCGCCGGCCGAAGGCCACCACCGCCACAAGAAGCAGAGCGGCGGCGCGGGCCAGTTCGGCGAAGTCTTCCTGCGCGTCGAACCGCTGCCGCGCGGCGCGGGCTTCGAATTCGTCGATGCGGTGAAGGGCGGCACCATTCCCGGCCCCTACATGCCCGCCGTGGAAAAGGGCGTGCGCGAGGTGCTGGCCGGCGGCGCCATTTCGGGCCACCCAGTGGTGGACCTGCGCGTCACCGTGTACGACGGCAAGCACCACAGCGTGGACAGCAAGGACATCGCCTTCGCCACCGCCGGCCGCAAGGCCTTTCTGGTGGCGGTGCGCGAGGCCCGGCCGCAGGTGCTGGAGCCCATCGTGCACATCGAGATCGCCGCGCCCGACCACGCGGTGGGCGACATCACGGGCGACCTGTCTGCGCGCCGGGGCGTGGTCACCGGCACGGCCAACGGCGTGGCGGGCAGCATGGTCGTGCGCGGCCAGGTGCCGCTGTCGGAACTGAGCAGCTACCAGACCCGGCTGAACGCGCTGACCAGCGGCCAGGGGCGCTACGCCATCGAGCTGGCGCACTTCGCGGCGGTGCCGCCAACGGTGCAGGCGCAGTTGGTGGCCGCTTTCAAGGTGCAGGACGACGCCTGAACCGGCAGCGGCCGTTCAGACATCGGCCCACATGCGCAAGAGGTTGTGGTATGTGCCCGTCAGGCCGATGACGGCCGGATCGCTTTCACCCACGGTATTGCGCAGGTGCATCAAGTGGCTGTCCATGTCGAAGAGCAGGCGGCGCTGTTCGTCGCTGCGGACCATGCTTTCCAGCCAGAAGAAACTGGCCAGCCGGTGGCCGCGCGTGACCGGTTCGACGCGGTGCACGCTGGTACCGGGATACAGCACCATGTCGCCGGCCGGCAGCTTCACGCTGTGCGCGCCGAAGGTGTCTTCAACCTTCAATTCGCCGCCGTCGTAGTCGCCGGGCTCGGCCAGGAACAGCGTGCAACTGATGTCGGTGCGCACCCGGTCACCCAGCGTGCCGGGTATGAAGCGGACGGCGTTGTCGACGTGGTTGCCGAAGGCGTTCGCGGTGCCGCCGTAGCGGTTGAACAGGGGCGGAAAAACGCGTTTGGGCAAGGCCGCCGAGAAGAACTGCATGTGGCGGTTCAGCGCGCCCAGCACGATCTGCTGCAAGGCCTGGGCCTCGGCACTGTCGGGCGCCAGTTGCTCGTTGTTCTTGGCCTGCGCCGACTGCATGCCCGCCGTCACCCGGCCGTCGCCCCACTGCGCGCGTTGCAAGAGCGTGCGCGCCTGTTGCAATTCGTCCGCCGACAGAACCTGTTTGACGTGCAGCAACATGTCAGAAACGGGTGCTCATCGTGGCCTGCACGCTGCGCCCGGCGCCAGGGATGTAGTGCGCCGTGTACAGCGCATCGGCATACAGCTTGTTGGTGGCGTTCAGCACGTTGAGCTTGAAGCTCAGGCCCGGACTGACGGTGTATTCGGCCATCAGGTCGGCGGTGACGAAGTGCGGTGCCACGATGCCGGCCGGGTTGCGGTTGGGGGTTTGCGCAGCGCGTGCGTTCAAGCCACCGCCCAGGCGCAAGGCATCGGTGAACTGGTAGGTGGTCCAGACCGTGCCGCTGTGGCGCGGTGTCACGGCCGCCCGCGTGCCCTCGCCTTCGCCCACGCCGGGCACCGAGCCCGGTGCGCCCACGTCGATGCGCGCCACCGGTATCCAGGCGTAGGAGCCGAACACGTCCCACTTCGGCGTGATGCGGCCGGCCAGCTCGAATTCCAGACCCGCCGCGTGGCGCCTGCCAGACAGCAGCGCCTGCGTGGCGGCGCTGTCGCTATCGCGGTTGCGTTCGTGGGTCTTGATGCTGTAGAAGGCCGCCGCGCGGGCGCTCAGACGGCCTTCGAACAGGTCGAACTTGCCGCCGATCTCGAAGTTCTCGCTGCCTTCGGGCGGCGTGTTCTGGGTCTGGTCGTCGTACTGGTAGGTGTCGCCCGAGGTGTTGAAAGACGTGCCCCACGAGGCGTAGTAAGACTGCTCGTCGTTGGGCTGGTACAGCACGCCGGCGCGCTGGCTCCACCGCTTGTCGGCGCGGCCGCGGTCGGTCAGTTGCGCGCCGATGGCGACCGGCGGCACCGCCGTGCTGGTGGCCGTCTGAAAGGTCTGGTAGCTGCCTTTGAAGTAGTCCCAGCGCAGCCCGGCCAGCAGCTTCCAGGTGGGCGTGATCTGGACCAGGTCCTGGGCATACACACCCAGCGCCTTGGCGTCGAATGCGTCCGCCTGGCGCTTGATGCGCAGGCTCTCGTCGACGCTGTTGGTGTTGGGCGACCCGATCCGGATCGGCGTCGCGGTCTTGTTCAGCGTCACGCCGGCGGGCAAGACCGTCGTGTAGTTGCGGAAGACCTCGTGCGCCAGGTCCACGCCGCTGAGCACGCTGTGGTCCATGCCCAGCCATTTGAACTTGTTGCTGTAGTCGCTTTGGCCGTAGGTGGTGGCCATGTCCTGGATCTTGTTGTTCACCGTGTTGTTCGCACCCCCTTCGGTCAGCAAGGTGCCGGTGCCCACGGTGTCCAGGCCCTGCGTGCCGACGAAGCGGATGGTGCCGGCGCGCTGGTCGCGGTCGTAGCGGCCGCGCCGCAGCTGCGTCTTCAGTTCGCCGCCGTCGGCAAAGCGATGCGTGTGGCCGAAGGTGGCCAAGGCGGCAGCGCTGACGTTGTAGTCGCTGGCGGCCTGGTAGTAGGCGTGGCGGGGGTCGAGGCGGCTGTCGATGGTGGACGGGTTGGCCGTGGTCTGTGTCGAGCTGACGCGCACCCACGGCAAGCCGTAGTTGATCGCGTTGTTGTTGCGCAGGACGTAGCCCGACACGACGAATTCGTCGGCGGTGCCGATGCCCCAGCGCAGGCTGGGCGCCAGGCCCTGCTTGTCGAGCCTGTCGGTTCCGCCGCCACCGCTGGCGCTGTTGACCATGGCGTTCAGGCGCAGGCCGGCGGTGTCGCCCAGCTTCACGTTGAAGTCGCCGGTGAAGCGCATGAAGTCGCCGCTGCCAGCGGTCAGGTTCACCTCGTTCGCGTTGGCCAGGAAAGGCAGCTTGCTGACCTGGTTGACGACCCCGCCGGTGGACCCGCGGCCGAACAGCATCGAAGCCGAGCCGCGCAGCAATTCCAGGCGCTCGTGGTTGAAGGTGTCGCGTTCGTAGAAGGCCGGATCGCGCAGGCTGTCGACGTAGATGTCGCCGCTGGCGGCCAACGAAAAGCCGCGCAGGCGGATGTCTTCTTCACCGCCCTCGGCGGCCATGAAGCTGACGCCGGCGGTCTGGTGCAGCGCCTGCTTCAACGTGTCCACGCGGCGGTCTTCCATCAGTTTCTCGGTCAGCACGGTGACCGACTGCGGGATGTCACGCAGGTCTTGGTTGCCCTTGCCGATGGTGCTGGTGATGGCGCGCACCGAATTCGCGTCGGTCTCGGATTCGGCCTTGGCCTTCACGGTGACGGCGGGCATCGTGGTCTCGGGCCGGTCGGCGGTGGCCGTCGTGGCGGCGCGTGCGGGCGGGGCAACGGGTTGCGCCAGCACGGCGCTGTGCAGCAGGCCAAAGCCGGCGGCCAGGGCGCCGATGGGTATCAGTCGCTGAACGGGGTGGGCGCAGGCGCCGGGCGTTTCAATCATGGGGATCAGCCTTGCGGATGTGGGACAACGGGGGCGGGAAACCGGGAACGGAGACCGGCAGACCGGAAGACCGGCAGACCGGGACAGGTAGACGGGACGTGCGACCGGCGGGGCGCCTAACGTTCCAGATCGAAGCGAATCGGAATGCGGACCCAGCCCGCCACCGGCTGGCCGTTCTCGGTGTAGGGCAGGAAGCGCGCCTGTTGCACGGCGGCCAGCGCGGCCTGGTCCAGGCGCAGGAAGCCGCAGGACTGCTCGACCTGCACGCTGTGCGGCACGCCGCCACGGGCTTCGATGTAGGCCCGCACCACGACGACGCCGCTCTCGGCCTGGCGCCGGGACTGCCGTGGGTAGTCGACGAGCAGCGGCACGCTGAACTGGATGGCCGAAGCGGGGATCAGCTTGGGCGGTGGCGCTACCGGCACGGGCATCGCGGGCGCCAATGCCGGTGCGATGGGCGCGGCGGGTGTGACCGACGCGACGGCGGCCGGCGCTGCCGCCGTGGCGGCCGGTGCAGCTTCGGCGGCAGGCAGCGCGTCGGTCGCGGCGGCCACAAACGCAGGCACAGGCGCAGGCACGGGGTTGGGCACGACCGTCGCGGCGGGCGGCACAGGCGCTGCCGGGTCAGGCCGGGGCCGAACCGGCTGGGGTTGCGCGGCGGGGGCCTGGGTCAGCGCCTGAGGACCCAGGATGGCAACGAACAGCGGCGACGCTTCCAGCACCACGGCCCGCACGCCACCCCACTGCAGCGCGGCCCACAACAGCAGCGCGTGCACGGCCAGGATGCCGGCCAGCGACCCGGCCCGCGACTGCGGCGGCAAGGCGTACATCGGCGGAAAAAGCGTAGCGGTGGCAGTCACGGTGGTGGGCTCAAGGTGCGGGCTCGGAGAAAAATATAACACGAATGAGAATGATTCGTATTACCGATATGACGCAACCCAGAGGCCTGACAGGGCGCCCCATCAGCCTGTCAGCGGTAAACGAAGATTTATCATCAAGCCCGATGCAAGCCAGCCCCCAAGACCTCGCCCAGGTACGCCTGGACAACGCGCTGGCCCTCTTCGAAGAGTTCGTTCGCGCCACCGCGCGCCACGCCGACGCGGCCACGCTGCGCGGGCTGGAGAAACGCTTCGCCGAGCGGATCCAGATCCAACCCAGCTACTGGAGCCAGATCAAGGGCCGCTCGCGGCAGATCGGCGAAAGGCTGGCCCGCCAGTTCGAGTTGCTGTGCCACAAGCCAGCCGGATGGATGGACACGCCGCACGGTGTGAACGCTGAGGCGGGGGCGGGGGCGGGGGCGGGGGCGACAGGCAGCACGGCCGCCCAGCCTGCAGCCCGTTCAGTGCCCGGTGCCTCGGAAGAACTGGCGCCGCGCGACGACGATGAGCGCTTCATCATGGGTCTGGTGCTGACGTTCTACCGCCGGCACCCGCAACGCGCTCGCACGCGCCTGCTGGACCTGCTGGGTGAAGTCTTGACCGCCCCGACAGCGACAGCAGCGGCTGCACCGCCGGCGGGCCCTGCCCCCGCGCCGCCGACACCCCCGCTGGCCCCCGGCGTGGTGCGCAAACCCCCGCCGCCGCCCGCACCGGCGGAAGACCCGCGTGACCTGTGGCTGCGCACGCAGACCGGTGTGGCGCCGCTCAAGCGCAAACGCTGAACCGCAGCGCCAGGCGCCCGCGTCCCCCAAGTTGCAGACGCGGCCTCTCCCCCCACCCCCCCCCAGCGCACGCGGTGAGCAAAAACACTTGCGCTTTGATAATGTCGTCTTTATCATTTGCGCAAGCCTGTGATCTTGTGGCCCTGCCAGCGGGCGGGCACAGCATCCACAGCCGATCCACCCCACCACCGAGCCCGATGAACCTGTTCCTGTCGCACACCCCAAGCAGCCAAAGCCAGCCGGCCGCCGCTGCGCCGCAAGGTGTTGAAGCCAGCAAGAACCGGGGCATGAAGGCCCGCAACGATGGTGCTCCGCCCGGGGCACCGGAGCGCTGAACGCCCAGCGGCACCAGCCGCCGTGCGCATCGGCCCTCCACGGCCCGGGTTGCTCCAGCAACCCGGGCCGTTTGCATTGCGGCTCGCGACCTTGTGCCACTGCCATCCCCACGCCAACCCGGAGACCCGCGATGAAGATCACCCTCAAGCTCAGCAAGCCGCGCAACCCCTTGGTCGCCGCCAGCCTGCGACGGGCCGCCGGCAGCCACCGCCCGCAAGGCGGCGCACGCCGGCAGCAGGCCGCAACCGCCATGCGCCGCGAAATGGCTGCCTTTGCGCAGACCGACCGCTACAAGCCCAGCCCCTGAACCGATCCCGGAAGCCTGCTGCATGCCCACTCCGGCAGCGGTGGCGGCTTCCCCTGGAGAGACATCATGTTGACGACCGACGACCTCTACGCTGCCGACCGTTACGGCGACGACCACGGCGGCACCTACGCCGACCACCGCACCCGCCTGTGGGCCACCACCTTGCTGCGGGCCGCCAGCCGCCTGCTGGACAGCCTGGCGGCCCGCCTGGCCCTGGCACCGCGCACCGCACCCGCAGACCGCGTGGTCGAATTCCACGCCGATGCGGGCGCCCCTGAAGGCGCGCTGTATGTGGACGGCCAGCTGGTCGGCCACGTGATGGGCGTGACACGCTTGTGATCCCGCCGCAGGGCCCGCGCGTTGCCGACGCGCGGGCCCTCAAGCCCGGCGCCAGCCGGCCGATATGCGGTGGACGAGCAGGGCAGCCGCCGGCTCGACGACCCATGTCCAACCCACCCACCTTCATCCACACCGCCCCGCGCGACCTGGCGCAGTGGACCGGGCTGTTCGACCCGGCACAGCTGCCCGTCCTGGCCGCGACGGCCGACGAACTGGACCTGCTGCGGCTGAACGAAGACGCCGTGGATGCCCACCTGCTGGCCGACGTGGTGGCCAGCGACCCGCTGATGACCCTGAAGCTGCTGGCCCACGTGGCCCACCTGCGGCGCGGGCGCGACGGCAGCGACACCGAAACCGTCACCGAGGCGCTGGTGATGCTGGGCATCTCGCCCTTCTTCAGGGCCTTCGGGCCCCGCGCTCTGACCGTGGAGGCGCAACTGGCCGGACAGCCCGCCGCGCTGGCCGGGTTTCAGGACGTGCTGCGGCGCTCGCGCCGCGCGGCGCGTTTCGCCATCGGCTTCGCGGTGCACCGCATGGACCACGACGCGCCGGTGATCCACGAAGCGGCGCTGTTGCACGACTTCGCCGAACTGCTGCTGTGGTTGCGCGCGCCGGCGCTGGCGCTGCAGATCGCGCAGCGCCAGCAGGCCGACCCGGCCCTGCGTTCAGCCGCCGTGCAGCGCGAGGTGCTGCACATCGAACTCGACGAGCTGGAACACGCGCTGATGCTGGCCTGGCAGCTGCCGGCGCTGCTGGTGCAGATCACCGACGAACACGCCGCCCACACCAGCCTGCAGATGCGCAATGTGCAACTGGCGATCCGCCTGGCGCGGCACAGCCGGCTGGACTGGGACAACGCCGCCCTGCCCGATGATCTGCAGGACATCGCCACGCTGCTGAACCTGTCGCCCGAGGCCGCCCAGCGGCTGGTGTTGGAGATCGACGCCGAGTGAGCCGGCGCCCCGTCGTTCAGGGCCGGCGCGCCTCGATGGTCACTTCCACACGGCGGTTCGGCAGCAGGCATTCCTCGAGGTCGCTGACCCGCGTGTAGCGCGCCTGGCAGGCCTGCACCTGCAGGCTGTCACCGCCCGCAGCGGTGCGCATCAAGGTAGGTGCGATGCCCAGCTTCTCCAGCGCAGCCTTGACCGTGGCCACGCGCTTTTCCGACAGGCGCTGGTTGTAGTCGGCCTGGCCGGTGCTGTTCAGGCGGTCGGCGTAGCCGGTGAGCTGGATGGACTTGACGATCAGCTTTTCGCGCTGCACGCGTTGCACCAGCGCTTCGAGTTGCGCCACGGAATACGGGCGCATGTTGGCGGCGTCGTGTTGGTCGAAGTTGAACAGCACACCGGCCGACAGCAGCAGTTCCTGCACCTGCACCGGCGGTGAGGCGGCCAGCGCCACGCCGCCAGCCAGCACCGGCGCCACCAAAGCGCCCGGCGGCAGCGGCAAGGGTGCGGGCACCGGCGCGGGAGCCGGCGCTGGCGGCGGGTTGCAGCTGCCGGCCAGTTCCTGCGCTTCACCCAGCAGGTCCTCGGCGATCTGCACGTAGGGCTTGGCGTGGCGCCATGCCTGCTGCTGGAACTCGTTCCCGGCGTGCACCAGCTCGACCTCGGCGCAGGCCACTTTCTGTTGCGCGCAGCGGAAACCTTCGTGGCCGCGCAACGCGGCGGCACGGTCCCACAGGTCGGGCCGCAGGCGCGCGGCGCCGTTGACCAGGGGCGTGTCTGTGCCCAGCGCGCTGCCGCGCTCCATGCCGACGATCAGCTTCTCGGACTCCGTCATCGCCGCCTGCGGGAAGGCGCTGCGGTCGTTGCGCGTGTACTCGTGGAAGCTCACGTCCAGCCAGCACTGCGACTTGGACAAGAAGTAGTCGCGGACTGGCCGGCCGCGGTCGTTCAGGCCCTTGATGCGGCCTTGCAGCGTTTCGTAGGCGCGCTGGTCCGCCTGGATGGCTTCGTCGCTGATGCGGGCTTGCTGCGGCATGAGCTGCGTCGTTTGCGCGAGCGCCGCAAACGGCAGGAAGGCCATCAGCAGGGCCGCCGTCAGGCGTGACAGCAGCAGCGACGAAGGCGTGTGCTTGGGCGTGAGCGTGGGGTGCATGTTCATCGGTCGAGGCTCCTGTTGACCTCGCGGTCACGGCCTTTGAAAAGGTTCTCGTCGAACTTGAAGCGCAGCCGCAGATAGGCCCCGCGGCGGGTGTATTCATAGCCCGTGAGGTCGGCGTCGCCCGCAAAGCCGGTGGCGTTGACGCCAGCCGACAGCCACAGATTGGTCTTCAGCAGATAGCCCACTTCGGCGCCGTAGGCCGTCTGCCGCGCGGCGTTGCCGCCCAGTTGCGCGGCGGCCATCAC
This sequence comes from Betaproteobacteria bacterium, assembly GCA_031424355.1. Classification (GTDB taxonomy): domain Bacteria; phylum Pseudomonadota; class Gammaproteobacteria; order Burkholderiales; family Burkholderiaceae_C; genus Rubrivivax. The sequence continues at coordinate 13,818 of JANPHI010000221.1, forward strand.
GCCCACGTCCCAGCGCTCGGTCACGTCGTAGACCAGGCGCGCGGCCAGCAACTGCGCGTGGAAGGCGTTGGCCACGCCGCCTTCCAGGCGGTCGGTCTGCCACTTGCCGGCGACGCGGCCGCTCATCCACCACGGGCGGGTGGGGTGGTAGTCGGCTGTGGTGGACACGATCCAGGCGCGCGTGCGCAAATCACCCACGGCCGCGTTGCTGGCGTCGCGCTCGGTCTTGTATTCGACCTTGCCCAGCGCGTTGATGCGGTTGGTGTCGGTGTCGCGGTAGGCCAGGCCGATTTGGGCGCGGTCCTGCAGCACGTCGCCACGCGCGGCGTAGTCGGTGACGAGCAGGTGGTTGCGGGCCAGCAAGGTCCAGTCGCGGTCGAGCTTGCGGGCGACCATCGCCTGCCACAGCGTGGTGGTGAAACGGTCGTTGTCGGGCGTGCTGCTGATGTCGCCCGAACGGCGCAGTTCCAAGCGCGTGCTGGCGCGCCACAGCGGGTTGGCCGACCAGTCCAGGCCGCCGCTGACGGCATTCACCGCCGCCGTCTGGCCGCTGATGACGCGCAGGTTTTCGAAGGCCGTGCTGACGCGCCAGCCTTCGGCCACGTTCCAGGTGTTGCGCACGCCGGATGCGAGCTGCAGGTCGCGGCCGGCCATCGCGTCGCGCAGGCGGTATTCGCTGAAGGCCTGGGTGTCGCGCAGGTAGCTGCTGTCCACGCCGAAGATGAAAGCGCCGGCGCTGCGACCGGTGTCGGACACACCACCCAGTTGCACCCAGCCGCTTTGCTGCTCGTAGCGACCGTACAGGCGCGTGCGTTCGGCCACCGTGTAGTCGCCACCCAGCGAAGCACGGCGGCGGGCGTCACCCGAAACATCGCCCTCGATCTCGCCGCCCAGCGTGAAGCGTTCGTTGACGCGGTAGCCGGCGCCGAACTTCACCGTCGTGCTGGCCAGCTTGGTGCCCGCTGCGAGGCTGCTGGCGGCGCTGCCCAAGCTGCTTTGCTGGATGACCGGCAGGCCGGTGGCCGGGTCCACAACCTGGTTGCCGTAGCCCAGCGCGCCGCCGCCCGAACCACTGCCGATGCTGCTGGTCAAGCCCTGCGTCTGGTCATAGGGCCAGGTCAGCGCGCCGTTGCCTTGGGTGCCGACGGTTTCGCGCGCCGAACGGATGCTGGCGGCCAGCGTCAGGTTGGCCGTTGCGGCCCAGCGCAGGCCCAGGGCCAGCGAAGAACGGTCGCCGCCGCCGGCGTTGCGGTCTTCGCTCTTCAGGCCTTCGGCCAGCAGGCGCAGGCTGTCGGTCAGCTGGTAGCCGCCCTTGGCGTAGACCTCTTCGCGGCCACCGTTCAGCGGCGCGGCCGGGTTGTTGAACAGCGGCGACGACTTGCCGTAGAACAGCCGCGCGTCGGTGCGTTCACCCTCGTGGACCAGCTCGGCGCGCACGGCCTTGCCGCGCACGTCGCCGATGCGGCCGGCCAGCGCCGGCGTGGTGCTGGTGTTGGTCGGGTTGGTGTTGACGCTGCTGGTGCTTTGAGCGCCTTCGACGACCAGCGCCGTGCGCTCGGCCAGCTTCACCGTGACGTTGGCGCTGGCCAGGTCGTAGGCCGCCAGCGGGTTGCGGTCAGCGACCAGCGAGCCGCCGACTTCGACCGTTTGATTGACGCGCCATTGCCCGTCGCCACCGGCCACCCAGAAGGGCGCGCCACCCTGGTCGACTTCGTAGCTGACGCGCAGCGTGACCGGGTTCAGGTTCTCATCGACGCTGGGCAGGAAGCTGGTCAGCAGGATGCGGCCCGAGAAGGGCTCGAAGGTGTAGTCCACCAGCCGCGCCAGCGCGCGCACGCTGACGATGCGCGACGGTTGCGTGCGGTCGCGCACCAGCACTTCGACCTTCTCGCTGCCTTCCAGCACGCCGTTGTTGCGCAGGCCGTAAGGGCCCGAACCCTGGCTGGCGATCTCTTCCACCACCTGGCGCAGCGAGTCGCGAAAGGCAAACACATTGCCCGTTAGCTGACCTTCTTCGTGGTGCAGGCGCACCCCCGTCGCCGTGCGGTTGTAGTTGCCCAGGCTGCGCTGCTTCAGCGAGGACACGGCGCCCTGGCCGATGGCTTGCTGGTAGCCGTCGCCAGTGACGAAGTCGCCATAGAGCGCGTAGCTCTTGTTCTTGTCCACACGCACATACAAACGATCGCCCGAACGCGCGTCGAAGCTGCGCAGCGAGGCGTCGCCGTAGACCGGGTAGATCTCGTCGGGCCGCACGTCGCGCAGCAAACGCGCGCGGGTGACCTTGTCGCTGTCATAGGCCGCCGTCAGCAGCAGGTCGCCGCGGATGGTGCCCTTCAGGTAGAAGGCCGCGCGGCCGGCCACCGTGTTGCGGCCGCCATTGAACTGGCGCGACCAGTTTTCCAGTTCCTGCTCGAAGCCGTCGTTGCGGCGCGGCTGGTTCAGCACGCCCTTGTTGCGGAAGTTGACGATGCCTTCGACCAAGCCCGCCGCCACCATCGGGCGCAGTTCGGGCACGAAGCTGATGACGCCGGCCGCCTCTTCATTGCCGGCGCTGATGCGCACGCGCACGTCCTGCGCTTCGGCCGGCGCCAGCAGGGTGAATTCGGCAACGCCACCTTCGACCTTCAACTGCACGCCGGGCGTGACCTTGTCGGCGTCCTGCCGGCGCGGGCCCAGTTCGTCGGTACGCGCACCGGGCAGCAGGATGCGGCCGCCCGAGTGTTCGATGGTGATGAAGACGGTCTGCTGCAACGGCTTGCCGTCGCGGTCGAAGAGCCGCACTTTCAGCTTGACCGGCGCCTGGCCGTCGGCCGGCACGGCGTCGCGATCGACCTCGACCAGCACGCGGGCCACGGCTTCGTTGGCCGCGTAGTTCGCGCCGCCTTGCTCGCCCCGGAACAGCGTCGGCGGCTTGGCGTCGGCGCCCGGCGCGCGCGGGTAGAGCACGGCCTCGCCAGCGGTGATGGCGGTGTAGCGCACGTCGGTGGGCGAGCCGGCGGGTGGCTGGGTCTGGGCGTGGGCAGCTGTTGCAGCAGCCAGCGCCAGGACGGTCAGCGTGAGCGGTGTGCAGCGCATCAGGAAGCGGTCAGTTCGTGCCACGGCCGCCTCCTGCTTCGGGCGCGGTGCCACTGTCTCTTCCGGTGGGTGCTGGCCGGTTCATCGGCAAGGCCGGTGTCGGTACGTTCGTTTCATCCTGGGTAGCGCCGGCGGGCGCCCGCACCGGGGCGCGCGGCTTGGGTGCCAGCTGGTTGCTGCCGTCGGTGCCCTGTTGCGGCGACTTGAAGGTGCTGCTGCCGGCCGATTTGCTGTCGAAGCGCAGCGCCGGGCCGCGCTGCTTCTCGGCTTCGGGCGCGCGCACCTCACCTTGCGCGCGGCGCGCCTTGACCTGCTCCAGCACGGTGTTTGAACAACTGCCTTCGATGAAGTCGGCACGGTGCAGTTCGCCGTTCTTCAGGTCCAGCCACAGGCTGTTCGCATCGCCCAGGTTGCGGTTGCTGGACGTCGTCAGGCGCGAGCCGCGCGGCAGCGTCAGGCCGTCCACCTTCAGCACCGCGCTCTTGGCCGGGATGCCGCACACGCTGTACTTGCCTTCGCTGTCGCTGATCAGCGTGGTGCCGTCCTGCATCACCAGACGAACGCCCGGGATGCCCAGCTCTTCGCGGTCCTGGATGTGGTTGTGGTTGCAGTCCACGAAGATCTTGCCAACCACGCAGGCCTCGGTGGCGAAGACGCCGCCGCTGACCTTCACGCGATAAGCCGCTTCGTTGGTGGCCACCGCGCCGCCCAGCGGGTTGAAGGCCGCATCGACGCAACCCGCCGGCACGCCGCAAGCCTGGCCGCGTGCGCGGTTGATGCCGTCGCCCTGCATCGCACCCACGTCCACCCGCACGCGGTAGCGCAGCACCAGCTGCTTGCTGGCGGGCATCGCGCCGAGGTTGAAGGCCAGCGTCGGGCCGAGACCGCCCGGGCTTGTGGATGAAGGGTCGGCTATCGACTTGTCGCCCACCATCGCCGTGCCGCGGATGTAGGTGAAACCGGCCGGCAGGCGGTCCACCACCGTGGTCTGGCGCGGTGCCGGGCCCGAGGTGACGCTGACGGTGATGGTGTAGCGCACGGTGTCGCCCACTTCGGCGACGGCCTTGTCGCCGGTCTTGCTGAGCGCGATGGCGCTGGGCAGCACCGGGTCCAGCGGGATGTGGTTGTGGATGATGTTGGCGCCAGCGCTGCCGCTGGTCAGCGTCAGGAAATAGCTGGTGCCCGTGCCGACAGCTGCCACTGGCGCGGTGGCCTGCGGTTGCACGGCGTAGACCGAACCCGCGCCACCCGTGGGCACCAGCGGCCCCGTCGTTGGCGGGATGGCCGAAGACTGGAAGGTGTAGCCGGCCGGCGGCGTGACCGTCAGGCCAAAGGTGCAGTTGGCCGGGGCACTGGGGCCGAAGAGGAACTGGTAGTAGCCGTCGGCGCCGACCGTCATGGCCGCGCTGCTGCCGGTCAGCGTGTAGCCGCCAAGCGTGGCGCCGACCAGGCCGGTGCTGGGGTTCCAGCCGGTGCACACGCCCACGGGCGCCAGCGTGACGACAGAGCCCGCGACGGGGGTGCGCAGGCCCGAGTCGTAGACCACGCCGCTCGGGTCCACCGGGATGCTTTGCTGCGGCAGTTCCTGGCCGGGCGCGAGGATGACGGTCAAGGCCGGCGTGTTGCCGGTGCCGACGCAGGAACTGGCCGTGCCGTTGGCTGCGGCATTGGCGTCGCAGGTGGCGCCGCTGGAGCCGAGCGACTTCTCACCGTTCACCGGGTAGCCGAAGACGATGCCCGATGCCGGGTCGCGGAAGCGCACGGCCAGGGGCACGCCGGGCATCAGGCCGCTGACCTTGTAGCTGCCGTCGGCGGCGGTGGTGGCACGGCCGACGATGGCACCGGTGGCGGTGTCGATGATCTCGACCAACCAGCCCGGCAGGCGGCGGTCGCCAGCGTCCAGGATGCGCGGCGTGCTGCCCACGTCGTACCAGGCCGTGCCCGAGAGCGAAGAAGACAGCTGCACCGGCGTCGGCGTGCGGCAGGCGTTCTGGGTGATACCGGCCGCGCACACCGGCAACGCGGTCGGGTTGTTGTTAAAGGCGTCGCGCTCAGCGGCCGACGGCCGGCGGGCTTCGATTTCGCCACCGCCATCGACCATCACCGCGTTGTCCACCGAGGCGCCGGCGGCCGCTGCAGCGGCCACGTTGACGGTTGCCGCAATCGTGCTGGCCGACGTGGCCCCGGCCGCGATGACGGCGCTGCTGGTGCAGCTGAAGCTGCTGGCGCCGGTAGCGCCGACGCAAGACCAGCCGCTGCCGGTGGGCGTGGCGGCCAGGGTCAGGCCGGCGGGCAGGCGGTCGCTGACGGTGACGACGCCGCTACTGGCGATCTCACCGGTGTTGCGCACGCTGACCAGGTAGTGGCCCGGGAAGCCGACCGTGAACTTGGCTTCGACGGCGCTCTTCGTCACGCGCAGGTCGGGCGAATTCGCCAGCTCGCCGAAGTTGTTGCCGGTGGCCTTGGCGCCCGGCGCCAGCACGATGCTGCTGATGCCCGAAATGGCCGTGGTCGGCGCGGTGGCCACGCCGCCGCTGCTGCCCGGCGTGGTGATGCCATTGACGGTGCCGGCCGGCTGTGTGGGTTCGGTGACGGTGTAGGTGCCAGGGCGCAGGTTGCTGAAGCTGTAGCTGCCATCGGCCGCCGTGACGACGGTGATGCTGACCGGGTTGCCCAGGTCGTCGGTGCCGGTCAGCACCAGCGTCACGCCAGGCAGGCCGGTTTCCGCCGGGTCGCGCACGCCGTTGTTGTTGTTGTCGGCGTAGACGCTGCCGCTGATTTCGGCGCCCGGCACTTCGCCGAAGTTGTTGGCGCTGGACGTGGCACCCACGCCCAGGTTGATGGCGCTGATAGCGCTGGGCACGGTGGCCACGGGTGTGGCCGTGCCGCCGGTGGAGCCGGGTACGGTGACGCCGTTGACGGTGCTGGGCGGCTGCGTCGGTTCGTTCACCTTGTAGACGCCAGGCGCCAGGCTGTCGAAGCTGTAGCGGCCGCTGGCGTCGGTGATGGTGCTGCGCGCCACGGTGCGGCTGGCCGTGTCGGTGCCGCTCAGTTCAAGCGTCACGCCGGCGATGCCGGTTTCACTGCCGTCGATCAGGCCGTTGTTGTTGCTGTCCAGCCAGACGGTGCCGTTCAACACGCTGTTGTTCGGGATCTCGGCGAAGTTGTTGGCGGTGGATGTGGCGCCCGAAGTCGCGAGCACGATGCCGCTGATCACGCTGGGCGCGGTGGCCGGCGGCGTGACGCTGCCGCCGGCGCTGCCGGCAATCGTCACACCATTGCTGGTGCCGGCGGGCTGCGTGGGTTCGGTGACGGTGTAGGTGCCGGGGCGCAGGTCGCTGACGCTGTAGCTGCCGTCGGCGGCGGTGGTCAGTGTGCGGGTGACGGGGGCACCGTTGTCGTCAGTGCCGGTGACGACGATGGTCACGCCGGGCAGACCGGCGTCACCGGGCGGGTTCTGCACGCCGTTGTTGTTCAGGTCGAGGAAGACCGTGCCGCTGAGGCTGACCGGCAGCAGTTCGCCGAAGCGGTTGTCGGTGGAGTCGGCCCCGGCGGGCAGCGGAATGCCGCTGATGACGCTGGGCGCGGCGGGTGCGGTGGCGCTGCCGCCGGTGCTGCCGGCGGCGGTCTTGCCGTTGAGCGTGGTCACGGTGCCGACGACCGGTTGTGCGGTCTGCTCGGTGACGGTGTAGCCGGCCGGGCCAGCCGCCAACAAGTCCGCGAAGCTGTAATTGCCGTTGCTGTCGGTGGTGGCGGTGCGCGGCGCGATCGCGGCGCCGGTGGCATCGACACCGGTCAGCGTGAGAACCACGCCAGCGATGCCGGTTTCACCCGCCTGCCGGGTGCCGTCGTTGTTGGTGTCCAGCCAGACCGAGCCCGACAGCGTGCTGACGCGTTCGCCGAAATTGTTGGCCGGCGAGCCCGCCACCGGCAGATTCGGAATGGTGATGCCGTTGGCGATGCTGGTGCTGCCCGGCGTGCCGCCGACGTTGGTGCTGCCGTCGGCGTAGCCCGTGGGTTGGGCTTCGCACAGCGTGTAGGTCAGGCCGGCCGAAACGCCGCTGAAGACATAGTTGCCGCTGGCGTCGGTGGTGGTGCGTGCCACTTCCGTGCCCGTGCAACTGCCGCCCAGCACCAGGCGCACGGTGACGCCGGCGATGCGGCCGTCGGCGCCGCCCAGGGTGCCGTCGCGGTCGCGGTCGATGTAGACGGTGCCATTGATCGGCGCGATGGGCAGTTCGCCGAAGTTGTAGCCGGTGGCGTTGACGCCGGCGCCCAGCACCACGCCGCTCAGCGTGTCGTTGACGGCGTTGCTGCCGCCGGCGCTGCCGGCCGTGTCTTTGCCGTCGTTGAAGACCCCGGCTGCGGCCGGTAGGGTGCCTTCGGTCACGGTGTAGCCGCTGGCGTCGCTTTGCAGCAGGTCGGCGAAGCTGTAGTTGCCGTTGGCGTCGGTGGTGGTGCTGCGGGTGACGCTGACGCCCGCAGCGTTGGTGCCGCTCAGCGTGATCAGCACGCCGGCTATGCCGGTTTCGCCGATGTCGCGCAGGCCGTTGTTGGTGTTGGCGGGCGTGCCTGCGGTGTAGTCCACGTAGACCGAGCCGGCCAGCGAGCCGACCCGTTCACCGAAGTGGTTGCCCGCCGAGCCGGCCGGCACCAGGCTGGCGATGGTGATGACGTTGGCGCCCGGCGTGGCGGCCGACGAACCGCCCGGGTTTTCGGCGCCATTGCCATAGCCGATGGGCTGCACTTCGCAAATGGCATAGCTGCTGCCGACCGGCACGTTGGCAAAGCTGTAGTTGCCGTTGATGTCGGTGGTGGCTTGCTGCAGTTCGGTGCCGGTGCAGACGCTGCCTTGCACCAGACGCAGCAGCACGCCAGCAATGCGGCCGTCGGTGGGGCTGGGGTCGAGGGCGTTGTCGGTGTTGCGGTCGATGTAGACGGTGCCGCTGATGCCCGCCACTTGCAGTTCACCGAAGTTGAACTGCGTGCCGTCGAGGCCGGCGCTGAGGTCGATGGCACTGATGCGGTCGGTGTTGGCGGCCGGGTTGTTGGCCTGTGCGGTGCAACCGGTGGCGCAGGCTGCGCCGCCGATCAAGCCCGGGTTGATCGGGCCGTTGAGCAGGCCGGTGGGCGACGTCGGCAGCGCCTCTTCCAGCGTGTAGGGCAGCAGCGGATCGAGGTTGCCAAAGCTGTAGCTGCCGCCGGCGACGGTGACCGTGCTGGCGACCACATCGCCCGTGGCAGCGTTGCGCAGCGTGACGGTGGCGCCGACGATGGCGGGGTCGGTGGCGGCGTCGCGCACGCCGTTGCCGTTGAGGTCGATGTAGACGTAGCCTGACAGGCCGACGCGACGCACCTCGGGGAAGTTGTAGTTCACGCCCTGCGTGTTGCCGGCGATGGCGACGGCGCTGTAGCTGGAATCACCGCTCAGGCCGCCACCGACGAAGCTGCCACCGGCTGACGGTGCGGTGGCGCCGCTGGCGGGCGGTGCGGTCGGGCCGTTGTTGAAACCGGCGGGCTGGGTTTCGCTGACCGTGTAGCCGCTGCCCAGCGCCGACGGCGGCAGGTCGGTGAAGCTGTAGTTGCCGCTGGCGTCGGTGACGGCGCTGCGCGTGATGGCGTTGCCGTAGAGATCAGTGCCGGTCAGCGTGATGATCACGCCGGGGATGCGCGGCTCGCTGCCCGCAGCCTGCGGCACCCCACCGTTGCTGCCGCTGCGGTCGCGGTCCTCGAAGACCGTGCCGCTGATCGAAGCGGCCTGCACCTGGGTCACGGCCGGGGCGCTGTCGTTGGCCGGGTTCACGTCGATGGAGATGGGCAGGCCGCCGCCGTCCAGGCCCGGCGCCACCGAGCCTGTGTTGGTGACGTTGACACCGTAGGGCGCCGTGAAGAAGCCAGCCTTGGCCCGCGCCCACAACGTCAACACCACCGTGTTGGTCGCATCGGTACTGCCGGGGAAGTTGCCGGTCAACACGCAGTTGATGGTCTGCTGCTGACCGACCACCGTGATGGCGGCGGGCGTGGGTGTGCAGGCGGGCGCCGCCACGCTCAGGCCGCTGAAAGCGCCGGCCGTTGCGGTGGGTGTGAAGCCGCTGCCCGTGACCCATTCGAAGTTGGCCGGCAGCACATCGGCCACGCGCAGCTGCGTGGTGTCGCTGGGGCCGCGGTTCTGCACCGTCAACGCGTACTGCACCGGCTGGTTGATGTTGACCGGGCTGGCCGTGATGCGCGCCTTGCTGATGGCCAGATCGGTCTTGGGGAAGATGGATTCGTTGATGGACGCGATGTTGTTGCCGGCCACGCCCGCGTCGAAGCTGCAGCCCCCGGTGGTTTCGTAGCCGGTCGATTCATCGGCACAGATGTGCGGCGTGTTGCCCACGGTGACCACATTGGTCGGCCCGCTGAAGCTGAACAGCAGTTCGAAGTTGACCTCGGTGGCGGGGTCGAGGAAGCCCGCTGCACCGCTGCCCAGGGTGCAGGTGACGTCGCCATTGGCGCCGGCGGGCTGCGTGCAGCTGACGGTGCCGGTCTTGCTGGTGTCCAGGCTGAAGCCGGCTTCTGCCGGCGCGCTGTTCACGGTGCCCGGGGCCACACCCAGCAGGGTCATCGCGTAGGCGCCGGGCGGCAGCGTCAGCCTGTCGATCATGAAGACGTTTTCAGCGCGCGACGGCCCGATGTTCTGCTCGCGGAAACGGTAGCGCAGCGTGTCGCCGAAGCCGAAGCTGGACTGGCCGGTGGGCAGCACGCGGGTGATCTGCTGCAGCAGGTCGATGCGGGGGTTCTGGATGTCGAGCGCGACGGTCTGGCTGTTGTTCAGCCGTGCATCGGCGTTGTTGCACACCGTGGTCACGCCCACCGTGTATTCGCAGTTCTGCGCCGGGTCGAGCGCCACCGTGGCGGTGTTGGTGTAAGTGTTGGGCACCGGCACCGGCAAGCTGGCCGGCTTGATCAGGCGGGCCTGGATGCTGACGGTGTAGAAGTCGTAGCGCGACACCGTGGTGCCCGCGCCGGTGGCGCAGGTGACGGCGCCAGTGGCCGCCACGAAAGTGCACGCCATGGCGGGCGAACTGCCACTGCCGATGGCACTGGCCGACAGCACCAGAAAGCGGTCCGTCGGCAGGGTGTCGGTCACCGTCATCGGCCCGGTGATCAGGTTGGGGCCGAGGTTGCGCGCGACGATGGTGTAGTTCACCACCTGGCCGATGCGGGCGGCGGCAGGCGGGTTCACGACCTTGGAGGTGACCGCCGGGTCGCTGCGACCGGCGACGACCACGGCGGCCGAGTCGCTGAGCGGCGCACCCCCAGTGCCGGTCAGGATGGCATCGGGCGAACTCAGGAAGGCCGTGTTGGTGAAGCTGCCGGCCTCGAACTGGCGGTCGACGCGCACCACCACTTGCAGGCTGCTGCCCGGGGCCACATTGGTGAAGGTGCAGCGCAGGCTGCTGCTGCCGGCGGCGACGGCGTCGCAACTGCCGGCGATGCCGCTGCTGAGCGTGGCGGTGACCGTGGGTGCGGGCGTCACGTAGCCGGGGATGCCGGCGCTGGGCGAAGGCACGTTCAGGATGGCCGGCAGGGTATCGGTCAACACCAGCGTCGGTATGGTGCGCTGCGGGCTGGCGGTGGGCGTGGTCACCGTCATGCGCCAGTAGATGGCGTTGTCGGTGGCGGCCACCGTAGGGGCTGCGGCCACGCTGTCGAACCAGGTCGCGCCGTCGCGTGACGACTCCTTGACGATCAGCACCTGGGCCTGACCGCTGACCACCGGTGTGCCGATGACGCTGGCGCTGGCGCAGTCGGCGCCGCCGGCCTGGTTGCCGTCGGGCGGCTGCGGGCCGGCCGACGCCGGCAGGCCCAGCAGGGTCAGCGCCTGCGCACCCGAGCAAGCGGTGTTGGTCAGCGTGGTGGGGCCGCTGATGCCGGCCGCGACATGGGTGACCACCCGCACGTTGACGGTGGCGCCAACGGCCAGCGTGCCGCCTGCAATGCGCGCGCAGACCACCCGGCGAAACCCGGCGCCCCCCGAATCGGCGAGGCCGCCGGTGCAAGTCCAGCCCGGCGCGACGGCATCGTCGGTTCCGACGAAGACTTCGTTGTTGGGCATGGTCTCGACGATGCGCAGCGGTGTGCTGCCTGTGGCGCCGGAGTAGACCGCCGCCGCCACGCCGTTGTTGGTGACGAAGATGTCGTTGGCAAGATCGGTGTCGGCGGCGATCGGGCCGGCCGTCTTGTACTTGGCGACGCTGAGGTCGGCGTAGGGCGGCACGATGGCGTAAGGCACCAGCGTGCGGTTGTTGCTGGTGTCGGCATCGGTCACGCCGTCGGGCAGCACACCGCCCGCCGCGGTGACGATTTCCACCCCGAAATTGCCGGTCTGCGCAGCGGCCGGCGTGGTCAGCGGCAACACGAAACTCTGCGCGCCGCCGCCTGCGACGGTGGCGCTGGAACAAGTTACGAGGGTGCCGCTGATGCCGTTGACGGCGCCCGCCGCGCCGACCGAGCAGCCGGCGGGCAGCACGCCGATGGCGAAGCCCGCCGGTATGGCCACGCGCACCTGGCCCCCGCTGGTGGACTGTGGGCCGTCGTTGACGTAGCTGATGGTCAGCGTCTGGGGGCTGCTGGTGGGTGCGGTGGCCGGGAAGCTGCCGGTGGGGCGGGGGTCGGCGCCGTTGTTGACGACGAAAGTGACCGACGCCAGGTCGTTGCCGGGTGCGGTGTCGATGTAGTTGATGCCGTCAGCGGCGATCGATGCGTTGTTGACCAGGCCACCGGCGCCGATGGCCGTCAGGCGCCCCTGCAGCGTGATCGGACTCAGGGTGGTTTGCGGCCCGGCGATGGTGCAGACCAGGCGTCCCGCTGCATTGGCGGCGGCCACGCTGCTGCAGCTGTAGCCGGGCGCGGTGTAGCTGCTGAGCGTGAATTCGCTGCTGGCGCCAGGAAACTGGTCGGTGATGGTGACGGTGGCGCCCGTCGGCAAGGCGTCGCCCGTGATCGCGGGCGTCAGCGTGAAGGTCGGGCTTTGCCCGTTGACCAGAACGGCACTGGGCGCGATGGTTTTGACCAGCGACAAATCGCCACCCGAGACCACGCTGAAGGCGTTCTGCGCAACGCTGAGCGGCGGACCCGCATTGGAGGCCGACACCGAGCCGCCACCCAGCGTGCGACCGAGCAGATTCAGGCTGAAGCTGCCTGTGGTGCCGACACCGCCGGGGTTGACGGCGGGGCAGGTCAAGGTCTGCGCCGATCCGGGCGCGCCTGCCAGGGTGCAGGTGGGCGGCAAGGGCGCGGCGATTTCCAATTCGGCCGGTACGCTGACCGTCACGGTTTCCGCACCACTGCCCGACAGCCGCACGTAGTTGGCGGTGGCGGTCACGGTCTGGCCACGGCCGACCCGGGTTGGGAAGTCGATGGAGTTGATGGTCAAGGCGGCCTGGGCGCTGACGGCCGGCATCGCCAAGACCAGCGCCAGGCTCACACGGCGCCAGAGTGATCGTGCTGGCTGCTTTGCCGATTGGAAAGTGGACGCCTGAAGGGCTGCGCAAACCAATGAACGACCATCCCCGAACGACAAATTCTCTCCTCGCATGGCCACCTGGCACGACACCGGCAACAGGGGCCGACAGTCCACTCAGGATGCTAGTTCGGCGCAGCGCTTCGTCTCCTATGCTTTCTGACGGCACATCGAGAAACCTGCAGCACGGCGTGGTCTCTTTTCCACAACGTGCAGCGTGCAAGATCCCGGCATGAGCACCTCTTCAGACAAGTCGTTCAACCTCGGCGTCGCACCGGTCACCTACGGCACCGGCGACCGACCGCCTCGCGGTGACTACGGCAGGGCGCGCAGCGACTACACCTGCGAGCAGGACTGGTCGCGCTACACCGCCGAGGACCACGACACCTACCGCCGGTTGCACGCGCGACAGATGCAGCAATTGCCGGGGCTGGCCTGTGACGAGTTCCTGGCTGCGGTTCAATTTCTCGGCGTATCGGACCGGGTGCCCCGTTTTGAGGCTGTTTCCGAGCGGCTGTTCCGCGCCACGGGCTGGCAGATCGTCGGCGTGCCGGGTCTGATCCCGGAGGAGGCCTTCTTTGCCCTGTTGGCGCAACGGCGGTTCCCCGTCACCGATTGGATGCGCGCAGCCAGTGAGTTCGACTATGTCGTGGAGCCCGATGCCTTCCACGACCTGTTTGGCCACGTGCCGTTGCTCTTCAACCCGGTATTCGCCGACTACATGCAAGCCTACGGCTTGGGCGGTCTGAAGGCGGGGCGGCTGGGTGCCTGCGAACTGCTTGCCCGCCTGTACTGGCACACGGTGGAATTCGGGCTGATTTCGACGCCGCAGGGCCTGCGCGCCTACGGTGCGGGCATCCTGAGCTCGGCCGGTGAACTGCGCTACAGCCTGGCGTCGCGCGACGCCATGCGCATTCCGTTTGCGCTGCCGAGGATCATGCGCACCCGCTACCGCATCGACACCTTTCAGGCCGGCTATTTCGTCATCGAATCCTTCGACCAGCTTTTTCAGGCAACGGCGCCGGATTTCGAGCCGGTGTACGCCCGCGTGAAAGCCGACATCCAACGGGAAGGTGAAATTCCTGCCGGCGTGATGCTGGCCACCGAGCAGGCGTACCCGCCTTCAATCTGATGCGAGCACGCAGCCCAGCGTGGCGTTGAAGCAGTCCGGGTGGTCGACGATGGCGATGTGGGCGCAGCCCAGCACCTCGCGGCTTTCCGCGCCCGGCAAGATGGCTGCCCCGCTGGGGATCACGATGTTGTCGCAGGCACTGTAGAAACACAGGGTGCGGCGGGCGTGTTCCGGCGTCTCCTGCGTTTGCAGGCTGGCCAGCCAGGGCGAATGCGGGCGCATCTGCCGCGCGCTGGGTCCGTGACCGAGTTGGGCCATCACGCTGCCCCGGTGCGGTGTGGCCAAGGTGATCAGGCGGTGCAGTCGCTGCGCGGATCGGTCCTCGGCCCACCAAGCCCGCACCGCGAGACCGCCCATGCTGTGGGCGACCACGACTGGGGCCAAACCCGTCAGCTGCTGCATGCGGCTCACTGCGGACTCGATGAGCGGGGCGTAGTCGGCAATCGAGGCGAACACGGGCTCGAGGTTGATCGCCGCACAGGGCACCTGCCGCGCTTCCAGCAGGGGCAGCCACGCGGCCCAGATGCCGCGGTTGCAGCCGTAGCCGTGCACCAGCACCAGCCCTCGCCGGCCTCGCGCCGGTTTTGACATCGATGGCGTACAGGTGCTGAGAAAGGGAACGCGCCAGACCACCAGCCGGCTGGTCGCCCACAGTTCCATCGCCCAGGCCGACAGCAAGGTGCGCAGCGAGGGAACGGCCATCTGCGGCGACCGGGCCAGGATGCGGGCGCACACGAATTCGACCGCCAGGATGGCGGCCAGGCCGCAGAACAGGGCCGTCGGCAGCAAGAGGCCGTACCAATAGCCGGGGTGTGGCGATGCCCAGATGGAGCCTCCGATGGCGCTGCATGCGACGAGCAGCAAGCCGAGGCGGGCCAGCGTCGCAATCATTCCGGACGTCCGCATCGGTCAGTCGAGCGCGCGGGCCGTGGCAGACTGGCTGGGTGAGTGATCTGACACCCAGCATCCAGGACTATCTCCAGACCGTTGAATTGGAACGGGCACGCCGCGAGCAACAGCCTTGGCTGGCCAGCCGCGTCCAGGAAGTCAAGCGTTACCAGCATGCGCGATTCTCGGCGACTTACCGCGATCTCCTGGATACGCCGGCCTCTGCCAAGGCTGCTCGGTTTTTTCTGGATGAGTTGTATGGGCCCATGGACTTTTCCAAACGCGACGCCGAATTTTCTCGCGTTGCCCCGAAAGTAACCGCGATGTTTCCCGGGGAAATTGGCCGCATCGTGTCGAGCCTGGCGCGCCTGCATGCGCTGTCTGAACGGTTGGATTCAGAGATGGGGATGGCGGTGGCACAAATACCCTTGTCGGAATCCGCCTACCGGCAGGCCTGGATCACCGTCGGCCAGGGCGACGCCCGTGCCGAGCAAATCGACCTGGTGCGACAGGTTGGCTTGGCCTTGTCCAAACAAGTGCACAAGCCCCTGGTTCGCACCACGCTGCGGATGATGCGCGTTCCCGCCAAAGCGGCGGGGCTGGGCAATCTGCAATCGGTGCTGGAGCAGGGTTTCGATGCGTTTCGAGATTTGCCTGACGCCAATGGATTTGTTTTGACCATTGCAGAGCGGGAGAGCGCCATTGCCGACCGCTTGTTCAGCGAAGGCGGGTAAGGCGGGCAAGGCGGGACAAGCCATACCGATGCTGCGCGCGAACAGGCCGCAAGCGGATCTAAAAGTCGTCGAAGAGCAGATTCACAGAACAGATCCGCAAAAGCAAAAAGCCCGGTCAACGAATTGACCGGGCATTGCTTGTAAATAGCCTGACGATGTCCTACTTTCACACGGGAACCCGCACTATCATCGGCGCAA
>JANPHI010000222.1:0-2783 GCA_031424355.1 Betaproteobacteria bacterium
GAACGTGCAGGGCGAGATCCAGAAGAAGCTGGACGTCATCAGCAACGAAGTGCTGATCGAGGCCAACGAATGGGGCGGCCACCTGGCGGCCATGGCCAGCGAGGAAATGGACAGCATCCACGTGGTGCCCAACCGCTACCCTCAGGGCGAATACCTGCTGCTGTTTGACCCGCTCGACGGCAGCAGCAACATCGACGTCAACGTCTCCATCGGCACCATCTTCAGCGTGCTGCGCAAGGTGGGCCACACGCGCGGCGTCAGCGAAGAAGACTTTCTGCAACCCGGCAAGCACCAGGCCGCCGCCGGCTACTGCGTCTACGGCCCGCAGACCACGCTGGTGCTGACGCTGGGCGACGGCGTGGCGCTGTTCACGCTGGACCGCGAGACCGGTTCCTGGGTGCTGACGCAGACCGATGTGCGCGTGCCGGAAGACACCAAAGAGTTCGCGGTCAACATGTCCAACCTGCGCCACTGGGCGCCGCCGGCCAAGCGCTACATCGACGAATGCCTGGCCGGCAAGACCGGCCCGCGCGGCAAAGATTTCAACATGCGCTGGGTGGGCAGCATGGTGTCGGACGTGCACCGCATCCTCAGCCGTGGCGGCGTCTTCCTCTACCCCTGGGACCAGCGCGAACCCGACAAGCCCGGCAAGCTTCGCCTGATGTACGAGGCCAACCCCATGGCTTTCATCATCGAACAGGCCGGCGGTTCGGCCACCAACGGGCACGAGCGCATTCTGGACATCGTGCCCACCAAGCTGCACGAACGGGTGGCGGTGGTGCTGGGTTCGAAGAACGAAGTGGACCGGGTCACCGGCTACCACGCGGCTGAGGCCTGAGGCGCAAGGCCAGGCAGATACGGGCGGCCAGCGTGCCGCCCGCGCGTCTACAGCCCTTCAGCGGCTTCAGCGGCTTCAGCGCGCCCGGTTGGGGCGGCCCAGGCGGGTCAGGCAGGCGTCGCGCTCAGCGGGGGTGGCTGCGGCCTTGCAGCGCGCCACCGAATCGTCCACCCCGCCCATCGCGGCGGCCTTGTCCTGGCGCTGCTGCTGGGCCTTGGACAGCACCGGCGCCGGCGGCGTCTTGCCCAGCGGGATGCTGAGCTGCGGCACAACCGGGTCTTCGGGCCGCACGTCGCCCGGCACGGTGGCGCTGTCGCGTTTTTCGGCTGCCGTCATCGCACGCGGCTTGGCTTTGTTGACGACAGCTGGCGCTGAGGCGGCGGCCTCGGCCACTGGCACGGGCACGCGGGCGGGTGCCTGGGCATTTGCTGTGGTGGCAAGGGCCCAACTGCAAGCCAGGGTCAAGATCCAGATCGGGTGGTGGGACTTCATGGCAGCGGGTGGCGCATAGGAAAGAGCGCCAAGGTTACGCGCTTGCCGGGGCGTCGCCCTCGACATCGACATCGCCGGCCTCATCGCTGTCTTCGTCAATACCTTGGGCGCCGTGGCTCACCGCCGCGCTGGCCTCACCACCCCGCTGCGGCGGTTTCTTGCGCGTGCGCGCCGCGGCGCGCTCCTGGCGCGCGGCTTCCTTCACCGCACCCGCAGCAACCCACTGCGCGTATTCGTCCGGCGTTTCCAGCGTGATGCGGCCCCAGGCGCCACTGCGGAAATCGTTGATGACGATCTCGGCCGCCTTCTGCAAATTCACCTGGCCACCCGGCAGCAGGCCGCCGCGCTTGCGGGCGATGTCGGCCAGCAGCCGGTCGTCGCTGATGCCCGAGAAGTCGGCCGACAAATCGGCCAGCTTGTAGCGCGCCTGCAAGCGGTCGGCGTAGGGCCCGCGCACGCTGGCCAGCAGGGCCATTGCCACCTCTTCTTCATCGTAGGCGTTGCGGCCGATGCCGCCAGTGGCGGCCAGGTTGTAGCCGGCCTGTTCGACCAGGATGCGCGGCCACAGCATGCCGGGTGTGTCGAAGAGATCGAAGTCGCTGGCCAGGGCGATGCGCTGCTCGGTTTTGGTGATGCCCGGCTCGTCGCCGGTCTTGGCCTTGCGCTGGCCGATCAGCGTGTTGATCAAGGTGCTCTTGCCCACGTTGGGGATGCCGCAGATCAGCACCCTCACCGGCTTGACCATGCCACCGCGCAGCGGCACCAGCGCGCGGCTGGCGGCGATCAACTGGCGCGCCGGGGCGGTCGCACTGGCGTCCAGCGCCAGCGCGTTCGTGCCGGGTTGGGCCTGGTAGTGGGCCAGCCACAGCGCAGTGCGCGCCGGGTCGGCCAGGTCCTGCTTGTTCAGCACCTTCAGCGCCGGCTTGCTGCCCGCCAGTTCGGCCAGCAGCGGATTGGCGCTGGAGCCCGGCGCGCGCGCGTCGAGCAATTCGATCACCACGTCGATGTCGGGCAGCCGCTTGACGATGGCTTTCTTGGTCGCGTGCATGTGACCGGGGAACCACTGGATGGCCATGGCGTTCAGCTACTTTCTAAGTTGTCAGGCACGTTGCGTCTGTGCTCGCGCCCGCGCTCGCGCAGCATGAACAGGTACAGGCTTTCCACCTTGGCACGCGCCCACGGCGTCTTGCGCAAGAACTTCAGGCTGGACGCGACACTCGGGTCACTGCTGAAACAGCGCAAGGCGATGCGTTCCGCCAGACCCGGCCAGCCGTAGTGGGCCGCCAGTTCGGTGACGATGTGCTCCAGCGTCAGGCCGTGCAACGGGTTGTGGGCTTGCGGTGTCGGCGGCATCGTTGATCAGCGTCGAACAAGAAAAAACCCCTGAGTCGATGATCGACTCAGGGGTTTCGTCGTTTTGCCCCTCGCGAAGCGTGGGGCTTTGGGTGGTGGA
>JANPHI010000223.1:0-15492 GCA_031424355.1 Betaproteobacteria bacterium
GTAGTCGTCGCTGAGCCAGTGGTTCTCGATCATCCGCGCCGACATGCGCACCAGCCCCATGGTGTGCTGGTGGTAGCCGCGGTGGTCGCCGGTCACGTCCAGCACGCCCAGCACATTGCCGCGCGGGTCGAAGATGGGCGCGGCCGAGCAGGTCAGGAAACTGTTGGCGTGGATGAAGTGTTCGGCGGCGTGCACGAGGGTCGGCTTTTCCTCGAACAGCGCGGTGCCGATGGCATTGGTGCCCTTGGCGTGTTCGGCCCAGTTCTCGCCCGGCGCCAAGGCCACCTTGGTGGCGCGGGCCAGGAAGTCGTCGTCGCCCACCGAGTGCAGGATGGTGCCGTGCGCGTCGGTCAGCACGATCATGCTTTCGGTGTTGACGATCTGCTCGAACAGCACCTGCATCACCGGTGCGGCATGCACGCACAGGCGCTGGTTGCGGTCGCGCGCCACGGTCAGGTCGCTGCGCATCATCGGGCCGAATTCCAGCCGTTCGCCGCGTGACAGGCCCAGGGCGGCGCTGCGCCGGTGCGACTGGCGGATGACTTCAGAGCGCAACTGAGGCTCGGTCTGTGCGGCTGCATCGCCCGAAACGCCTGACATGCCCGCGGGGGGCGTGGCTGACGGCGGGGTCAGTTCGCGGCGGTGGCTGGTCATGGCCTTGTCTCTCAGCTGCGCGGCAGCGGGTTCTTGTCTTGTCGCGGTCACGGCGGGGTGGCGCGGGTTGGGCCTCAGTGGGCCGCGCGATGCTGTGCCATGCAGGCGCGAATGTCCAGCGTGCTTTTCCAGGCCGCCGGCCGCATTTGTTCCATCCTGCAACAGCCTGCCTTTGGCACAGCGATTGCAGAAAGGCTGCCGTCCTGCCCGCATCCCGACCGAGAACACCGGAGACCCACGCAATGCCCCGCCACACTGTCCACCCCGCCGTCGCAGCCTTCGCCGCCCTGACGCTTCTGGTCTTCGCGGCCGCCCCGGCCTGGTCGCACGGCGACGTCACACCGCAGGCCGTGGACACCGCCACGCTGCCCGTGCTGGGCGAAGCCTGGCGCGGCGAGAACCCCTACCGGGGCAACGAGCCAGCGCTGAAGGTCGGCACCTCGGCCTACAACCAGAACTGCGCGCGCTGCCACGGCCTGGAAGCCATCTCGGGCGGCATCGCGCCCGACCTGCGCAAGCTGGACAACGACTGCGCTTCGCTGAAGGACGCCGCCCGCAAGGCCGCCTGTGTGAAGGAAAACGACGAGTACTTCCTGACCACCGTGCGCCACGGCCGCACGCGCAACGGCGCGGTCTACATGCCGCCCTTCGAAGGCATCTTCAACCAGGAAGCGATGTGGGCCATCAAGGCCTACCTGGAAAGCCGCCGTGACAAACCCCTCTGAGATGGTGCCCCCAAGCTCGACGCTTCAGCGCCGCGATTGCCTGCGCGGCTTGCTGGGCCTTGCCGGTGCAGCCTGCCTGCCCCTGTCTGCCGGTGCGGCGACCTTGGTCAAGGTGCGCGAGCGCGGCAGCCTGATCGTCGGCATCTACCAGGACATGCCGCCCTTCAACGTGGCCGGCAAGGGCATCGACATCGACATCGCGCAGGCGCTGGCCGAAGCGCTGCAGGTCAAGCTGTCGCTGCTGCCCTTCAACGCCGACGAGAACATGAACGACGACCTGCGCAACATGGTCTGGAAAGGGCACTACCTGGGCTTCGGTCCGGCCGACGTGCTGATGCACGTGCCGGTGGACAAGCCGCTGATGGACGCCACGCCGCAGGTGACCATCTTCGCGCCCTACTACCGCGAACGCGTGGCCATCGCGCGCAACCTGGCGCTGGTGCCGCTGCTGGACACGCTGAAGCCGCTGGCCACGCAGACGGTGGCCGTGCCCGGGCAAACGCTGGCCGGCTGGCTGCTGCTGGGCGCCGATGGCGGGGCTTACGCCAACCAGCTGCGCACGAAGTGGAAAGACGGCTGCGAAGCCGCGCAGGCCCTGTTGCGCGGCGAAGTGACGGTGGCCGCCGGCCTGGCTTCCGAGCTGGAGTCGGTGTTGCGCGGCGACCCGCGTTTTGCCATCGAACCGCTGCCCGTGCCGCGCGCCCCGCGCGACGGCTGGGCGGCTGGCCTGGCGGTGAAGAAAGACGGCGCCGATCTGGCGCAGGCCCTGCAGGCCGCGATGGCGCAGCTCGGCCAGAATGGCCGGCTGAAAGAGATCTTCGCCCGCCACAACGTGGGCTGGCGCCCGGTCTGAGCCGGGCGCGCAGAACCTGCGCCGGGCGCGGCCCCGGTCGCCGCCCGGCCAGCAGAACAACGATCGTGGAGACGACATGCCCTTGAGTTCCCTGAGCCGGCGCGCCGGATGCGTGCTGGCGGCCGGCTTGGGCGCCGCTGCCCACGCCCCCTTGCAGGCGCAGACCGCCGCTGCGGCGCCTGCTGCCGCTCCCACCACCCCTGCCCTCGCCACCGCCACCGAAGCGGTGGTCATCACGGCCACGCGGACCGCCGTGCGCCCTTACGACGTACCCGCGTCGGTGGACCGGATCGGCGGCGACGAGGTGCGCGCCGGCCGTGCCCAGGTCAACATCTCGGAAAGCCTGGGCGGTGTGCCCGGCCTGCTGGCGCGCGACCGGCAGAACTACGCGCAGGACGTGCAGATCTCGGTGCGCGGTTTCGGCGCGCGGTCCACCTTCGGCATCCGCGGCGTGCGGCTTTATGTGGACGGCATACCGGCCACGCTGCCCGACGGCCAAGGTCAGATCAGCAACGTCGAACTGGGCAGCGTGGACCGCATCGAGGTGCTGCGCGGGCCGTATTCGGCGCTGTACGGCAATTCATCGGGCGGCGTCATCCAGGTCTTCACCGAAGAAGGGCAGGGCGCACCGCGCCTCACGCTGAGCAGTGCCGCCGGCAACGACGGCCTGCTGCGCTTCGGCGCGCAGGCCGCCGGTCGCGTTGACACCGCCTTGGGCGCGGTGGGCTACACCGCCGGCGCCAGCCGCTTCAGCACCGACGGCTACCGCGAGCACAGCGCCACCACACGCTGGCTGGGCAACGCCAAATTCACCCTCAAGCCCGACGACGCCAGCAAGCTGACCCTAGTGGTCAACAGCGTGTCGCTGCCGCGCGCGCAAGACCCGCTGGGCCTGACGCGGGCGCAGGCCGAGGCCAACCCGCGCGGCGTGGACCCTTCAGCCGTCACCTTCGACACGCGCAAGACGGTGGGCCAGTCGCAGGTCGGTGCGGTCTACGAACGCCGCTTCGGCAGCCTGGGCAGCCTGCAGCTGCTGGCCTACGGCGGCCACCGCAGCACCGAGCAGGTCCAGAGCATCGCCACCGCCACGCAGGCCAATGCGCTGCACCCCGGCGGCGTCATCTCGCTGGGCCGCGCCTACCAGGGCGCTGATGCCCGCTGGACGGCCGACGGCGCCGTCGCCAGCGTGCCGGTCAAGGTGGTGGCCGGCGTGGCCTACGACACGCTGAAGGAACACCGCCGCGGTTACCAGAACTTTGTCGGCAGCGTGCTGGGCGTGAAGGGCGCGCTGCGCCGCGACGAGACCAATGAAGTCACCAGCGCCGACCCCTACCTGCAGGCGACCTGGCAACTGGCGCCGCAGTGGACGCTGAACACCGGCCTGCGCCGCAGCAGCGTGCGCTTCAAGTCCACCGACGCCTACATCGTCGGCAGCAACCCCGACGACAGCGGCGGCGCGCGCTACAGCGCCACGCTGCCGGCCTTTGGTGTGATGTTTGCGGCCAGCGACGCGTTGCACGTCTACGCCACCGCCGGGCGCGGTTTCGAGACGCCCACGCTGAACGAGCTGGCCTACCGCAGCGGTGGCGGCACCGGCTTGAACTTCGGTCTGCAGTCGGCCAGCAGCAACAGCGTCGAGTTCGGCGTGAAGGCGCGGCCGGCCGGCCTGGGCGAGTGGACGGCGGCAGTCTTCCAGACCGGCACTTCGAACGAAATCGTCACGCAGACCAACAGCGGCGGCCGCGCCACCTTCCAGAACGCCGGCGCCACGCGGCGCCAGGGCCTGGAACTGGCCTGGTCGCAGCGGCTGGTGGCTGACTTGCGCTGGCAGGCCGCCTACACGTTGCTGGACGCGCAATACCGCGACGCCTTCACCACCTGCACGGCCACGCCCTGCACCGTGGCCAATGTGGCGGTGGCAGCCGGCAACCGCATCCCGGGCATCGCGCGCAGCGCGGGCTACGCGGCGCTGAACTGGGCGCCCGCCAGCGGTTGGCGCGGCGGTGTGGAGGCCCGCACGCTGAGCAAGGTCTACGTCAACGACCTCAACAGCGACGCGGCCGCCGCCTACACGGTGGCAGCCGCCCACGTCGGCTACCAGCTGCAGGCCGGCCCGCTGGCGCTGAACGCCTTCGTGCGCGTGGACAACCTCTTCGACCGCCGCACCACCGGCTCGGTCATCGTCAACGAAGGCAACAGCCGCTTCTTCGAGCCGGCCCCTGGCCGCAGCGCCTTCGCCAGCGTGTCCGTCACCGCGAGCTTCTGATGAACTTCAGCCCCTTCAACAGCCGCTACGACCGCGTTGCGCGCTATCTGCATGCACTGATCGGCCTGGCCTTGGTCGCGCAGATCGTTTTCGGCGTGCTGCTCGACGACCTGGCGCTTAAGGGCACGCCGGGGCGGGCTTCGGTGATCAACCTGCACAAGTCGCTGGGCATGGTGCTCGGCCTGCTGATCGTGCTGCGCCTGCTGTGGCGCCTGGGGCATCGGCCGCCATCCTGGCCGGTGGCCATGACGGGCGGGCAGCGCGTGGCGGCGTTGTGGGGCCACCGTGCGCTGTACGCGGCCATGCTGGTGCTGCCGGCCTCGGGCTACATCGCATCCAACTTCAGCAAGCACGGCGTGAAGTTCTTCGGGCTGGCGCTGAAACCCTGGGGGCCCGACCTGCCGGCCGTCTACAAGGTCTTCAACAGCCTGCACGAGTTGACGGCCTGGGTGCTGGTTGCGCTGATCGCCGGCCATGTGCTGATGGCCTTGAAACACGCCTTCGTGGACCGCGACGGCCTGCTGGCGCGCATGTCGCTGCGCGGCTGAACCCGCTCGTTGAATGGGACTTTGAGATGAAGTTGAGCTTGCGTTCGATCACCGGTGTCGCCGGCCTGCTGCTGGCCGGCGCTGCCCACGCCGCGCCTTTTGCTTATGTGCCCAACGAAGGTTCGGGCACCTTGAGCGTGATCGACACCCAGACCGACCGCGTGGTGGCCGAGATCGCCGCCGGCACCAAACCGCGCGGCACCGTCATCAGCCTGGACGGCACGCGGGCCTACGTCAGCGACCAGCCGGCCAACCGCCTGGTGGTGGTGGACCTGGTGCAGCGCGTGACCACCGGCAGCATCGCCCTGGGTGAATCGCCCGAAGGCGTGGGCCTGTCGCCCGACGGCCGTTGGGTGGCCGCCGCCATCGAAGAGTCCAACGAAATCGTCTTCGTCGACACCCAGACGCAAGCGCGCGCCTTCGCCGTGAAGGTGCGCGGCAAGAACCCCGAGCACGCGGTGTTCAGCCCCGACGGGCGCTGGGTTTTCGTCAGCGCCGAAGAGGGCAACGCGCTGGATGTCATCGACTTCGCGAAGCGCGAACAAGTGGCCCAGGTGCCAGTCGGCGCCCGGCCACGCGGCATCGGTTTTTCGCCCGACGGCCGCCGTGCCTACGTGGCGGCGGAAACGTCGAGCGAGCTCTACGTGATCGCCACCGCCGACTTCAAGGTGCTGGCACAGGTCAAGGCCGGGCCGCGCAGCAACGGCATCGCGGTGCACCCCGACGGGCGCGTCTTCGTGTCCAACGGCGGCGACGCCACGATCTCGGTATTCGACGCGGTGGCGCTGAAGTTCACCGCCACCGTGGGCGTCGGCCAGCGGCCCTGGAACATGGCGCTGACACCCGACGGCAAGAAGCTGTACGTGGCCTGTGGGCGCTCGGGCGCGGTGACGGTGATCGACACCGAACGCAACGTGAAGCTGCAAGACATCGCGGTCGGCAAGCTGCCCTGGGGTGTGGCCATCCGCTGATGGCTGGCGGTGGTGCCGACTGTGGTGCCGGCGGTGCGGCGGGCGCTGCGCCATGCCGCCACAGTTCAGCCGCTCTTTGCTTCACGGGCTGCTTCATTCTGGCAATTCGACGGCGGGGCTTGACGCGCATCAAGGCGCGAACGCGGGCGATCTCTAGCCTGCGGCCCAACGGCTTGTAGGCCAAGGAGCAACGATGAAACGCACTGCCATTTGCACTGCCATTTGCACGGCCACCCTGGCCCTGACCGCGTGGACCGCCGCGCCCGCCTGGGCCGCCGACGACGCCACCATGCTGAAGCTGGCCGCCACCAGCGGCTGCATGACCTGCCACCACGTCGACGCCGGCGCCAAGGGCCCCGACGGCTTGCCGCCTATCGCCCCGGCCTGGCGCGATGTGGCCGAGCAGTACCGCGGCAAACGCGGTGCGCTGGACCAATTGACCACCACCGTGATGACGGGTTCCAACCCCTACGCCAGCCACTGGAAAGGCAAGGTCAGCGGGCTGGCCATGCCGCCCAACGCGGTGGCCATCACGGACGCCGAAGCGCGTGCGCTGGTCGGCTGGATCCTGTCGCTGGAGCCGCTGCGCAAGATCTGAGGCGCAGGGCGGGCCGCGTCATCCCGACGCGGCGTGCCTGGGTCAGGCCTTGCCTTGGGCCGCGACGGCGGCTGCAGCCTTGGCAGCCGCTTCGGCGTCGCCCAGGTAGTAGCTCTTGATCGGCTTCAGCTCGGCGTCCAGTTCATAGACCAGCGGAATGCCGTTCGGGATGTTGACGCCGACGATGGCGTCGTCGGCGATGTGGTCCAGGTACTTGACCAGCGCGCGGATGCTGTTGCCGTGCGCGGCGATGACCACCCGCTGGCCGCTGCGGATGGCCGGCGCGATGCGCTCGTTCCAGGCCGGCAGCACGCGGGCCACGGTGTCCTTCAGGCATTCGGTCAGCGGCACCTGGCCCGGTGCCAGCTGCGCGTAGCGCGGGTCGGCGATCTCGCTGCGCGGGTCGCTGGCTTCCAGGGCCGGCGGCGGCGTGTCGTAGCTGCGGCGCCAGACCAGCACCTGCTCGTCACCGAACTGTTTGGCCATGTCGGCCTTGTTCAGGCCCTGCAGCGCGCCGTAGTGCCGCTCGTTCAGGCGCCAGTCGTGCAGCACCGGCAGCCAGGTGCGGTCCAGCGCGTCCAGCGCGTGCCACAGCGTCCATACCGCGCGCCGGAGCACCGAGGTGTAGGCGACATCGAAGTCGTAGCCGGCTTCCTTCAGCAAGCGACCGGCGTTGCGCGCCTGCTCGACGCCGGTGGGCGTCAGCGGCACGTCGGTCCAGCCGGTGAAACGGTTTTCGAGGTTCCAGGTGGATTCCCCGTGGCGGATGAGGACAAGTTTGTACATGGACCCGATTCTATAATTCGCGGTTTTGCGCGTCGTGCTGCGATGTTGTCACGGCCTGTTGTTGCAGGTCGATGGCGCAAGCCGATGGCGCGCAGCGTTTTCACAGGATATCCATGGCCTTCATCATCGAGAACTGGGTTCTCATCCTCGCCGCGCTGGTTTCGGGCAGCCTGCTGCTGTGGCCGGTCGTCAAGCCCGGTGCCGGTGGCGCTTCCATCAGCACCACCGAGGCGGTGCGCCTGATCAACCGCGAAAAAGGCGTGCTGGTCGATGTGTCCGAGCCGGCTGAATTCGCCGCCGGCCACGCCGGTGGTGCGCGCAACGTGCCGCTGGGCCAGATCGCCGGCGAGGGCGTCAAAGGCCTGCCGACCAACAAGACCATCCCCATCGTGCTGATGTGCCCGTCGGGCACGCGGTCGGCCAAGGCCGCCGCGCTGCTGCGCAAGGCCGGCCACGAAGGCGCCGTCGCGGTGGCCGGCGGCACCGCCGCCTGGCGCGAAGCCAGCTTGCCGATCGAAAAAACGGCCTGATATCCCGTTCACCAGCCCGCTACACCAGCCCCAGCCGCCCGACCCCGCCGCAGGACCCTGCCATGCCCGCCGTCAAGATGTACACCACCCAGGTCTGCCCCTACTGCATCCGCGCCAAGGCGCTGTTGAAGCAGCGCGGCGTGGCCGAGATCGAAGAGATCCGCATCGACCTGGACCCGGCGGCGCGCCAGCACATGGTGGAAGCCACCGGGCGCCGCACGGTGCCGCAAATCTTCATCGGCGACACCCATGTCGGCGGCTGCGACGACCTGATCGCGCTGGACCAGCGCGGCGCCTTGCAGCCCCTGCTGCAGGCGTGATTCTGGCGGCTGTCCCCGGGCGTTTTGTCACCGGCCCTCGGACATAATCCGCCGCCCACCCCAGCTGCCATCCGGCAACTGTCACCGACACTTTGGAACCCACCATGGCCGACGACGCGACCCCCGTTTTCCAGATTCAGCGCATGTACCTCAAGGACCTGTCGCTGGAGCAGCCGAATTCACCGCAGATCCTGCTCGAACAATCGCAACCGCAGGTCGACATCAACCTGGCGATGGGCTCGGAACCGGTCGCTGACGGCGTCTTCGAAGTGACGGTCACGGCCACCGTGACCACCAAGGTCAAGGACAAGGTGCTCTTCCTGGTGGAAGCCAAGCAAGCCGGCATCTTCGAGATCCGCAACGTGCCCGAAGAGCAGATGCAGGGGATCATCAGCATCGTCTGCCCGCAGATGATCTACCCCTATCTGCGCGCCATCGTTTCCGACGTCTGCACGCGCGCCGGCTTCCCGCCCATCCTGCTGACCGAAGTCAACTTCCAGGCCATGTTCGAAGCCCAGCAAGCGCAGGTTGCGGCGCAGGCCAACGGCGGCTCGCGCATCATCACCGGCGCGAACTAGGGCCCCAAGACCCGTGCACTGCACGGGTCGCCCCCCGAGGGGATCCCGAATGGCTCGGGTGACCCTCGCTCATTCGGGGTCACGAATTCGGGGTCACGATGAACATCACTGTTTTGGGTGCCGGTGCCTGGGGCACGGCGCTGGCCATCCAGGCTGCCGCGCGGCACGACACGGTGTTGTGGGCGCGTGATGCCGAACAGGCCGCCGCCATGGCGCAGACCCGCTGCAACGCGCGTTACCTGGCCGATGTCGATTTGCCGGCGGCCCTGCGCGTCACGGCCGACCGCGATGCGGCGCTGGCCCATGCGCGTGGCGGTCTCACGGTCATCGCCACGCCGATGTCGGGGCTGCGCGAACAACTGGTCACGCTGTCCGACGACCGGCCGGTGCTGTGGTTGTGCAAGGGCTTTGAAGCGGCCGATTCGGCTGCCGCTGTCCCGCCTGGCAGCCTGGGTCACGAGATTGCTCGCGCGGTACGCCCTGACGCTGCTTGCGGTGTGCTGTCGGGCCCCAGCTTCGCGCAGGAGGTGGCGCGCGGCCAGCCGACGGCTTTGGTCGCCGCCAGCGCCGACGCCGAACTCGCGGCGGCCGCTGTGGCCGCCTTCCACGCCGACGCGCTGCGCGTCTACACCAGCAGCGACGTGGTCGGGGTCGAGGTCGGCGGCGCGGTGAAGAACGTGATGGCCATCGCTGTCGGCATCCTCGACGGCCTGCCCGAGGCCGGTCTCAACGCCCGTGCTGCGCTGATCACGCGGGGCCTGGCCGAGATGACGCGGCTGGGCATGGCGCTGGGTGCGCAGGTCGAAACCTTCATGGGCTTGTCGGGCCTGGGTGACCTGGTGCTGACCGCCACCGGCGACCTGTCGCGCAACCGCCGCGTCGGGCTGCTGCTCGCAGCGGGCCTGCCGCTGCATGAGGTGCTGCGGTCGCTGGGCCATGTGGCCGAAGGGGTGTTGTCGGCGCCCACAGTGCTGGCGCGCGCGCAGCAACTGGGTGTGGACATGCCGATCGCCCAGGCCGTGGTGGACGTGCTGCAGGGCCGCATCACGCCGCCCGAAGCGGTGGCTCGGCTGATGTCGCGCGGGGCGCGGTCCGAGTCCTGAAGCCGCGCGCTGGGTCCTGGCGCTGCGCGCTGCCGGTGCCGCTTCAGCCGCCGCCCGCGTAGCCGTTCTGCCGCCAGGCTTCGAACACGGCCACCGCCACCGCATTGCTGAGGTTCAGGCTGCGCTGGCCGGCGCGCATCGGCAGGCGCACGCGTTGCGCGCTGGCAAAATCTTCGCGCACGGCCTCGGGCAGGCCCGCCGTTTCGCTGCCGAAGACCAACCAGTCGCCGGCTTGCCAGGTCACTGCCGCGAAGGGCTGGCTGCCCCGCGTGGTGAAGGCGAAACAGCGCGCAGGGTCGGGCGCTTCGGCTTGCAGCAGCGCCGTCCACGAGGCGTGCACGCGCACGGCGGCGTACTCGTGGTAATCCAATCCGGCGCGGCGCAGTTGCTTGTCTTCCATCGCGAAGCCGAGCGGTTCGACCAGGTGCAAGGTGCAGCCGGTGTTGGCGGCCAGGCGGATGACGTTGCCGGTGTTGGGCGGGATTTCGGGCGCCACCAGGACGATGTTGAACATGGCGGCCTTCAGTGCTCGGGCGTGCGCGCCAGCACCCACACATCGACAGCCGCTGCGCCCGCGCGCAGCAGGGCCGCAGCGGCGGCGTGGGCGGTGGCGCCGGTGGTCATCACGTCGTCCACCAAGGCCAGGCGCCGGCCTTGCACGGCGGCCCGCTGCGGCGGGTCGACCATGAAGGCATTGCGCAGGTTGCGCTGGCGTTCGGCGCGGCCCAGTTCGATCTGGTGCGCGGCGTCCACCGGCCGCTGCAGCAGCGTGGCCGACGCGGGCACCGCCAGCGCCGCAGCGACGCGGCGCGCCAGTTCCCAGGCCTGGTTGTAGCCGCGCTGCGCCAGGCGGGCGGCCGACATCGGCACCGCCACCACGGTGTCCGGCCGTGGCGCTTCGGCCTCACGCACCGCCACCACCAGCCGCTCTGCCAGCACGCCAGCCAGCTCGGCGCGGCCGTGGAATTTGAAGTCGGCGATCAGGCGGTCCCAGGGGAAACCGTAGTCGGCGACGCAGACCGTGCGCTCGAAAGGCGGCGGTTCGTGCAGGCAGACGCCGCAGGCCGCTGCCGCCGCACCCAGACCCAGGCCGCAGCGCGCACAGCGCGGGCGCGGGGCCGCAAACCGGGCGACGCAGGCGGCGCACAAGGCGGCGTCGGCCCAGCTGCGGCAGACCTCGCACTGGCTGGGCAGCAGGGCGCGCCGGGCCGGGTTGGCGGACAGGGACAAGACCATCGCATCAATATACTGGCCAGCGATGGAGACCCCCGAGCACGGCGAGCGCAACCCCGGCCGACCGCTCGACGCGGTGGCCCTGGCGCGCGCGGCCCGCCGCCTGAACCGGGCGGCCACGCCACCCTGGCTGCACGGCGAAGTGGCGCGGCGCATGGTGGAGCGCCTGCCCATCGTCAAGCTGCAGCCCGCTGCGGTCATCGATTGGGGCAGTTTCGTCGGCGGCAGCAGCGCCTTGCTGCGCGAGGCCTACCCCCACGCCAGGCTGATCGCCGTGGAGCCCGATGCGGTGCGGCGCGACGCCACCGCCGCCGCGTTGAAACGGCCCTGGTGGTCACCGGCGCGCTGGTCCGGCGCCGGCAGCCTGGCCCTGACGCCGGCCGAGGTGGGCGTGGGCCAGGGCCAGCTGTTGTGGGCCAACATGGTTTTGCACGGCGTGGCCGATCCGCAGGCTGAAATGCAACGCTGGCAGCGCGTGCTGGCCGTCGATGGCTTCCTGATGTTCTCGACACTGGGCCCCGGCACGCTGGGCCGCTTGCGGACGCTGTATGCGCAGCAGGGCTGGTCGACACCGTTCGCGCCTTTCGTGGACATGCACGACCTGGGCGACATGTTGTTGCACGCCGGCTTTGCCGACCCGGTGATGGACCAGGAACAGATCACGCTGACCTGGCCGACGGCCGAGGCGGCCTTGGCTGAATTGCGCGGCTTGGGCGGCAATGTCGCGCTGGCGAGGCCGGACGGCCTGCGCACCCCCCGCTGGCGCGCCCGGCTGCTGGCCCAGTTGCAAGCCGCTGAGGGCCCGGACGGGCGCGTCGCGCTGGACTTCGAAGTCGTCTATGGCCACGCCTTCCGCCCCGCGCCCCGGCCGCGCCTGGCTGCGGAAACCGCGGTTCCGCTGGACGACCTGCGCGCGATGGTGCGCGCCGGGCGTCCGGCGCGCTGAGCCAGCGACTGGAAATGCTGCACCTGCGATAGAATTTGAGGCTGTGCAGGATCAAGGCCGCGCGATGTTGTCCGCCCCGGCCCATTGTTTCTGTGCCGCACGCCGAACGGCTATCCCGCCCCGCCCGATTTCCCCGCGCTGAATGACCGCCACACTCGCCCCCAGCCCTTGGCCGATGCCACCGGAAGTGCCCCGCAGCACGCCGTGGTTGTTCGGGCGCGAGGTTCTGGTCGGCGAAGGCGCCAGCGCCACCCGGGCACTGCAATGGCGGCTGCTGCGCAATTGCTCCATCACGCCGCGCCAGCTGGCGCTCGTCTATGGGTCGCTGTGCGTGGTGTCGCTGGCCATCGCGGCCGGGTTTTTCACCCAGGGCGCCACGCTGGTGCTGGCCTTTGCGGGCTTCGAATTGCTGGCGGTGGGCGCTGCCCTGCTGGTCTTCGCGCGCCACGCCGCCGACCACGAAACCGTGACCCTGCTTGGTCGTTCGCTGCAGGTCGAACAGTGCAGCGGCAGCCGGGTGCACAGAACCGAATTCGCGGCCGACTGGCTGACCATCGAACCCGCCGCCGGTCAGGGTTCCCTGGTCGAACTGAGTGGCCGCGGGCAATCGGTGCGCGTGGGCCGATTTCTGCGCCCTGAACTCCGTGGTGCGTTTGCGCGTGAATTGCGTCTGGCCTTGCGCCGGGCGCCAGCACCCGCCGCGCCCCCGGCCGATGCCAAGACCGATACGAACTGAAATGAAGACGATGAAGACGATGCTCAAGACGACAGCTCTCCTGCGGCAGCGCCTGGCACACGGCGCTCTGGGTCTGGGCGTGATGCTCACATCAGGCCTGGCCCTGGCCGTGAACGACTTGCCGGGTGGCCCTGGCGTGCGCCAACTCGATCTCCCGCTGGGCGTCACCCAGATCGCCCAACAGCAGCACTGGCTGCACAACGTCATGCTCGTGATCTGCGTGCTGATCTTCGTGGCGGTCTTTGGTGTGATGTTCTATTCCATCCTGAAGCACCGCAAATCGCTCGGCCACAAGCCGGCGAACTTCCACGAAAGCGTGGCGGTCGAAATTGCCTGGACCATCGTGCCGTTCGTCATCGTCATCGCCATGGGCGCGATGGCCACCCGCACCGTGGTGGCCATGAAGGACACCAGCAATGCCGACCTCACCATCAAGGCTACGGGTTACCAGTGGAAGTGGGGTTACGACTACTTGAAGGGTGAGGGCGAAGGCATCGCCTTCGTGGCCACGCTCGACACCGCACAACGCGAGATGTCGAACAGCGGCAAGCCGCCGGCCATCGATAATTACCTGCTGAAAGTCGATAACCCGCTGGTCGTGCCGGTGGACAAGAAGGTGCGCATCGTCACCACCGCCAACGACGTCATCCACGCCTGGATGGTGCCGGCGCTGGGCGTCAAGCAGGACGCCATCCCCGGCTTCGTGCGCGACACCTGGTTCCGCGCTGAAAAGACCGGCGACTTCTACGGCCAGTGCGCCGAATTGTGCGGCAAGGAACACGCCTACATGCCCATCCACGTGAAGGTGGTCAGCCAGGCCGACTACGCCAAGTGGGTCGATGGCAAGAAGAAGGAAATGGCCGCGCTGGCCGACGACCCGAGCAAGGAATGGAAGCTCGACGAGCTGATTGCCCGTGGCGAAAAGGTCTATGCCGCCAATTGCGCCGCCTGCCACAAAGCAGACGGCAAGGGCGCCGGCCCGATCAAGCCGCTGGACGGTGCTGCCGTGGTGCAAGACGCGGACCACGGCAAGCAGATCGCGGTGCTGCTGAACGGCCAGAACAATGGCGCCATGCCCTCGTGGAAGGCGCTGTCGGACACCGAACTGGCGGCCGTCATCACCTACACCAAGAACAACTGGAGCAACAAGACCGGGCAGCTCGTGCAGCCGTCCGAAGTTGTTGCGGCCCGCAAATAAGCCGTCGTCGAAAGGATCCCCCATGAGCGCAGTTCTCGACCCCCACGGCCATGTTGCTGGCCACGCCGACGACCATGATCACGACCACGGCCATCCGCACGGCTGGCGCCGTTGGCTGTTCGCCACCAACCACAAGGACATCGGCACGATGTACCTGCTGTTCAGCTTCACGATGCTGATGGTGGGCGGTGTGCTGGCGCTGTTGATCCGCACCGAGCTGTTCCAGCCCGGCCTGCAGTTCTTCAACCCCGAACTGTTCAACCAGTTCACCACCATGCACGGCCTGATCATGGTGTTCGGCGCCATCATGCCGGCCTTCGTGGGCTTCGCGAACTGGATGATCCCGCTGCAGATCGGCGCGGCGGACATGGCCTTCGCGCGAATGAACAACCTGAGCTTCTGGCTGCTGATCCCGGCCGCCACGATGCTGGTCGGTTCTTTCTTCATGCCCGGTGGTGCGCCGGCGGCCGGCTGGACGCTCTACGCGCCGCTGACCCTGCAGATGGGCCCCAGCATGGACGCCGGCATCTTTGCGATGCACATCATGGGCGCCTCGTCCATCATGGGTTCGATCAACATCATCGTCACCATCCTGAACATGCGCGCGCCGGGCATGACGCTGATGAAGATGCCGCTGTTCTGCTGGACCTGGCTGATCACCGCCTACCTGCTGATCGCCGTGATGCCGGTGCTGGCCGGTGCCATCACGATGACGCTGACCGACCGCCACTTCGGCACCAGCTTCTTCAACCCCGCCGGTGGCGGTGACCCGATCATGTACCAGCACATCTTCTGGTTCTTCGGTCACCCCGAGGTCTACATCATGATCTTGCCGGCCTTCGGCATCGTCAGCGCCATCATCCCGGCCTTCGCGCGCAAGAAGCTGTTCGGCTACACCTCGATGGTCTACGCCACCTCGTCCATCGCCATCCTGTCCTTCATCGTGTGGGCCCACCACATGTACACGACGGGCATGCCGGTGACGGGCCAGCTCTTCTTCATGTACGCGACCATGCTGATCGCGGTGCCCACGGGTGTGAAGGTCTTCAACTGGATCGCCACCATGTGGCGCGGTTCGATGACCTTCGAGACGCCGATGCTCTTCGCTGTCGGTTTCCTGTTCGTGTTCTCGATGGGCGGCTTCACCGGCCTGATCCTGGCCATGGCGCCCATCGATATCCAGCTGCAGGACACCTACTACGTCGTGGCCCACTTCCACTATGTGTTGGTGGCCGGCTCGCTGTACGCCATGTTCGCCGGCTATTACTACTGGGCGCCGAAGTGGACCGGCGTGATGTATTCGGAAACGCGCGGCAAGATCCACTTCTGGGGTTCGTTGATCTTCTTCAACGTCACCTTCTTCCCGATGCACTTCCTGGGTCTGGCCGGCATGCCGCGCCGCTACGCCGACTACCCGATGCAGTTCGCCGACTTCAACATGCTGGCG
>JANPHI010000224.1:0-5487 GCA_031424355.1 Betaproteobacteria bacterium
CGCGAGCCGTCTGACACCCATGTCCACTTCCCGGTCGTCATGCAAAGCCCTGACGGTTGCGCGCCAGCTCGTCAGCCTCGGCCTGGGCGCGGCACTGCTCACCGCTTGCTCCACGCCACCGCAGCCGCCAGCAGTCGATGAAACGACAAGGCGCCCGGTCAACGCAAAGACCGTCGTTGAGCTTAAGACCTGTCAGGGCGATTTGAGCCGGGCGACGGTGCTGGTTTCAGAGATGGCGCGTGCAGGTGCGCTTGTAGCTGCGGTCAGCAGGTTGCCGCCGGTACCGCCGACGCTTCAACTGCAGCCAGCAGCGCCCACCTGCGCGGATGCCGCGCCACCAAAGAGTGCCACCACAGCCCACACAGGAACTGAACACCAAGCCAATGCCTCTGGCAACCGGGTAGCCATCGCGCACTTTGGTCTGGGCTCCGCCACCTGGGACGTGGATCCCGCCGCCGCAGCCCTTCTGATTCAACAGGCCACCGAAGCGAAGCTGATCATGATCCGCGGGCGCACCGATGCCACCGGTGAATCACTCCAAGAAACTGCACTGGCCCGCCGACGCGCAGAGGCAGCAGCAGAGTTCCTGCACCAGGCGGGTGTACCCCGGGACAAGCTGCGCCTGACCTGGCAAGGCGCAGGTGACGGTCTTGCAGGAATCAAACCCGCTGAGCGTGCAAATAGCCGGCGTGTGGAGCTGGAGTTCTACGCGGCAGCACCGGTGTTGGTCAGCTTGCCCAACCGCACCGTGCAGAGCAAGGCGACAACTGCGGCGAGCTTGTAATGGAATCCACCTCCGAGGAACCCGACGCAAGAGCCGGAAAGCCTGCCGCCGCATCTGTTCCAAAGCCGACCCGGGACAGCGGCCCAGCTCCGGACGGCGCAGCACGACGGACCCCACTTACCGCGCAAGCCGACAGAAAGGCGCTAAAGGCCATCGAAGGCCGGCATGAAGCGCTTCAGGCCCTGCCAGCTGGCTCTCTTGGTCAGCCGGCTTCGCGCGTAGCCGCCGCCCTGGACGCAGTAGCTTTGGACAGCTTCACCGACAAGGGTATTCAAGCAAGGGCAGCCACTGTTTTGGGCGACACAGCGGATCAGCAGCCAGCCTACAGGGCCGCACTCAAGGAGGTTTCACCGCCCTATGCAGCCTTGGCGGAGAGGCAGTTCGCAGACGATCAGCTGCGATCGGCTAACAAGGACGCCCGAAAGGCCCTGGAGTTTGGGAGCCGGCGAGACGATGCAGCCGACAACATTGCGGCACGGTATGAGGCGTTGGCAGGGGCTGGCCTCACGGCCAGTGACCTGAAGGGCCCTGCTCTCGATCGCCTGGCTAGCAAAGACAGCCGCGATCTGTTGCTCATAGATGGGTCCCCACCACACCCGCGCGCTGGTGATTCGAAGGCGCTGGTTTCAGACAGCCTGAAGGTGGATGCCTATCGAGCCACATTTGAGCGGGAGACCGCCGAGTGGGTAACGCCGGGCGCTGATGGGCGACCCGAACTCTCCTGGCGGAACCCTGCGGCTGAATCAAGGGGCCAGGAAAGCCAGCCCAGTTCGTCACCTTCCATCGAGAAGCAAAACGGCGGACCGCCTGCCGAGAAAACGGGCGAGAACACGAACGCGATGCGCTCAGAAGGCGACGCAGCCAGTAAGCGCCGCGCGATACCCCCGCTCGAAGACCGGTTCAACATCCAGCGCACCGGACTGATCGAGCAGGCCTATCACTTCCGTGACCAGGCCGGCAAAGTCGCCTTCACGGACAAGCTGCAGAGCATCACCACCAGCACCGAAAGCCCTGCGGCCATCAAAGCCATGGTGGACCGGGCCGCAGAACGAGGCTGGCAGACCGTGCGCCTTAGCGGCTCGCCAGAGTTCGCCCGGCAAGGCTGGATTGCCGCCACCGCGCAGGGGCTGAAGCCGGTTGGCCACACACCGACCATCGCCGACCAAGAGGCGGCCACCAAAGAGCGGGTTCGACTTCAAGTCAGTCAGGACCTGCCCGCGCAGAGCAAGCCGAGTACCAGCCATGAAAAGGTGCGGTCGCTTCAAGTCGGGAGCGTCGGCGCCGATCGAGACCAGTCAGAGGCAGTGGGCCAACGCCTACTTGCCGCTGCAATCGAGAAAGCACTCGCTGATGGGAAAGTGTCCCCTGAGCTTCGAGGCCAGGTTCGGGTCGCGCTGACCGCCGAAGGCGCAAAGAGAGCCTCACGGGGCGAGCGGTTCAAAGTGCCTGTGTATGACGCACGGGCACCTCGAACGCATGAGAAAACACTGCAGGTTGGTCCTCAGCGACTGGGCGATAGAGAACGGTCTCGCTGATTCCTTGCCTACCGAGCGCCTTCGGTTTGGCCAGTACTTCAGTCCGCGGTCCCGCCGTTGCAAGGACGGCTCCAGACTGGGTGCGGTCGGTCGGTTTCGGCGACTGAACGACAGGCCTCGCCGGTACCTGCCATTCGTCTTCCCGCGAGGTGACCGACCGCTGCACCTTCAGCAGCGGCCACTCGGCAGCGGTGACCCAGACGAGGGGCCGAACGACTCCTCACCGCCAGGGCGACCGGCTCTTCGCGACCCATACCAGCCGGTGGGCTGCACGAAATCACCGCCCGGAACCGGTAGTTCGGGATTGGATCCGCATGCTGTGGTCATGGCGGACTCCTTCTTCGGTAAAGCGATTGGATCAATTCAGTGCGACTCGACACTGCCATATACGGGACGCCTGGCCGTGCACAGCAGCAGCTCGTTCTGGCCGACCCATTCATCGGCTGTGTTGAAGCGCAGCAACTGCGCTTCAATGTCCTGCCATGCCGCCGCTTGCACGGCCGCCGGCAGCGGCGCCAGGATGGCCATGATGGGCAGGCCCGCCGTCTGCACAAAGCTCAGGTAGTGCTTGACGGAAGGCAAGCGCATCGGGGCATCCAGTGCGCGAACGTCAAGGTCGACGAAGCCGGCTGCCGCAAGCAGGCTGTGCATCAACCCTGGCTGCCCCAGGCTCATAAGCGTGCCGGGTTTGAAGGGCGATGTGCTCGCCAGACCGGCGTGCCGCATTGCCGTGGCGCCCAGCGTGGCGATGCACGGGTTGCGCTCGGGGCCAGCAAACACGAGGCCGCTGAAACGGCCGCCAGGCACCAGGGCCTCGTGGATGCCCTGCAGCGCCAGCAGCGGGGAAGTGCAGAACATGAGGCCCAGGCGGCAGACGGCGGCGTCAAAATCGGCACCCCGCATGTTCAGATACTGCGCGTCAGCACGCCGGGCTTCAACCTGCATGTAGCCCGCAGCGCGCAGCTTCTGTTCAGCCAGCGCCAAGATGCCGGCCGAGAGGTCGGTGATGAGCAGCCGGCCGTGCAAACCCACGCGCGCCGCGATGTCCAAGCTCTGGTCGCCCGCACCCGCAGCCACATCCAGCACGCGGCTGCCAGCGCGCACGCCGGCGGCGTCCAGCATGGCGGCAGTGGGTGCCAGCAGCCAGGTGCGGATCAGCCCGCTGTGGCGGTCCCAGCCGGCAGCGGCGGCGTCCCAGGCTTGCGCCGCATCGCTTGGCGGGTCCAGCGTCGCGGCCATCATTCGGCCCGGATGCCGGTGGCGCCGAGCACGCCGCGCCAGAAAGGCTGCTCTGCCGCGATGCGCTCGGCCAGTTCTGCCGGGCTGCTGCTGACCGCCAGCATGCCGGACTCACCCAGCGCGGCGCGCAG
This sequence comes from Betaproteobacteria bacterium, assembly GCA_031424355.1. Classification (GTDB taxonomy): domain Bacteria; phylum Pseudomonadota; class Gammaproteobacteria; order Burkholderiales; family Burkholderiaceae_C; genus Rubrivivax. The sequence goes on from JANPHI010000224.1 coordinate 3,690, forward strand.
CGACGGTTGCAGCGCGGCTTGGCGGACAGTCTGCGACGCAGCCTCCAGCGCCAACGCTGTGGCGCCAGCGGGCATGAAAAACGCAAACCATTCGCGCATCACGAGCTTGGGGTAGCCCTGCTCAGCCACGCTGGCCACGCCGGGCAGGAAGCTGCTGCGCGCCGAGCCCGAGGTCGCCAGCACGCGCAGCTTGCCGGCAGCCTGCAGCGGACGCAGCAGGCCTTCTGGCAAAGCCACAACCGACAGCCGGCCCGACATCAGGTCCACCAGCGCGGGCGGTCCGCCGGCATAGGGCACATGCGTCAAGTCGAGTCGCGCTTCGTTCGCCAGCAGCGCCACCAGCAGGTGCGGCAGCGTGCCGACCCCGGGTGAACCGTAGTTGGCCTGCGCGGGATGGCTGCGCAGCCACTCAACCAGCAGCGCCAGTGTGGCCACGCTGTCCGGCACCGCAGGCCCCACGGCCACGCCGAGCACGGCTTCGGAGGCCATCGACAGCGGTCGCAAATCGGCCACCGGTTCATAGGCCAGTTTGTCGTACAGGTGCGGGTAGACGGTGGCCACAGCCCCTTGTGCCAGCAACCAGGTGTTGCCGTCGGGCGCAGCTTGTTTGAGTGCGGCCACGGCGATGCGGCCGGCAGCGCCGGCGCGGTTGTCGACCATGACGCCGCCGGGGTAGCGCGCCGAGAGTTGCTCTGCGTAGCGGCGGGCGACGATGTCGGGCACGGTGCCGCCGGGTGCGGTGCACAGGATGCGCAGCGGTGCGACGCTGGCGGGCGCCGCCGTTTGCGCGTGTGCCAGGCCCGTGGCCGCCAACGTGGCAGGCAGTGCGGCAGACAGTGCAGCAGACAGTGCGGTGGCGCGGCACAGCAGATCGCGCCGCGAAGGGTTGAAGGGGTCCGTCATGTCATCTCCTGGCTGCGCCGAGGATCGACGCCGGCAGCCAGTCTGCACGGGACCAACCTAGAGATCGGGTAGCGATTCGCCAGAATCGGCCAGCGCCCGCTGCGCGCGGCGGTGCAGCGCTGAGCGGCGCGCCGCCACGACGGGTGCTTCATTGCCCGGCAGCAGCGGGCCTGCGTACAACTTTCGCCAGGAAGGCGGCAGCAGCACGCGTTGCGGGGCGGAAGCATCGCCTAGCGCAAGATTCATCGCAACTTCGAGCGCGGCCACGTCAGTCCAGCAGCGCGCGCTGTTCAGGCCGAGCGCACCCTGGCGCAGCAGGATGCGGTCGTCGCCGCCCAGCCACTTGCGCAGGCGGTGAAGCGCGTTGTCCAGCGCATTGCGCGCGGCGTCGCCTTCAGCGTCGGGCCAGAGTGCATCGATCAGGACATCTTGCGGCACCGGCGCGCTGCCGTGTGCCACTAGCAGTTGCAGCAGTTCCAACAGGCGGCGGCTTTCCTTGCGGCTGCTGGGCATGGGGCCGTCGGCACGTTCGATGTGCCAGCCGCCCAGCGCACGGATCGTCACTGCCCACGGCCAGCGATCGCCTGCGCCGAGTGGCGCCGCCAAGTCATGCCGCAGCACGATGTCACGCACCACATCGGCGTGGATGCCATGCGTCAAGGCCAGCGCGGCAAGGCGCGGCATCATGCCGCTGGCGGCGTACAGCATCGGGCCATGGCGGTAGCCGTGGGTCTTCGCCGCCACCAGTGCCACGCGCAGGCGCTGCAACGCGTCGGCTTCATCACCGCGCTGCAGCGCGGCGTAGGCGGCCACGATGCCGCCGACCCAGTGGTGCCAGACGCACAGCGCGTAAAAGGGATGCGCAAACACTTCTGCTACAAGCCTCGCGGCCTCT
>JANPHI010000225.1:0-8180 GCA_031424355.1 Betaproteobacteria bacterium
CTGCGTGTACATGGCCACGCGCTTGCGGCCCTCGGGTGACGGCGCCAGGCCTTCGAAGACGTGGAACTTCCACAGCGGCTTCTTGCGGTCCAGCAGCACCGGGTGCAGCTTGGACACCGCCGCTTCCAGTTCGGGCATGCCGGAACCGGCCGGCAACTTGATCTCGACGATGTGCTGCTTCAAATCGGGCTCGGCGTCGACCCAGGCCGGGTTGGCCAGGTTCAGCGGCATCCACCACACCTTGCGCCGCAGCGGCATCAGCACCGGCAGGCGCGATGCGACGTGCTTGCGCAGCGCGGTGATGAACTTGCCCTTGTAGCCGGCCGGCAGCTCGAAGACGTGCAAGGCGCCGACGTGCATCGGCATCTCGGGCGTTTCGAGGAACAGGAAGGTGGCGTCCAGGCCAGACAGTTGCTTCATGCGCGGGTTCCCAGCATCTGCCACGCAGCGGGGGCGCTGCGGGCTGGCCGATGCTAGGCCGCGCGCTGGCGGGCCTGGCTCGGGGGAGTCCCCTAGCCCCGCGTTCTGCGCGCCACGGCCATGGCAGCCAGCGCCAGCAGGGCCAGCGCCAGCGTCTGGGGTTCCGGCACAGCCACCGCCACATCAGCGGGGCGCACGGCCACGGCCGACAACAGGCAGGTGCTTTCGTTGGTGCATTCCTGCAGACCGAAGCCGGAGTCGAAGACGAAGGCGCTGACACCCGCCGCTATTTCCGTGCGCGACCAGTAGTAGCCGCCCGAAATGTTGTTGAACGCACTGTAGAAGCCCGCCTCGCCGGCATGGGCGAACAGGGTGTCGTACTGGTTGATGCTGGGCAGCACCCAGTCGCTGCTGCCGGCAAACGCCAGGTTGTCGGCCCAGGCCATCTGCGTGGCCCAGTTGTGCGTGCCGTTGACGTTCCAGTTGCGCAGCCAGATCAGGTTGCTGACGGTGTCTTTCACCGTGCCGTCGCCCAGGTTCACCAGCGTGGCTTGCGAAGCGCTGGTCAAGGTCAACAGGACGGCTGCGGCCGCCCAGATTTTCAGTTGGTTCATGCGCAGTATTGTCAGTCGGCCTTCGCCCGGCGGCTGACGATGCGGCCCACGCCCAGCAGGCCGGCCAGCAGCAAGGCCAGGCTGCCCGGCTCGGGCACCGCCGTGACCGAAATGGTGCCGGTGATGCCCAGCTGGCTGAGGTCCAACGTGGTGCCTGCTGCCAACGTGAAACCGCTGGCGTCGATGCTGGCGAAGCTGCCGGCAACCGTGCCCCAGTCCAGCAGGTCGAACTGCTGCCCGGCCTGCGCCACGAAGCCGTTCCACGACACCAGCTTCAGCGTGCCGCCCAGGCTCAACTGGCCGCCGACGATGTACTTGTCGAAGCTGCTGTTGGTGACCACCGGATCGGTGCCGCAGGCCAGCGTGCAGGCGGTGATGCCGCCGATCTCGGCCAGGTAGACGTTGCTCTCGCCGAACTCGACATCGCCTTCGTCGGTGCCCAGGCCCGGCGACGCGCCAACCGAGATGCCGCCTTCGAAGCGCTTGGTGCCGGTACCGGTGAACTGCGCGCCGGTGCGCTGCTGCACCAGGCCGAAGAAGGTGGCCACCGAGCCGCCGGAGATGCGCAATTCCGCGCCGCTCTGCACGTCGACGGTGTTGTAGAAAGTGGCGTTGCTGTTGCCCGACAAGATGGTCTTGCTGCCGGCCGTGGCCAGGATGCTGCTGTAGACCGAGGTCGGCACCGCCGCGCCGCCGCTGAACTGGATCTGGCCGTTCTGCGTCAGCAGCCCGCTGCGCAGCGTGCCGTAGCCACTGATGACGCCGGCCGTCGTGTTGGTCATCACCTTGCCGTTGTTGTCGAAGGTGCCGCCGGCCAGTTGCACCTGCCCGGCGTTGCTGGCCAGGCCCTGGGTGACCAGCAGCTTGGCGCTGCTGCCGGCGATCAGGCTGCCGGCGTTCGGGCTGACGATCAGGCCGGCCAGCGTCAGCGTGCCGCCCTGGGCTTCGATGACGCCCTTGACGTCGATGTTGGAGATGTTGCTGTTGATCTTGCCCCAGCCCTGGATCAGGCCGTGGTTGCCGATCTGGCCGCCGGACAGCGTGGCGCTGTTGGCGCCCAGCAGGATCTGGCCCTGGTTGGTGAAGCTGTTGGTGATCTGCGTCAGGCCGGCATCGACCACCAGGCTGCCCTGGTTGAAGAAGATGCTGTCGATGCGCCCGCTGCCGCTGACGGTGCCCAGCGGCGTGTTGACCAGCGCACCGCTGCCCACGACGCTGCCGCCGTTCAGCTGGACCAAGCCCTGGTTGGACAGGTCGGTGCCGCTGATGTCCAGCTGGCGCCCGGCCAGCCCGACCCAGGTGCCCAGGTTGACGTTGTTGCCGGTGTTGGTCAGCACCAGGTTGCCGCCGGACTGCGTGATCAGCCCGCCGTTGGTGAAGCCGCCACTGCCGTCGATGCGGCCGTAGCCCGTCATCGCCGCCGCGTTGTAGAGGATGCCAGTGCCGCTGAGCGTGCCGCCGGCCAGCTGTAGGCTGCCGAAGTTGCTCAGCCGCGTGGCCGTGGCGATGGTGCTGCCCGCGCCGACGCTCGTCACGCCCAACAGGTTGATGGTGCCGCCCTGCAGCTGGCCGCCGTTCATGGTCAGCACGGTGGCATCGCTGAGGTTCAGCATGCCGTCCACGGCCAGCGTCATGCCGGTGGACAGCATTCTGCTGTTGTGCAGCAGCGTGCCGTCGCCAAAGCTGGCGTCGCCGCTGACGTGCAGCGTACCGCCGGTCCACGTGAACGTGCCGCTGCTGGTGGAATCGGTCGACTGAAGCAGGCTCAGCGTGCCGCCCTTGAGGTTCAAGCTCCCCTGTGGGCCGAGCAGAACGCCCGGTGTGGTGACGCTGCTGCCGGCCAGCAGCGTGAGGCTGCCGCCCGTTCCGCCCAATTCGTTGGTGGCAAGAAAGATCCCGTTGCTGGCGTTGAACTGCGAGCCCGCACCCTGAACGGTGATGCTGCCGCCGCCCTGGGCGTACCCACCAACCCCGGCGGCGACGACCGACACCACGGCACCGTTGTCCACGAGCAGCGAACCGTTGTTCACGTAGAGGTTGCCGCCGGTGGCCCAGGTCGATCCAGCGCCGCTGACCAGCGCCGTGCTGACGCTGGCCACCCCGATGGCATCGCGCCCGATGTAGGCGTCGCCACTGGTGACCGCGCCACCGGCCGAGACCGTCAGGTTGCCGATGCCGACCCCACCCACGTTCAAGTCGCCGCTGGTCGTCCAGACGGACTGCGCGCCGCTGACGCTGACCGTGCCCACGCTGCCGGCCTTCTCGCCGACGGTACTGCTCAAGGCCACCACGCTGGCGCCGTTGGTCAGGTTCAGGCTGCCTGTGCCGCGGTAGCCGACATGGAAGTCGCCCGTGCTGAACGAAGCGCCGGTGCCATTGACCGACAGGACACCGACGCCGCTGGCGCCTGTTGCGAAGCTGCTGCCGCCGATCCACACCGAGCCGCTGCTGACCTTGCCGCCACTGTTGACGCTGAGCGTGCCCGTGCCTTCCACGCCGATTTCCAGGCCGTTGGCGATGGTCCAGCTGGCTTGGCTGCCGTCCAGGAGGCTGGTCCGACCCACGCTTGCCGCCCCGCCGCCGCCGCTGAACACGCCGATGCGCCCGCGGACGCTGCTGACCGCGCCGCCCTGCTCCACCGTCAAGGTGGCGTTCGAGGTGGTCGACGAACTGCCGACGGTGATGGTGCCGGTCGACGTCCATTTCGTACCGACCGCGCCGTCTGCGCCCACCCTGACCAAACCACTGTTGGAGGGATGGTTGTCGTAGTAGCCGGCGATATACGTGTCGCCGGTCTTCAACTGGCCGCCGCTCATGGTCAGCTGCGCACTGCCGGCTCTGCCGATGACAAGGGTGCCGGTGCCACCGCCCACCGTCCAGCTGGATGTCGCGTCGCTGATGGCGACATGCCCGAAGCCGGCTGCGCCGTCGCCGACCAAGGTCATGCCGGTGTTCAGTTGTGCCCCCCGGATCGTGAGCCACGCGTCACCCGTCGACGCCACCCTCCAGGGTTCGTTGGAGGTCTCGTTGACGGTCACTTTGTTGACCAAATTCAGGTCTTGGTCATTGGTGGTGATCACGCCGTTGAAGACCATGCCCGCACTGCCGCCATCCCAGGCCTGGTTTGCGCCGAGCGCAACGCCCATGCTGATGGTCTGCAGGCTGCTGCTGCTGTTCAGGATGCCGCCGAGCGAGGTGAAGCTGTTGCCGCTCAGGGTGAACGCGCTGGCGCCGGCGCCGAATTCGATGCCGGCAACGCTCAGGTTGCCGATGTTGTTCACGGCTGCCAGGCCGCGGTTGCCCTGGAAAACCAGGCTGTCGCCGTTCAATGGGGGCTTGCCGCTGGACCAGTTGACATTCCTCGACCAGCTGCTGTCAGGGCCCGCGCCCGTCCAGGTGACCACGACAGCATGGGCGGGCCCGGCCAGGCCGGCCGCCAGGGCTGCGATGGCCAGGGCCACCGGCAGGCGGCGTCCTGTGAGGGTCGCCGGGTTGAGGCGGGCGGGTTGGGTGCGGGTGCTGTTCATGGTTCGGTCCTCGCTGGAGTGGTGACGCCTGGCGTGCGCGGGCGGCGCTTTGTGCGCCTGCCTCTTCGGTCAGACGCTTTCGCTTCGCCACTGCGACAGCCACCGACAGCCCTGGCGCAGCACACCCCCCGACCAAGGGGTGGGTGCGTCCCCATAATCGGCCGGCCTATGACCTTGCCCCGCGCTGCCTTGACGCCCCCAGCCGCTACCGACCCCTCCGTCACCGAACTGCTGCAGCGCGCCTCGTCGGGCGAAGACGGCGCGGCCAATGCACTGTTCTCGCGGCTCTACCCCGAGATCAAGCGCGCGGCGCGCGCCCGGCTGGCGCAGTCCGGCGACCGCCACGGCTTGAACACCACGGCACTGGTCCACGAAAGCTTTCTGCGCATGGCCGACAGCGAAGGCCTGCAGGGCGCCTCACGCGGGCAGTTCTTCAGCTATGTCGGGCGGGTGTTGCGCTCGGTGGTGGTGGACCACGTGCGGGCGGTATCGGCCGACAAGCGCGGTGGCGCCGCAGCCGGCGCGATGCTGACGCTGTCGGCCGCTGACGGTGTCGAGGCACCGCTCAGTTCGGCGGTCGACCTCATCGCGCTGGACCGTGCGCTGGTGCAGATGCAGCAGCTCGACCACGGCCTGTACGAACTGCTGGAGATGGTCAGCTACGCCGGCACGCCGCTGGACGAAGTGGCACGGCTGCGCGGGGTATCGCGCCGCACCGTCGAGCGCGACCTGGTCAAGGCCCGTGCGTTGATGAGCGAGCTGCTCGGCGACAGCGCGTCCACCGTGTACTGATTTCGCTGATGCATGGCTGAGACCCCACCGGCGCTGGACGCCGGGCGCTGGCAGCGCTTGTCAGTGCTGCTCGACGAAGCCCTGGACTTGCCCGCCGATGCGCTGCAACCCTGGCTGGCCGCGCTGACCGCCAACGACGCGCCGCTGGCCGCGCAACTGCAGCGCATGCTGGCCGCAGCCCGGCCGGCTGACGACACACCGCCCGCCACCCCGCCCCGCTTCGACGCCCTGCTGCAGCAAGCCTTGCAGCATGAAGGTCAGGCCGCGCCCGCGCCCGAACTGGCCGACCTGCGCCTGGGCGCCTGGCAGCTGCTGCGCCCCATCGGCGCAGGCGGCATGGGCCAGGTCTGGCTGGCGCGGCGGGCCGACGGGCTGTACCAGCAGGACGTGGCCGTCAAGCTGCTGCGCAGCGACCTGCAAGCCGCCTCGCTGTCGGCGCGTTTCGCGCGCGAACGCACGGTGCTGGCGCGGCTGAACCACCCGGGCATTGCCAAGCTGCTGGACGCCGGCATCGAAGCCGGCATGCCCTTCCTGGTGCTGGAACACGTGGCCGGCCGCAACCTCAGCGACTTCGTGCGCACCGCATGCCCGACGGTGGCCGCGCGCGTGGCGCTGCTGGTGCGCGTGGCGCTGGCCGTGCAGCATGCGCACGCGCAGCTGGTGGTGCACCGCGACCTGAAGCCATCGAACGTGATGGTCGGCGACGACGGCGAACCCAAGGTGCTGGACTTCGGCATTGCCGGCCTGCTGGACGACGACGACCCGGGCCAGCTGACCCGCCTGAGCGGCCGAGGCCTGACGCTGGCCTACGCCGCGCCCGAACAGCTGGGTGGTGATGCGGTCGGCGTGGCGGCCGACGTCTACGCCTTGGGCGTGCTGCTCTACGAGATGCTGGCCGGCGCACTGCCTTTCAGCAGCGTGACGGGCGGCCGGGCCGCGCAGGAACGCGCGCTGCTGCACCAGGACGCGCCGCGACTGGGGCAGCTGGCCGCCGCCGGCCCCGCGCAGCAGGCGCTGCGCCCCGCCGACTTCCACCGCGGGCGCGGCGACCTGGAAGCCATCGTCGCCAAGGCCCTGCGCAAGCAGCCGGCCGAGCGCTACGGCAGCGTGGCCGAGTTGGTCGCCGACCTGCGGCGCTGGCTGGCCCACCGCCCGGTGGCAGCCCGCCGCGACGACTGGCGCCACCGCACGGCGCTGTGGCTGCGCCGCCATGCGCTGGCGGCCGGCCTGTCCGGCGGCCTGGCGGCGGCGGTGCTGGCCGGCCTGGCGGTCAGCCTCGCGCAGTGGCAGCGCGCCGAAGCGGCGGCCCGGCAGTCCGACCAGGTGACGCTGTACCTGACCGACCTGCTGGGCAGCGCCAGCCCCGACCGGCATGGCGGTGCGTCGCCCAATGTCTTGCAGTTGCTGGAGAAAAGCCGGCAGGAACTGGGCGAGAAGTTCAAGGACGAACCGGCCACCAAGGCGCGCCTGCTGGAAGTGCTGAGCAAGACCTACGAAGGCCTGAGCCGCTACGACCTGGCTGGCCCGTTGGCTGAAGAGTGGATCGCGCTGACCGCCCAGGCTTATGGCGAAGACGACCCGCGCACCATCACTGCGCGGCTCAAGCTGGCGCAGATCTACACCCCCACAGGCCCCTGGGACGGCGTGATCACCCAGCTGGTGCCGCTGCAGCCGCGCATCGCGCGCCGGTACGGGCCGCGCTCGGAGAACATGCGCGAATTGCTGGTGGTGCTGGCCGACGCACAGATGAAAACCGGCCGGCTGCAGGCCGCCGAACAGACCTTGCAGCAGGCCGGTGAACTGACCGACAGCCGCTACCCGCCGGGCAGTTTCGATCGCGCGTTTCACCACAACTTCGTCTCGGTCCTCTACGCGGCTCAGGGCCGTTTGAGCGACGCGCTGGCCGAACTGCGCCAGACCGAAACCGCCCAGGCCCAGGCCTCGACCGACAACCTGCGCCACGCGCTGGCCCTGCGCCGCAACACCTGGGCGATGCAGATCCGCCTGGGCGACTACGACCGCATCGAAGAACGCCACCAGGCGCTGGCCGCCGAGATGGACCGCCTGCACGGCGTGGGCAGCGCCACGCGGGCTTTCCTGTACCCGGAGATGGCCCGCTACCACGCGGACCGGGCTGAGTTCAGGCGCCTGCTGGCCGACCGCGAAGCCTTCGTGGCCGGCAACAACGGCACGCCCAAGCAGGCGCTGGCGGCCTCGCGCGCGGCGCTGCTGCTGGCCCGCGCGTTGGCCCATGACGCGCTGCCGGCGGCCTTGCGGGCCGAGGCCCACGGCCTGCTGGCCGAGGTGCAGGCCGACGGCTGCCAGCTCGGCGCCCTGCGCCGTGCCGAAGCCTGGCTGTCGCTGGCGCGCACCGGCTTGTTGCTGGACGACTTGCCGCTGGCTGGCGCCGCGATCCAGGGCCTGCGTGGCGACGCCGAGCTGCATCTGGCCGAGAACATCTGGATGGACAGCCGGGTCGCACAGGCCGAGGGTGAACTGCTGCGCGCCCAGGGCGACTGGCCCGGCAGCGCCCGGCTGTTGGCCCAGCGTGTTGCACTGCTGGACACCAGCCCCGACAAGACCGTGCCCCAGATCTGGCAGGCCCGGCTGGACCTGGCCACCACCCTGGTGCTGATGCGCGACCCCGGCGCCGCAGCGGCCCTGGCACGGGCCGCAGCGGCCCGCCCAGCGCAGATGCCCGCTCACCACCCGCTGGACGCCGTGCAGGCCTACCTGCAGGGCTTGGCGTCTGACAGCAGCCAGCGCGGCGCGGCGGTGGCGGCGGCCCGGGCGGCCGTCGAACAGGGCTACGGCCGCGTGCCGGCGC
>JANPHI010000226.1:0-7136 GCA_031424355.1 Betaproteobacteria bacterium
GAAACACCGCTGACCGCGCAAAACGAATTCAAGATGCCGGCACTCATCACGCCCGAACAGGCCGCCACCGACATCCTGGCCGGCTGGCGCGCAGGCGCTTTCGAGATCCACTTTCCCAAGCGCTTCACGCTGTGGCTGAAGGCGATGCGCCACCTGCCCTACAGCGCCTACTTCGCGGCCGTCAGCCGCTCGACGGGCCTGTGATGGCCGGCGTGCCGCTGGCCGCCGCCGACACGCGCGTCACCCGCATCGTGCAGGCGTTCGAAGAGCTGAACCCGGCCAACCTGCACAGGCTGGGCGAGATCTACACCGCCGACGCCTGCTTCAAGGACCCGTTCAACGAGGTGCAGGGCGTGCCAGCCATCCGTGCGGTGTTCGAGCACATGTACGCCACGCTGGATGCGCCGCGCTTCGTCATCCGCGACGTGGTGGCGCAAGGCGACCAGTGCTTCCTGACCTGGGACTTCGTCTTCCGCATGCGCCGCTTCAACCGCGACGAGCAGACCGTGCGCGGTGGCTCGCATTTGAAGTTGGCGGCCGACGGGCGCATCAGCCTGCACCGCGACTACTGGGACGTGGCCGAGGAGCTGTATGAAAAACTGCCCGTGGTGGGCAGTTTGATGCGCTGGCTGAAGCGCCGGGCGGGTAGCTGAACGCCGTGGCGGCGCCTGCGCTGCAGCGCTATTTCTGGCCTTCGGTCAGCGACATGGTCTGGAACAGGCCGCTCTTGTCGACAAAGAAGACTTCGGTGAACTTGATGGTGCCACCGGCCATCTTGACGGGCGCCGGGTAAGGCGCAGCGCGGCGGATCATGGCCAGCACCCAGGGCGCCACCTCGTCAGCGGCCGGTTTGCGCACCACATGGATATCGACCACCTTGCCGGTGGCGTCGATCTCGGTCTCCACCATCATCACGCCGTACAGCAGGGGCTGCAGCTTGCCGCGGTAGACGCGCATCGGGTAGCAGGAGTACAGGTGGCGGGCCGCGTCGATGCGGTATTCCTGCTCGACGTCGTTGGCGGAATCGCGCGGCGGCGCGCACAAAGGGGCGGGCACCATGCTGAACTGCGCCAAGGCGCCTTGCGCGGCCAACAGGCCGCTCGCCAACACCGCTACACGGCCCCAAACCGCCAATTTGCCGATTTTCTTGCTTGTGTTTTGCATGATCTTCCCGATCCCGGCTTGTTGTAGCCAGGCCGTCCGCCATGGCGCTGCGAGGTTACACCACGGTTCCCGGCTGACGCATCCCCATGGGTGCGTATTGCCGGCAACAAGCGTGATGTCGTGTCGCTAACGCAACCAACCCTTGCGGCGGAAATAGATGAAGGGCGCGGCCACCGAAGCCAGCATCAGGCCCAATGCATACAAATAGCCGTAGTCCCACTGCAGTTCAGGGATCAGCTTGAAGTTCATGCCGTAGATGCTGGCGATCAGCGTCGGCGGCAGCAGCGCCACGCTGGCCACCGAGAAGATCTTGATGATCTTGTTCTGGTTGATGTTGATGAAACCCACCGTGGCGTCCATCAGGAAGTTGATCTTGTCGAACAGGAAAGCGGTGTGTGAATCCAGTGAATCGATGTCGCGCAGGATCTGCCGCGCCTCTTCGAACTGTTCCGCATTCAGCATGCGGCTGCGCATCATGAAGCTCAGCGCGCGACGGGTGTCCATCACGTTGCGGCGGATGCGGCCGTTCAGGTCTTCCTCGCGCGCAATGGCGGTCAGCGCGGCGCCGGCCACCTGGTCGTTCACGTCCTGCGTCAGCACGCGGGCGCTGACCTTTTCCAGGCCGTCGTAGATTCCTTCCAATGCATCGGCCGAATATTCCGCGTCGGCGTCGTACAGCTTCAGCAGCACGTCTTTCGCGTCTTCGATCAGGGCCGGAATGCGCCGCGCGCGCAGCCGCAGCAGGCGGAACACCGGCAGGTCTTCGTCGTGGATGGAGAACAGCACGTTCTTCGACAGGATGAAGGCCACGCGGACGTTGCGCGAGGGCTCGGTTTCGCCGTCTTCGGTGCTGTCGCGGGCGTCGATCAGGAAGTCGGAACGGATGTGCAGTTCGCCGTTGTCTTCCTCGTAGAAGCGGGCCGACTCTTCCAGGTCGTCATCGACCGCGTCGTTCGGGATGTTCAGGCCGAAGTGCTGCTGGATCCAGCCCTTCTCTTCGCGGGTCGGGCTTTCCAGATCGACCCACACCGGCTGCAGGTTGGTCAGCGCACCGGGGGTATCGATCTCTTCCTGGAACAGCCGGCCATTGACCAGCGTGAAGACGTTCAGCATCGGCTAGCTTTCGGCAGCGCTGCGGCTGCCGGGACGGCAGCGGGCGGTGTACGCGCAGATGAAGCGCAGGTGAAGCGCGGGTGGGCGGATGGTCGGGTTCCGTCTCAGCCCGGCCAGCAGCACTGGGCCCGGGAGGACGGTCACCGAGGGTGACTCGGGTCCAAGCGGTCTCTCCGAAAGAGCGATCAGTAATTATGCCTCGGAGGCCTGCCTGAACGGCCGATGCAGCGGGCGCCAAACTGTCAAACTGCGAGCATGTTGAAACCTTGGTTGATGTCGCGCTTGACGCCACGCTTGACGCCCCGCCTGACGCCCCGTTTGCGCCTGATCGTCCTGCGGGCAGGACTTGCCGGTCTGCTGTGCGCCGCCGTGCCGACCGGTGCCTGGCTGCTGGCCCGGGGCGTGCTGCAGGACGAACCCACGGTGGCCGTCACCGCCGACATCGCACCCACCGACATCGCCCGCGTGCTGGCCCTGGTGCGCGCCCACGACCCGCGCCGCGTGCCGCCCGGTCAGTTGGACGCGGTGGTGCTGGGCGAGCGCGACCTGGACGTGTTGATCAACCACTTCGCCTACCGCCGCCTGGGCGTGCCCGCGCGCGTGAGCCTGACCCCGGGCGTGGCCGAGTTGCAGGCCAGCCTGCACCTGCCCAGCAACCCGGTGGGCCGCTGGCTGAATGTGCGGGTGCAGGTGCTGGAAACGGCAGGCCTGCCGCAGATCACGGCCCTGCAGATCGGCGCCTTGCCGCTGCCCGCCTGGCTGGCCGAGCCGCTGTTGCACCGCGCGGCCGAAAGCGCCGGGCTGAGCGCCGAATTGGCGATGGCGGCCGACGTGGTGCGCCGCGTCAATTTCCAGCCCCAGCAAATGGCGCTGAGCTATGTGCTGCGTGCCGACAGCGCCGAGCGCATCGTGGCGGCCGTGGTGCCGCCGGCTGAACAGCAAAGGCTGCGCGCCTATTCCGACCGGCTGGTGGCGCTGGCGGCCGGCATGCCCTCGGCCGGCGTCAGTTCATTGGCGCACTGGATAGGCCCGATGTTCGAACTGGCCCGCCAACGCAGCCAGGCCGGCGGCGACGCGGCGGCCGAGAACCGCGCCGCCATCGTCGCGCTGACGCTCTACGCCAATGGCCGCAACCTGGACAGCTTCCTGCCCGCCGCGCGCCACTGGCCACGCCCGCAACCGCAGCGCCTGACACTGGCCGGCCGCGACGATTCACCGCTGCACCTGCTGATCTCGGCCGCACTGGCGGTGGAAGGCAGCAGCCCGATGTCCAAGGCCGTGGGCCTGTACAAGGAAGTGGCCGATTCGCGGGGCGGCAGCGGCTTCAGTTTCAACGACCTGGCTGCCGACCGCGCGGGCACGCGCCTGGGTGAACTGGCGGTGCAGCAACCACTGCGCTTGCAGGCCGCGCTGGCCGGTGGCGTGCAGGAAGCCGACTTCATGCCCCACGCCGCCGACCTGCCCGAATCGATGCCCGAGCGGGAATTCAAGCGCCGTTTCGGTGGCATCGGCGAGCCGCGCTACGTGGCCATGGTGGCCGAAATCGACAGGCGCGTCGGCGCGCTAGCCGCCTTGCGGTGAGTCGGCCCGGGCGGAGCGTCCGCCCGGCCCTGCGCCCGTCACCAGATCAAACCGGAACATCCGGCATTCGATGGCGCCGTTCCACAGCGGCACGCGGCGGCTTTCCTTCAGGCGCATCGCGCCGGGCAGTTTCATGTCGGGGCTCAGCAGCCAGGCTTGCCAGCCGCTGTACTGGCGCTTCCAGTGCGCGGCCAACGCGCTGAAGAATTCCGTCGAGGTGCCGCCGCCTTCGAAGCCTTCGCGTGACGTGGTGCTGCCCTGGCCCTTGGGCGCGATGCGCTCGCCGTAGGGCGGGTTCATCACCAGCGTGCCGGCTTCGGCCGGTGGCGGGCGCTGCAGCGCGTCGGCAGTCTTGAATTCGATGGCCTGCGCCACGCCCGCGCGTTCGGCGTTGCGGGTGGCGAAGTCGGTCATGCGGAAGCTGACATCGCCGGCGAACAGCGCCACGGTCGGCGCGTGCACCCGTTCTTTGGCGGCACGCTGCAATTCGCGCCAGGCAGCCAGGTGCGGCTTGAAAGGCAGCATGCGTTCGAAGGCAAAACGGCGCTGGCTGCCGGGCGCGATGCCGCAGGCCATTTGCGCCGCTTCGATGACGATGGTGCCGGCGCCGCAGCAGGGGTCGAACAGCGGGCCGTCTTCCGCACGGCCTTGCCAGCCGGCGGCGGCCAGCATGGCGGCGGCCAGTGTTTCCTTCAGCGGCGCTTCACCGGTGTCTTCACGCCAGCCGCGCTTGAACAGCGCTTCGCCCGAGGTGTCGGCGTACAGCGTGGCGTTCTCGGGGCCGACGAACAGCGTCAGCGGCAGGTCGGGGTGGCGGGTGTCCACGCTGGGCCGCGACCCGGTCTTCTCGCGCAGCTGGTCGCAGACGGCGTCCTTGATGCGCAGCGCGGTGAAGTTCAGGCTTTGCAGCGGTGAACGCATGGCCACCACGTCAACGCGCAAGGTCTGCTCGGGCGTGATCCATTGCGACCAATCGACGCGCAGGCCCAGTTCGTAGAGGTCGGTGGTGTCGCGGTAGTAGCCCTCGACCAAGGGCCACAGCACGCGCGTGGCCAGGCGGCTTTCCAGGTTCAGCTGCATGGCCATGCGCTCGTCGCCTTCGACCCACACACCGCCGCGCCCGGTGTCGGCCTTGACGCCGGTGATGCGCAGCACCTCGTCGGCCAGCAGCGCTTCAACGCCGCCACCGCAGGGCAGGAAAAGTATCGTCATCAGATCGCCTTGCGCAAGCTGGCCGGGGCGATCTTCAGCGCCTCGCGGTATTTCGCGACGGTGCGCCGCGCGACCTGGATGCCCTGCTCTTCCAGCATGTCGCTGATCTGGCTGTCGGACAGCGGCTTCTTGATGTCTTCGGCGGTGACGAACTGGCGGATCAGCGCGCGCACCGCCGTGCTGCTGGCGTTGCCGCCGGCCTCGGTGTTCAGCGACGAACCGAAGAAATACTTCAGCTCGAAAGTGCCTTGCAGCGTCGACATGTACTTGGCCGTGGTGACGCGCGAGATGGTGCTTTCGTGCAGGCCGAGTTCATCGGCAATCTCGCGCAGCACGAGGGGCTTCATCGCGATGGCGCCATGGGTGAAGAAGCCCTTCTGCCGTTCGACGATGGCCTTGCTGACGCGCAGGATGGTGTCGAAGCGCTGCTGGATGTTCTTCACGAACCAGCGCGCTTCCTGCAGCCGCGAACCCAGCCCGGGCTGGCCGCCCGAACCGCGCGTGCCGCGCACCGCCTGCGCGTAGAGGTCGTTGATGCGCAGCTTGGGCATCACGTCGGGGTTCAGCGTCACGCTCAGACCGCGGCCGGTTTTGCGCACGATGACGTCGGGCACGATGATGTGCGACTCGCCCGCCGCGAAGGGCCGGCCCGGCTTGGGTTCGCAGGCCACGATCAAGGCTTGCGCCTGGCGCACCAAGTCTTCGTCGGCGCCGGTCAGCGCGGTCAGGCGCTTCATGTCGCGCTTGGCCAGCAGTTCCAGGTATTGCTCGCTGATGCGGATGGCGATCTGCCGCGCCGGGCTGCGCGGCAGCAGCTTCAACTGCAGCGCGATGCATTCACCCAGGTTGCGCGCGCCC
This sequence comes from Betaproteobacteria bacterium, assembly GCA_031424355.1. GTDB lineage: Bacteria > Pseudomonadota > Gammaproteobacteria > Burkholderiales > Burkholderiaceae_C > Rubrivivax. The sequence goes on from JANPHI010000226.1 coordinate 5,929, forward strand.
ACGCCGGTCGGCTCCAGGCTTTGCAGCCACAGCAGCGCGCACTTCAGGCGGTCGTGCAGGTCTTCGCGGCCTTCTTCGGCGTCGATGCCCAGCATCTCGGCCAGCCGCGTGGCGATGTCGTCCAGCGCGTCGGCCAGGTAGCCGTCGCCGTCCAGCGATTCGATCAGCACTTCCAGCGCCGCGTGGTCGGTTTCCGACAGGCGCATGCCCATCACCTGCCGACGCAGGTGGTCCTGCAGCGAGACCGCTTCGGAACGGCGGTCGTGGGCGTCCATGTCGTCGCCGTCCTCGGACGACCCCGAGCCCGACGCCGAGGGCATTTCGCGGATGCCGTCGAAGTCGTCGCGCTCGGTGCCGTTTTCCCAGTCGTCGCGCTCGGTGGTGCCGAAATCATCGGCGGTGATTTCCGGCGTCGATTCGGCCGACTCGGGCGCGTCGGTGGTGGCGGTGGAGTCGCCGGCGGTGTCGGCCACCCGGTCGGCAGCCTGCCGTTCAGGCGGCGTTTCGAAGGGGTTGAGAGCCGTGTCCTCTTCCATTTCCAGGAAGGGGTTCTGCTCGAGCATCTGGCCGATTTCCTGGTGCAGTTCCAGCGTGGACAGCTGCAACAGGCGTATCGATTGCTGCAACTGGGGCGTCAGAGCCAGATGCTGGGAAAGTCGGACCTGTAACGAGGGCTTCATATTCTTTTTCGGGCCCTACATCCTGAAGTTTTCACCGAGATAGACCTTGCGGACTTCGGCATTGGCGACGATTTCTTGAGGGGTTCCTTCGGCCAGAACCTGGCCCTCGTTGATGATGTAGGCGCGGTCGCAGATGCCCAGCGTTTCGCGCACGTTGTGGTCGGTGATCAGCACGCCGATGCCGCGCTGGCGCAGGAACTGGATGATTTTCTGGATCTCGATGACGGCGATGGGGTCGACGCCCGCGAAAGGCTCGTCCAGCAGGATGAAACGCGGCTGGGTGGCCAGCGCACGGGCGATCTCGACGCGGCGGCGTTCGCCGCCCGACAGCGCCGGCGCCGGCGAATCGCGCAGCTTCACGATGGCCAGGTCGTGCAGCAGTTTTTCCAGCAGGTCGTCGATGCTCGCCCGGGTCAGCGGCCGGCCGTCGGGCCCGAGCTGCAGTTCCAGCACCGCGCGGATGTTCTCTTCGACATTCAGCTTGCGGAAGATGGACGCTTCCTGCGGCAGATAGGACAAGCCCAGCCG
>JANPHI010000227.1:0-4834 GCA_031424355.1 Betaproteobacteria bacterium
CAGCAAAACGCCTGTCTCTACTCAGCGCAGCCTGTGATTCTGACACGTCTTTTCAGACACCGTCAACCCCAAACCGCTTCCTCTTCACTCCAGTCTCTCGGCAACCTTCTTCCGGTTCCCTCACCAAGCTCCTTCACCCGGTGCCACGCTTGTTCAGCGTAGCCTTCGACTGTAGCACAGGCTATGAAGCTCGCTCCAGAATGCAACCTCGTTTCGGCTCTGTGGCGCACTCGGCTGCAGGAATGGCGCTGGTGCTTCTCCGCCGGCGCGACCACCTTGCGCGCAACCTCCCAGCACAGGGGGCCTCTAGCGAACGCGCGGGTGGGTCGGTGTTTCCTGAAGCGCGTCGAAGATGCTTGCCGGCCGGCTACTGTCCAGCGAAAGGTCGAGATCAACCGGTGCAGTCGCTCGATATCCGGTACTCGTCAGCCCAACCGGATCTTCACGCCCCAAGGGCACAAGCGGCGTGGGCGAAGTGCTGCTGAATTCGGTCTGCTCTGACAAGGGCAGCAGAACGTCGACTTCACCTGCCTTCGTCGCTTCGCGGTCCAACCGATCGCGAGCCACTCCGTACAGAAACAAGACCTCTCTGTACGCCGGCAAGTCGAACAGTTCACTCTGCGCCTTGCGAAGCAACAGCGACTCAAGCTCGACCATGCTGTCCGTCGGCCGACCCCAAACCTTCTGCAGACGAGACAGCACCCCGGGGTAGTCATCGAGCGACAGCCCGCTCTGCAGGTCGACTTCCCATTCGGGGGCGTAAGCGTTGAATCGGTGGTTGAAACGCGCGCGCATGCGCTCGTAGTCGCTGCGGTCACCCCGACGGCGGTGAATTTCAAGCAGCTTGAGGTAGGGCAAGGGATTGCCGCCACCGGTGTGTCTCAGGTGCTCGACCAGCAGTTCGATCGCGGCCTCATCCTGGCCGAGCACGACAAAGAACTCGGCCTGTTGCTCCAGATCGAGCAGCTCGTCGATGGACACGTCGCGCGATGCGCTGACCTCTTCACCAACGGGAATTGGCAGCGTGGCGGTGGAGAGCGTGGGGTGGCCAGCCTGGGTCGCCGTCGATACCCGTGTCGCCGCCGCAGAGACGTCGCCTGCAGATCGTCGAGCCGGCCCCGGCGTGCCCCCCGACGTGACATTCGGGACCGGCGCCTGCCGACCAAGAGGCTCCTCGCCAGCACCGGGCTGCGACGGCAGCCACCCGTCCGCAGGCGCTGGCGGCGGCCAAGCCGGCGCAGGGCGCGTACGGGGCGCGCCCATCGGTATCGAATCGATGTGCGAGTGAACGAAAGCCATGGCCACGGTGGGCGGCCGTTCGGCCGCATCGGAAGCCGTCGAGGCAAGACGCGCCGCAGGCCTGCCTTCGTCCCAGCCGCGTGCCAGTGCACGCCGCGCGGCGGCCAGCCGCATGGCCAGCCAGCCGGCCAAGCCGCCCATCACCACCGCAACGCCACCCAGCAGCCAAGTCGACACCGGCGCTTCGGATTGCGCGAGTTGCTCGCGAAGCAGCGCTGCCTGGCTTCGGCTGCTCTGGGTTTCTGCGCGCAGCTGGTCGACTGTGCGCTCCAGCGCGGCAATGCGATCAGCTGCGGACGAAGCCGCCGAAGCCGCTTGGCGAGCGACCGCAGTGGCTTGCGCCACAGCTTGCAAGGCCTGTTCCACAGCGCCACCGGTCGTGATCAGCGGCTCAGCCACATCCAGCCTCAGGCGTGGAAGCCTCAACGGGGCTAACCGGTGCTGACGCGACGCCTTCTGCGACGCCGCAGGGGCCACCGGTCGCACTTGCGCACGCTGCGCGACCCGACGCGTCGCGCGGCTGGCCGCTGACACGGCCGGACCACGCAGCGCAACTGCACGCCAGCCGCCACCGGACAGCGCAACCGACTGCGCCATGCCTGCGCTCACCGACGCGCGTTCCGGCGACGGCAAAGGCGTCGAATCGGGGCGTTCCCGTGGTGCCACAGGGTCATCAGGCGGCAGAAGGGTTGCGCCTGCACTGTTCGAAGGCGTCGCCGAACCCCGCGACGTGCCGGGCGGATCCGCAAAAACCACATAGCGCTTGGACCGAGGAACGCCGCAAGCCGCTGACAGCGTCAACGACACAGCCGGCTCGTCAACGGCGGCGTGGGTCTGGACCCTGACACGCGCCGACTCGGTGCCCTCGGGTTCGACCCAGACCCGGTACTGCGTGGGCAACAGCCGCCGGTCACCCACCTGAACATCGGCGCCGAAACACTCGGCAGCTTGGACCTCGTCGGCCGCCCAGCGAACGGCTGCTGAAAAGTCAAGCGGCTGGCCCAGCGTCGCGCCGCCTGAACTCGCACCCCAAACGGCACCGTGCGCCGCCTCCACGCACAGACCCGCCAGCCCGGCAGTGACCAAGGCCAGGCTGAGCCTCTTCTTCAGCATGCGACGGGGTTGTGACATCAATGGGTGAACGCTCAAATCACTCTACACGAGCGCCCTAGCCCAAAGTCGTTGAAAAGAGCCCTGCGGGCCCCTCATTTCGTGGCCCATGCCACGTATCGCGCGGACGTTGCCGGTTTCAGCTGTCGTAGCCCGGGGACCGCCGTTCCAGACGGCGCAGCAAGCCCGGCCAGATCAACTGCGAACCCAGCCCTCGACTGACCACGGCCGACTGTTGGCGGGCCGTGGCGATGATGGACGGGTCGACCGTGACCAACGGCCCGCCACCGGCTTGGGCGCGGACCTGGATGGTGCAGACCGTCTCGAAGAGATACATGGCCTGGAAGGCGTCTGCCACCGTGCGGCCCACGGTCAGCAGGCCGTGGTTGCGCAGCATCAGGTAATTCTTTTCGCCCAGGTCGGCCACCAGGCGCGGCTTCTCGTCGTCGCGCAGGGCCACGCCTTCGTAGTCGTGATACCCCAGCGACGACAGCACGAAGATCGACTGCTGAGAGATCGGCAGCACCCCGCCCTGTTGCGCCGACACCGCGATGCCGTTCAGCGAGTGCACGTGCAGCACGCAGCCGATGTCGTGGCGCGCGGCGTGCACAGCGCTGTGGATGACGAAGCCGGCCGGGTTGACGTCAAAAGGCGTGTCGTCGAGCTTGTTGCCCTGCGCGTCGACCTTGACCAGGCTGGACGCGGTGATCTCCTCGAACATGAAACCGTAGGGGTTGATCAGGAACTGGCCGGTGTGTTCGCCGTTGGGGCCGGGCACGCAGGCGCTGATGTGGGTGAAGACCAGGTCGTCCCAGCCAAACAGGGCCACCAGGCGGTAGGCGGCGGCCAGGTTGACGCGGGTCTGCCACTCGGCTTCGCTGACCGCGTGTCGGCGTTCGGGGATGTGCAACTTGGGTGTGGGCATGTGGGTGGCTCCGGATGGCAAGGGCGGGTTTTGCAGGCGACGATAGAGAATTCGATGCTCTCGCTCCTGTCGCTTCTGAGACAAGTCATGAATACCCCCGTTCCTACAATTGAAGAGCTCCAAAACATCGAATCGGGCGCGTGGTTCAGCAAGCTCTCCCTGTCATTGCGGCAAGCCATCCTGTCCCGCGCCACCGTGCGCCGCCTCAGCGACGGCAAGGCCCTGGCCACGCGCGGCTCGACGGCCGAAGAATGGTGCGGCGTGGCCAAGGGCGCGGTGCGCATCAGTTCGGTCTCGCTGTCGGGCAAACAGGTCACGCTGACCTATGCCGAACCGGGCACCTGGTTCGGCGACATCGCCCTCTTCGACGGCCTGCCGCGCACCCACGATGCCGATGCCCACGGCGACACCACGCTGCTGGCCGTGCGCAAGGCCGATTTCAAGGACTTGCTGTCGCAACATGTCGAGCTTTACGAGGCGCTGCTGCGCCTGAACTGCCGCCGCCTGCGGCTGATGTTCGACCACTTCGAAGACCTGAACACGCGGCCGCTGCAGGCCCGGCTGGCCAAGCAGATCTTGCTGCTGGCGCGCAGCTACGGCATCACCCAAGGCGAAGAAATCCGTGTCGGCCTGGCGCTGGCACAGGAAGACCTTGCGCAGTTGCTGGGGGCCTCGCGGCAGCGGGTCAACCAGGAGTTGAAAGGCTTCGAGCGCGAGGGCGCGGTGCGCGTTGAACCCACGCGGCTGGTCGTGCTGTCGCGTGACAAGCTGCTGGCCATTTCCGAGCGCTGAACCGAAGCCTGACTTGAACGCAGACCTGAACGCTGAAGGCGGATCTCACCCCATGGACCATTTCACCGGCACCAAGCCCATCGCAGACAGCCACGCTTTCGACGTGGCGGCCCTGCAAGCCTTCCTGACGCGCGAGATGCCGGGCTTTGCCGGCCCGCTGACGGTCGAGCAATTCAAGGGCGGGCAGTCCAACCCGACCTACAAACTGATCACGCCGGCCTGTGCCTACGTGATGCGCACCAAGCCCGGCCCGGCGGCCAAACTGCTGCCCTCGGCGCACGCGGTGGACCGCGAATTCCGCGTGATGCGGGGCCTAGGTACGCAGGGCTTTCCGGTGGCGAAGATGCACGTCTTGTGCGAAGACGAAAGCGTCATCGGCCGTGCCTTCTACGTCATGGAATTCATGGACGGCCGCGTGATGTGGGACCAGTCGCTGCCGGGCATGACGCAGGCCGAACGCGCGGCCATCTACGACGAAATGAACCGCGTGATGGCGGCGCTGCACAGCGTGGACGTGGCCGCGGCGGGCCTGGCCGACTACGGCCGGCCAGGCAACTACTTCGAACGCCAGATCGCGCGCTGGAGCAAGCAGTACCTGGCGTCGGTCACCGAGGTCATCCCCGAGATGGACCGCCTGATCGCCTGGTTGCCGGCGCACCTGCCGGCCGGCGCGCTGGACGGTGCGCAAGCCCCCACCGTCGTGCACGG
>JANPHI010000228.1:0-17122 GCA_031424355.1 Betaproteobacteria bacterium
CGTTTCGAAGGCTTTCGCCACGCGGCGCGCGTACCACTGCCGCACGCGCTGGGCACGCACCACCCAGGCTGCGGGCGTCAGCGCATTGGCCATGAAGCGGTCACGGGTGTGCGGGTCGAAGTCTTGCGGGCGCTGGCGCAAATCGTCCAGGTGCAGGGCGCCGCCCTCGCCGCAACTGATGATGAAAGCTGCCGCGCGCGCGCGCTCCACCTCGGGCCATTCGACCAGGCGTGTCGTGCCCAAAGCCTGGGCCACGCGGTCCACGGCGGTCAGCGCTTCGACCATGGTTTTTTCGCGGAACCAGCCGCCCAGCACGGCCACGCGCAGGCCGCCCGCGCCGCGTTCCAGTTGCGTGAACGTGGGCTCGATGTCGCGCTGCGCGCAGGCCGGGTCGTCGGCATCGGGCCCCTGCATCAGGTCGTAGGCCAGCGCCAGGTCGGCCACGTTGCGGGCGAAGGGGCCCAGGTGGTCCAGGCTGGCCACGAAGGGGTAGGAACCGCTGCGTGGCAAACGGCTGTAGGTCGGCTTCAGGCCGTAGGTGCCGCACAGCGACGACGGCACGCGGATGCTGCCGTTGGTGTCCGAGCCCAGCGTCAGCGGCACCTGGCCGGCGGCCACGGCGGCGGCCGAACCGCCCGATGAACCGCCGCTGATGCGCGCCAGGTCGTGCGGGTTGTGGCATGCGCCGTAGTGGGTGTTTTCGGTGGTGAAGCCGTAGGCGTATTCGTCCATGTTCAGCGCGCCCACCAGCACCGCGCCTTCGGCTTCCAGGCGGCGGATCAGCACCGCGTCGCGCCGCGCCGGCGGGCTGTCGCGTTCGATCTTGGAACCGGCCAGCGTGGCGATGCCGGCCACGTCGAACAGGTTCTTCACCGCGAAGGGCACACCGGCCAGCTTCATGCGGGCGCGGCGCGGGTGGGCGTCGATGGCGTCGGCGCGTTTCAGCGCGCGCTCGGTCAGCACGGCGGTGAAGGCGTTGACCTGGCCATCGGTGGCCGCGATGGTGGCCAGGCTGGTCTGCACCGCTGCGCGGGCGCAGAGGCTGCCGGCGCGCACGGCGGCGGCGATCACGGTGGCGCTGGTTCCTGCGCTTGTGGTCGTGCTCGTGCTCATGGCGCGCCCTCGCCCAGGTCGGGGCTGACCGGCACGAAGACATTGCCCGACTCGTCGGCCGGCTTCAGCGGCAGGCCTTCCAGCAAGGCGGCCATGTTGGCGGCCAGGTTGAAGAAGAGCGTCACGCCGGGGCGCTGCTGGGCCGTGATCTTCAGGCCCAGCGTGGCCGCTGCGGCGTCGATGTAGGGCGTGTGGTCCATGGCGTTCTCCGCTTGTCTAGACAATCAGGCCTTGAAAAGCTGCCGGTAGTCGGGCTGCAGATGGAACCAGTACTGGTAGCCCATCACGTCCTTCTGCATGGCCACGTCCATCGTCGGCTGGAACAGCGGCACGCGCGGCACCTCGTCGAAACCGATCTGGATCATGTCTTTCACCACCGCGTCGTAGAGCACCTTGCTTTCGGCAAAGCGTGCGTTGTCGATGGTCTTGTCCAGCTTGGGGTTCTGGTAACTCATGGTGTTGAACACCGCGTTCTGGCCGTGGTAGCACCAGAAGAAAAAGTATTCCGGGTAGTTCAGCCAGCCGCCGAAGCGGTTGACGATCATCGGCATGTCTTTCTTCAGCAAGGCCGAACGCCAGGTGGCGCCGGGGATCTTGTTGATGGTGGTCTTGATGCCGATCTGTGCCAGCGCTTCCTGGATCAGCACGGCCATCGGTTCACCGATGGTGGCGCCGCCCAAATCGAAGCTGAGCGTGGTTTCGAAGCCGGCGGCCATGCCGGCTTCGGCCATCAGTGCCTTGGCCTTGGCGATGTCGTTCTTGTAGGCCGTGGCCTGTGGCCAGGCGGTGGTCTTGACCTTGTCTGACGCTGCGCCGTAGAGCTTGATGCCGCGCCCGTAGAGCGCGTTGTCGTACAGGCGGTCGTAGGGCAGGGCGTAGGCCACGGCCTGCCGCACCTTGGGGTTGTTGAAGGGCGGCTTGGTCGTGTTCATGCCCAGGTAGATCATCGAATTCTCGATGGCTGTGCTGCTGACCTTGACGTTGCCGGCTTCCTTCGACAGTTCCGAAAAGTCCTTCGGCGGCAGGTCGAAGGTGATGTCGATGTCGCCCTTGATCAGCAGCGCGCGGCGGTTGCCGGCGTTGGGCACTTCGCGCTGGATGATGCGGCGCAGTTTGGGCAGCGGGCCGCATTTCCAGTCGTCGTTGCGCACGTAGATGATTTCCTGCCCGGCGCGGAAAGCCTCGACCTTGAAGGCACCGCCGCCGGCGGTGTTGTTGCGTGTCCAGGCCAGACCCCAGGGGTCTTGCGGTGTGGCGTTTTTCTTCACCAGTTCGCTGTTGAAGATGCCCGGCACGGGCACGCCCAGGTCGTTCATCGTCAGCTTGTCGCGGCGCAGGAATTTGACGCGGAAGGTGTGCTCGTCCACCACCTCGAACTGCTCGGGTTTCTCCAGCGAACCGGCGGCCATCTGGAAGGTGGGAAAGCCGCCGACGGTGACGGCGCGGTCAAAGCTCCACTTCACGTCTTTCGCCGTCACCGGCGTGCCGTCGTGGAACTTGGCGTTTTGCCGCAGCTTGAAGGTGACGCTGTTGCCGTCGGGCGCGATCTTCCAGCTCTCGGCCAGCTCGGGCTGCAGCTTGTCGATGTCGTAGACCACGCGGCCGTCGGGCAGGGTCTTCTTGCCGTAGCTGATCAGCCGGTCGTAGACCAGCCAGCTCACGCCGTAGCTGGGCCGGTTGGCGCCCACGGTGTGGATGTCCAGCGAATTGGGGCCAAATTCATTGGCCACCACCAGCACGTCCTTCGGCCGCGCCTGGGCTTGCACCGTGTGCGGCATGACGGCCAGGCCGGTGGCGAGTGCGCTGGTGGAGACGAAGTCGCGACGGTCCATGGCGGTGGGCTTTCGGTTCGGGTGGTCAGACGGAGGACGGCCCGTTTCAGGCTGGGGACTTCAAGGACTGCAGATAGGCGCGCCAGCCGCCGTGGGCGCTGATATCCAGCGCGCCGGCCAGGGCATGGGCCTCGCACAGGAAGCCGTGGACGTGGCGGCCATCGGCGAGTTCGATAGAGCCCAGGCCCAGCGGCGGCGGGATCAGCGCCAAAAAGCTGCCGATGGCCCCCTGCGGCACGACCCAGACTTCCACGGCGATGGCCGCGCCGCCCGACGCCACGCGCTGCAGCCCCGGCTTGGGTGGCGTGGTGCCGGGCAGGGCGTACAGGCGGTAAGCGGCGGCCGTGGTGGTAGCTTGCAGCAGCGTGGCGCCGCGTTCGGCGAGCTGGCTGTTCAGCGGCAGGCCGGACAAATGAGCGCCGACCACGGCGACCTGCAGCGTGGCCGCAACGGCGGGCTGCTTCAGGTTGGGGTCTGCGCTTTCATCACACCACTGCGCGCCCAGGCCCGCCAGCGCTGCGTCGAAGTTGCCCGGCGCGATGAAGGTCACGCCGAAGGGCAAGCCGGGCAAGCCGGGCAGGCCGCTGGCGGTGCTGCCGGCCGGCACGGCCAGTGCGCACCAGCCCAGCAGGTTGACGAAGTTGGTGTACAGCCCGAGTGCCGCGTTGGCGCCCACCGGGTCGGCGTCCAGCTGCGCGAAGGTGGGGTGGTTCGATGCGGTGGGCACCATCAGCACGTCCACCTGCGCCCAGACGCTGCGCAGCGCGGCCTGCATCGCGCGCAGCTTGTATTGCGCCTCAAACGTGTCGGTGGCGGTCATGCCCAGGGCTTTGGCGATGACGAGTCGCACCGTCGGGTCCAGCGCTTCGGGGTGGGCCTTCAGCAAGGCGCGCACCACCGCGTGGCGTTCGGCCACCCAGGGGCCGTCGTAGAGCAGGGCGGCCACGGCGTGCAGCGGGGCGAAGTCGATCTCCACCGCCTCGTGGCCCAGCGCCTGTAGGTGGGCGCGGGCCGCCGTCCACGCGGCGGGGTAGCCGATGGCGGCATCCAGCGGCGGCGCGGCCGGCACGCCCACGCGCAGCCGGGTGGGTAGCGCGGCGGGGCCGGGCGCCCACGCGCTGTAGGCGTCGGCTGCGTCGGCGCCTTCGATGATGGCCAGCACGTGCGCCGCGTCGGCCACGGTGTGGCTGAAGATCGACACGCAGTCCAGCGTGCGGCAGGCCGGCAGCACGCCAGCGGTGCTGACGCGGCCGGGCGTGGGTTTCAAGCCGACCAGACCGTTGAAGCCGGCCGGGATGCGGCCCGACCCTGCCGTGTCGGTGCCCAGTGAAAAGGCCGCCAGCCCGCGCGCCACGGCCATGGCCGAACCGGAACTGCTGCCGCCGCTGATGCGCGTGGCGTCCGCCAGGCAGGCCGGTCGGCCATAGGGCGAGCGGGTGCCGACCAGGCCGGTGGCGAACTGGTCGAGGTTGGTCTTGCCGACCCAGATGGCGCCGGCCGCCAGCAGCTGGCGCACCGCCGTGGCGTCGTGCTCGGCGACGAAGCGGAAGGCCGGGCAGGCGGCCGTGGTGGGCTCGCCGGCGATGTCGATGTTGTCCTTCACGGCGAAGGGCACGCCCAGCAGCGGGAACTGCGCGATGGCTTCGGCGGGGTTGGCGCACCGGCCCAGGCGTTCCACCAGCAGCGCCAACTGGGCCTGCCAGGTGGGCGTGGGGCACAGGTGGATCCAGATGGCCAGCTCGGAAGCCGCCTCGGCCTGCAGGCGCACCGCGTGCAGCCAGGCCAGCACATCACCGCCCGCCGCCACACCGGCCAGCCAGCCGGCCACAGTGCGGGGCTGTGCCGTTGCCGAAGTCGGCGCCGGGTTCAGGCCGTCGCTGGCGTCGCGGGAAGAGGCTGGGGCTTTCGCGGTCGTCATTGGTGCACCAACTGGTATACCAATGACGGTTAGCAGAAGCTGTGCCAGCCGCACAGCGGCCTCGCGCCCTGGGGTCAGCCCGGGGCGGCGGGCTCCAGCGTGCGGCTCACCTCGCGCATCAGCACGAACTCTTCAGCGGCGGTGGGGTGCATGGCGATGGTGCGGTCGAAGTCCGACTTGGTGGCGCCAGCGGTCAGCGCCACGGCCAGGCTCTGCACGATCTCGGGCGCGTCGGCGCCGATCATGTGCACGGCCAACACCACGTCGGTGACGGCGTCCACCAGCAGCTTCATGCGCGTGCGCTCGGTGCCGCCGATGAAGGTTTGCTTCATCGGCCTGAAGTCGGCTTCGAAGACGTTGATGCGACGGCCGTCCTTCACCAGTTCGGCTTCCGACGGGCCCACGCTGGCGATCGGCGGCAGCGTGAACACCGCGCTGGCGACGCGGCTCAGGTCCACGCTGCGCGGGTGCGGACCGTAGAGGCTGTCGGCCAGCGCGCGGCCTTCGGCGATGGCCACCGGCGTCAGGTTCTTGCGGTTGGTCACGTCGCCGATGGCGTAGACGCCGGGCGCGGTGGTTTGCTGGTGGTTGTCGACCGGGACGGCGCCGGCCTGGTCCAGCGTGATGCCCAGGCTGTCCAGCCCCAGGCCGGCGGTGTTGGGGCGGCGGCCGGTGGCGTTCAGCACCCAGGGGAATTCGACGACCCGATCCTCACCCAGCATCAGCAGGTAGCCGTCGTCGGTGTCTGTGCCTGTGTCTTTCCCTGCGCGCGCCACGCGGCTCGGCGCGCTGCCCGGGTGCAGCGCAATGCCGGCGGCCTGCAGTTCGGCCGCGCAGGCGGTGCGCAGCATCTCGTCGAAGCCGCGCAGCGGCAGGCGGTCGCGGTAGTAGACGCTGACGGCCACGCCCAGCCGGGCCAGCATGCTGGCGAATTCCACCGCGATGTAGCCGCCGCCGATGACGGCCGCGCGCGCGGGCAGGGCGGCCAGGTCCAGCAGCTCGTCGCTGGCCGGGCAGACCTCGATGCCGGGGATGCTGTCGCGCACGATGCTGCCGCCGGTGGCGATCAGGATGCGTTCGGCGGTGACCACGCGTTCGCCGATCTGCACGCGCTGCGGGCCCACGATGCGCGCCCAGCCTTCGATCAGGTCCACCTGGCCGGCCTTCAGCATCTGGCGGTAGATGCCTTCCAGGCGGTCGGTCTCGGCCGCCTTGGCCGCCGCCCAGCGGGCCATGTCGAAGTGCGGCTCGGGCACATCCCAGCCGTAGCCGCGCGCTTCGCGCATCGCGTCGCCGAACTGCGCGGCGTACATCAGCAGCTTCTTGGGCACACAGCCGCGGATGACGCAGGTGCCGCCGACGCGGCTGCCCTCGACGATGGCCACGCGGGCGCCGTGCAGGGCTGCGCGGCGGGATGCGGCCACGCCGCCGGAACCGGCGCCGAGGGTGATCAGGTCAAAGTCGAAAGTCATGGCGGTCCTGCGGGTGGCTGGGTTGAAGGCGCCGGGCCGGAAAAGGCGGCGGCGATTGCCAGACAATGTCGCACATGCCCGACGCAGATTACGCGCAGCGTGCAGCCGACCTGGTTGCACAGCTGCACCACCACGCCCAGCGCTACTACGTGCACGACGCCCCGGAAATCCCGGACGCCGAGTACGACCGCCTGTTTGCCGAACTGCAGGCGCTGGAAGCCGCGCACCCCGAATTGCAGACGGCGGACAGCCCGACGCAGCGCGTCATCGGTCAGGTGCTGGCCGGCTTCACGCCCGTGCGCCACGCGGTGGCCATGCTCAGCATCCGCACCGAGACCGACACGACGCCGGCCGGTGCGCTGGCCTTTGACGAGCGTGTGCGGCGCGAACTGGAACTGGCGCCCGACGCGGCCGCGATCGAATACAACGCCGAACTGAAGTTCGACGGCCTGGCGATGAACCTGCGCTTCGAGGCGGGCACGCTGGTGCAGGCCACCACGCGCGGCGACGGCGAGACGGGCGAAGACGTCACGCAGAACATCCGCACCATTCGCGAGATCCCGCTGCGGCTGACCGGCGTTGCGCCGGCGGTGCTGGAAGTGCGCGGCGAGGTCTATCTGCGCCGCGACGCCTTTGAGCGCATGAACGAGCGCCAGCGCGAGAAGGGCGAGAAGACCTTCGTCAACCCGCGCAACGCCGCAGCCGGCGCGGTGCGGCAGCTGGACCCGGCCATCGCCGCGCAGCGCCCCTTGAGCTTTTTCGCCTACGGTCTGGGCGAGGTGGTGGGCTGGGACCAGCCCGGTCCGCAACCTGAAACCCACAGCGCCACCCTCGACGCCCTGGCTGCCTTCGGCGTGCCGGTCTGCGCCGACCGCGCCGTGGTGCAGGGCGCGGCCGGCCTGGTGGCCTTCCACGAAGCGATGGGGGCCAAGCGCGACGCGCTGGCCTTTGACATCGACGGCGTGGTCTACAAGGTCAACAGCATCGCGCTGCAGAAACGCCTGGGCTACGTCACCCGCGAACCGCGCTGGGCGGTGGCCCACAAATACCCGGCGCAGGAGCAGATGACGCGGCTGAACGGCATCGACATCCAGGTCGGCCGCACCGGCAAGCTGACGCCGGTGGCCAAGCTGGAACCGGTCTTCGTCGGCGGCACCACGGTCAGCAACGCCACGCTGCACAACGTCTTCGAACTGCGCCGCAAGGGCGTGCGCGTGGGCGACACGGTGATCGTGCGGCGGGCGGGTGACGTGATCCCGGAAGTCGTCGGCAAGGCGAACCTGAACGGGGGCGAACGACCGAATTACGTGCCCAACTTCCGCATGCCGACGGCCTGCCCCGTTTGCGGCAGCCGTGTGCTGCGCGAGCAGGGCGAGATCAACCACCGCTGCAGCGGCGGCCTGTTCTGCGCGGCGCAGCGCAAGCAGGCCATCCTGCACTTCGCCGGGCGGCGGGCGATGGACGTGGAAGGGCTGGGCGACAAGCTGGTCGATCAGCTGGTCGATGGCGGGCTGGTCCGCACGCTGCCCGAGCTGTACGCCTTGAGCGTGGAAAAGCTCAGCGCGCTGGACCGCATGGCCGGCAAGAGCGCCGCCAACCTGGTGGCCGGGCTGGAGAAGAGCAAGCACACGACCTTGGCGCGCTTCCTGTACGCCCTGGGCATCCGCCACGTCGGCGAGGCCACGGCCAAGGACCTGGCCAAACACTTCGGCAGCATGGACCGCGTGATGGACGCGACGCTGGAACAGCTGCTGGCGGTCAACGACGTGGGCCCGGTGGTGGCGCAGAGCATCCGCACCTGCTTCGAGCAGCCGCACAACCGCGAGGTGGTGGCCGGCCTGCGCGACGCCGGCATCACCTGGCCCGAACACGAGGGCGCTGCGGCCCACACCGCGCCGCAAGTGCTGGCCGGCAAGACGCTGGTGCTGACCGGCACGCTGCCCGTGCTGACGCGCGACGAGGCCAAGGCGCTGATCGAAGCCGCTGGCGGCAAGGTGGCGGGTTCGGTGTCTAAGAAAACGCACTTTGTCGTGGCGGGTGACGAAGCGGGCAGCAAGCTCGACAAGGCCCGCGAACTGGGCATCACCGTGCTGGACGAAGCGGGCCTGCGCGGGCTGCTGGCCGCTGAGCCGCCGTCCCTGCCGACGCCGCAGCCACTGCCACCGCCGGCCCCCGATCTTTTTTCAGCAGCCGACGGCGCTGCACCCTTGTCCTGACACCATGACCCTCACCCCCCCGTCGCCCGTGCGCCGCCTGGCTTTGCTGGGCGGTGAATCCACCGGCAAGACCACGCTGGCCCGCGCGCTGGCCGAACACTTGCACACCGCCTGGGTGCCCGAATACGGCCGCCAGCGCTGGGAAGAATTGCGCGAAACGCTGTCCGTCGACGAACTGGTGGCGGTGGCCCGCCGGCAGATCGAATGGGAAGACCAGGCTGCCACCTTCATCGACACACCCGGCAGTTGGCTGATTTGCGACACCACGCCGCTGACCACGCTGCAGTACTGCCTGCACGACCACGGCCAGGCACCGCCGGAACTGCACGAGATGGCGCGCCGCGCCTACGACGCCGTGGTGCTGTGCGAAGCCGACTTCGACTTCGTGCAAGACGGCTGCCGCCGCGACGACCGCTTTCGCAATGCGCAGCAGGCCTGGACGCTGGCCCGGCTGGACGAGATGGGCGTGCGCTGTTTGCGCGCGCGCGGCAGCCCGGCCGAGCGGGTCGATCAGGTGCTGCAGGCCCTGGAGAGCAGCCCCAGCGCCCAGCCCGGCGCGCGTGGCCTTCGGGCACCGCCCAAGACGCTGCTGGTGGAAGACCACGCCATGGTGCGCGAAAGCCTGCTGCTGCTGCTCGACCAGCGCTTGCCCGGCCACCGCTGGCGCGAGGCCGCCACGCTGGCGGCGGCCCTGCGTCTGCTGCTCAACGAGCCCGACATCAACCTGCTGTTGCTCGACATGGACCTGCCCGACAGCCGCGGTCTGAACACGCTGAAGCAGGTGCGCGAGGCGGCGCCACAGGTGCCGGTGGTGGTCTTGTCGGCGCACGACGACCGCGACAGCGTGCTGGCTGCCATCGACCACGGCGCTGCCGGATTCCTGTCCAAGACCGTGGACGCGGCGCAGCTGGTCGATGGCGTGCGCCGCGTGCTGGAGGGCGGCGTCGTGCTGCCGGTCGTGCTGAGCCGCAGCGCCGACGCGGCGGGCGTCCTGCCCGAGCTCAGCGAACGCCAGCGCGACGTGCTGCGCCTGCTGATCGCTGGCCATCCGAACAAGCTGATCGGCCGGGCCCTGGGCTTGAGCGACGCCACCGTCAAGACGCACCTGCAGCTGGTCTACCGCAAGCTGCAGGTCGAAAGCCGCACCCAGGCCGTGCTGGCTGCGGCGCGCTGGCGCATCCGCCTGTAGCCGCCCCCACAAAGCAGGTCCGCTTTCAGCCGGCGCTGCTGTTCAGGGGCCCCTGCTCATCGACCGGCCCCGCCGGCCTCTTCAGTGCCGCCAGCACGCCGCTTTGCAAGGCGGCCGTGGCGAAGGGCTTCAGCAGCACCGGCACGCCCGCGTCGCGCCAGTGTTCCAGCGCGGCCAGATCGTCGGGCGCGGTGTTACCGGTGACGATCAGCGCCGGCAGCGCGGGCCAGCGCTGCCGCAGCAGCAGCAGGGCGTCGGTGCCCTGGCCGTCGGGCAGGCGCAGGTCGGTCAGCAGCAGGTCGGGCGCGGCCGTATCCGCCGCGCGCAGGGCGGCCATCGACGCGAAGGCCTGCACCTCGGCGCCCCAGTGCTGCAGCAGCAACTGCAGTGAAGCCCGTGCATTGGCGTTGTCTTCGAGCAGCCAGACGCGGCGCCCGGCCAGCGGTGCGGCCCGCACGCTGTGCCCGGGCGCTGCGCTGGCCACCAGGGCAGCACCGCTGGCGCGTGGCAGCAGCACGCTGAAGCACGAGCCGCGGCCCGGCCGGGATTGCAGCGCCACCGCCGTGCCCAACAGCGCGGCCGAGCGTTCGACGATGGCCAGTCCAAGCCCCAGCCCGGTGGCCGATTCGGCCGACTCGCCCCCTGCCGCCGGGCAGCTGCCGCGCACGAATTCGCCGAAGATGCGGGCCTGCTCTTCGGGCGGAATGCCGGGGCCGGTGTCCCAGACCGCCACGCGCCAGTGCGCCGGCCCCGCCGCGCGCGCCCCCATCAGCACACCGCCGCGCGCCGTGTAGCGCACGGCGTTACCCACCAGGTTGCCCAGAATCTGCGCCAGCAGCGCGGGGTCGCAGTCCACCATGGCGCGGCCGGCCCGCAGGCGCAACCGCAGGCCCTGTCGCAAAGCCTGTTCGGCATGCTGCGCAGCGGCGGCCTCGAACGCGGCCTGCAGCGCCAGCGGCTGACGCTGCACACGCACCGTGCCGGCCTGCAGGCGCGACAGGTCGAGCAGTCGCTTCAGCAGGGCTTCCATCGCCGCCGTGGCCTCCTGCAGCCGCTGCACCACGCGGTGCAGCGGGCCGCTGGTCACCTGTTCGCTCATCAGCCCCACCAGCAGGCCGATGCTGACCATCGGTTGGCGCAGATCGTGGCTGGCGGCCGCCAGAAAGCGCGTCTTGGCCGCGTTGGCAGCCTGCAGTTCGCGGGTGCGTTCGAGCACCCGGCGCTCCAGCGTCGTGTTCATGCGTTCGGCGCCTTCCAGCGCCAGCAACAGGCGTTTGAGCAGCAGCGCCGAAAACGCCGCCAGCACCAGCGGTACGGCGTAGGGCATCCAGAAGCTGCCCATCACCGACAGGCGACCCAGCTGGTACAGGTAGTCATGGACGCCGGCCGCCAGCACGCCGACAAGGCCAGCCACCAACCCGGCTTCGGTGGCTACGCGCCGCCGCCAGGCAGCCTGGGCGACCAGGCCCAATGCTGGCAGGATCAGCCCGATCAGCAGCGGGTACAGCCACAGGCGGGCCAGCTGCAAGGCGTCGGCCCACAAGGCCCACGCGCTGAGCAGCGGAAACAGCAGCGCCACGGCCGCCAGCATGCGGCGGTACCACAGCGGCCGGCGCTCGGCGTGGCCCATCGCGAACACGCCCAGCAGCAGCGCGGTGACCAGCTGCGCCAGCATGTACAGCCAGCCGGCCCAGACCGTGGGCAAGACCGTGCCGGTCTCGAAATACGCGACGTTGCGCAGCGAGGCCAGCAGGCCCAGCGCGCCGAAGCTGCCCAGCACGGTTTCACTGCGCCGCCGCACCCACAGCAGCAGCATGAACAAGGCGACGCCGGCACCGCCCACGTTCAGCAACTGCGGCAGGCCCACCGCGAGCTGCTGCTGGCGTTGGAAGTCGGCGGCCAGGTCCAGCGCCGGGCCGATGTCCACGGGCGACAGGCCCGCATTGACGCCAGTGGCGATCGTGATGTCCAGCCGGTTCTCGCCGACGATCAACAGGTGTGGCGGTAGCGGAATCAAGGCTTGCACCGGTCGGCGGGCCTGCGGGGCGGTCTGCAGCGAACCGTGCATCAGTTGCCCGTTGAGGCGCACCTCGTGCGCGGTGCTCAGCCGGTCGGCACGCAGCGCCCACACCGCGTCCACCGGCGCCGCCATGTGGAACCGCATGCGGTAGTGCCCGACGCCGCCTGCCGGCTGCCCGCGCTGCACCCAGGTGTCGGGCAGGGCCACCTGCAAGGGCGTGGCCAGCCCGTCGGCGATGAACTCAGCCTGGTCCAGGTGCAAGGCGGCGGCTGGCGGGTCCGGCGCCGCCTTGGCACGGGCACGGCCGAACGGGGCCATGCCGACGGCCATCAGGGCCACCACCACCACAGCCCGCACCGCAGCCTGCGCGCACGGGGCGGTCGGTCGGCGCAGTGCAGGGCGGGGGGCTTGCATCGCGCGATTGTGGAACCCGCTCCCCTGGGTGGGGGAGGCCTCAGCCGAAGGGTTGAGGGTGACCGGCCGCAGCGCCACCGATGCTCCAGGCCAAGCCGGGTGGGGACACCCGGTCAGCCGTTTCAACCCTTGACCGACGAAGAGCTCATGCGCCGAATCGCCTGCTACATCACGACCTTGGCTGTGCTGTGCCTGACGGCTTGCGGCGGTGGCGGCACCAGCCAGCCGGCCGCAGGCGGCGTCACGGGCGGTGGCAACGGCACGACGGCGCCGGTCACCCAGACTCCCGCCGCACCGCTCTCCACGGCCAAGGCGCTGTCGTCATTCAGCCTGGCTGCCACCGCCGCGACGATCAGCGAGAGCGGCCGACGCGTCGACGTCACGGTGCCTGCAGGGACCGACCTGCGCAACCTGGCGGCCAGCTTTTCGGCCACCGGCAAGGAAGTCACCGTCAACGGTGCGAAGCAGGCCAGCGGCGTGACAACCAACGACTTCACCAACGGCGTGCCCTACACCGTGGTGGCCGAGGACGGGTCCTCCTCGCGCTACACCGTGTACGTCAGCCTGGCGCCGAGCACGGCCAAGGCCTTCACCGCGTTTTCGCTGGGCGGCACGGCCGGCATCATCAACGAGACGACGCGCACCATCGCCGTCAACCTGCCCTACGGCACGAATCTGCAGGCGCTGATCGCGGGTTATTCGACCACCGGCACGTCGGTGTACGTCGGTGCCACCGTGCAGGCCAACGGCTACTCGATCAACAACTACAGCAACCCGGTGACCTTCCAGGTGCGGGCTGCTGACGGCTCGTCGGTGGCCTACACGGTGACGGCCACGGTGGCGCTGAACTCGGCCAAGTCCCTCAGCTGGCTTTTGCTGAACACCGGCTCGACGGCGACCCCGGCGTTCTTCACCGCCGGCGGCACACAGGGTACGCAGTTGAAGGCGACCGTGCCCTTCGGCACTCCGCTGACAGCCTTGGTCGCCAACTACCTGTTCGTGGGCGTGAAGATGTCGGTGGGCGGCGTGACGCAGGTCAACAACCTGACCGCCAACAACTTCACCAACCCGGTCGTCTACCGGATCACGGCGCAGGACGGCAGCACCATCGACTACACCCTGACCGTGGACGTGGCGCTGCCGACGCCGCTGAAAGTGCTGAGCACCACGCCGGCGACGAACGAAGCCCCGGGCTCGGTCTTCGGCCCGGTCACCGCGTTGTTCAACAAGGCACTGGACCCGGCCACCTGCTTGCCGGCCAACTTCAAGGTCAGCGGCACAGCGGGCACGCTGCGGTGCACGGGCGCCTCCATCAGCTTCACACCCAGCGCCGCGTTCGCGCTGAGTCGTGGCTACACCGCCACCCTGACGACCGGTTTGAAGGACGTGGATGGCCTGACGCTGCCGGCAGACGTGGCGTGGAACTTCACCACCGCGTCCGAGTACACGCCGCCCTATGTGCTGGGCGCGTCGTACAGCAACTCGGTGGTGAAAGTGGAGTTCAGCGAAGCCATGAACGCCGCGTCCTTGACGTCATCGACCATCGCCCTCAGCCCCGCCGCCACGGGCAGCATCAGCAGCAGCGGCGCGCTGGCCACGTTCACCGCCTCGCCCCCACTGGCCAAGGGCGTGACCTACACCGCCACGGTCGCCGGCGCCCGCGACCTCAGCGGCAACACGCAGTCCCCTGCCTACTCGTGGCAGTTCCAGACCGATCCCGGCAGCGTCGTGCCGGTGGAATACCAGGCCGGGGGCAACTGCTACACCGCCACGCCGGCGAAGTTCTTTTCGGTGGAAGCGGTCAACGACACGGGCGTGGCGCAGGACATCCTGATCTGCATCAAGAACTACAGCGCCAGCCAGTACGCCTGCTTCTCGTACAAGAACGTGGCACCCGGTGGCCACACGCCCATCAGCTTGAACCCCAGCACCGGTTGGAGCGCCAGTTCCGGCGCCTGTTACGCCAGTGGCGACTACGTCATCACGGCGACGCCGACGGCCGGGCCGGCTTCCGCCGAACAGGTCACGCGCTACAAGTCGACCACCTGGGTGGCCAACCCACCGACGGTCGACCCCTGCTTCAGTGGCGGCTCGATCGCCAACCCCAACTGCCCCGCGCCGTTCCCGGTGCCGCCGGTGGTGTCCACGCCGCCGGCGCCGTCGCCCACCACACCGCCCACCAACACGGTGGGCACCGAGCCCGATGCCGACGGTTGCTATGTGCCGGTGCGCAACCCGGTCTGTCTGGTGGTGGAGAAGATTGCCTTCGATTCCTTCTCGCAAGGCCAGACCAACCTGCGCTTGCGCAACAACTGCGCCCGCCGGGTCTACGCCGACTTCTGCATCCAGCTCAACAACGGCAAATGGGACTGTGGTGCCGATGGCGCCGAGCCCGGCAAGGCCATCACCACCTGGTCATTCGACGCAACGCTGAAGTACAAGTACCAGTACACCGGCTCGACGCGCGCGGTGGCCGACTGGACCTGCCACGGCAAGGACAAGACCTTGATGAATCCTTTCCCTTGATTCGACCGGTGGCGCGGCGGCGGACAATCGTGGCAAGGCGGCCCCGTCCGCAGCACCTTCACCCGACCCATGACCGTCCGAGAAATCCTGAAGATGGGCGACCCGCGCTTGTTGCGCGTGGCCCCGCCCTTGCCGGCCGACCAGTTCGGCACGCCCGAGCTGCAAGCCTTGATAGCCGACATGTTCGAAACCATGGCCGCAGCCCAGGGCGCGGGCCTGGCCGCACCGCAGATCGGCGTGGACCTGCAGGTGGTGATCTTCGGCTACAGCAAGAACGTGCGCTACCCCGAAGCGCCGCCGGTGCCGCCCACGGTGCTGATCAACCCGGTCATCACCCCGCTGGGCGACGAGCAGGTTGACGGTTGGGAAGGCTGCCTGTCGGTGCCCGGCCTGCGCGGCTCGGTGCCGCGGCTGGCCCGCATCCGCTACACCGGCTTCGACGCGCAAGGCCAGCCCATAGCCCGGGAAGCCGACGGTTTCCACGCCCGCGTGGTGCAGCACGAATGCGACCACCTGATCGGCCGCCTGTACCCCACGCGCATGACCGACCTGACGAAGTTCGGCTACACCAGCGTGCTGTTTCCCGACATCGACCCGCACGCTGACGACGATTGACGGCCGCGCCGGCACCGGCCAGCAGCCCGGTGGCGTCATGCATGGACACAGTCCTTTACAGCGCCCCGGGTCGGCCCCGGCGGGCCGCCGACCGTTAGGCAGCGATGAACACCCTCACCGATCGTTCCTGCAGCCCTGAGGCCACGGCCTCGCTGGGCGTCTCGCCTGCGGCCTGGCTGCCGCGCTGGCTGTTTGCGCTGGGCCTGGCCTTGTGGGCCGTGGCCGGCTGGGCGCAGACCGACCCACCCGGCCGCGTGGGCCGGCTGGCCGATGCGCGCGGCGCGGTGTCGTGGTGGGACCAGGAGACCGGCCGCTGGGCCGAAGCCGAACGCAACCAGCCGCTGACCAGCGGCGACCGCGTCAGCACCGCTGCCGGCGGCAGCGCCGAACTGCGCGTGGGTTCCACCGTGCTGCGCCTGGGTGCCGTCACCGAGCTGGAGGTGCTGCGCCTGGACGACGAGCGGCTGGCCTTCCAGCTGCACAGCGGCAGCGTGGCCTTGCGGGTGCGCTCGCGCGAGATCGCCGACGAGATCGACGTCGTCACCGCCGAAGTCAGCCTGGCCCCGCTGGGCGCCGGCCACTTCCGCGTGGACCGCACCGACGACACCACGCAGGCCAGCAGCTGGCGCGGCGACTTGCGCATCAACGACCCGGCGGGCTTCGTCATCACCACCGGCCAGCGCGTCGAGCTGTTCCGGGAGCGGCGTTCGAACGCGCTGCGCTTCCAGATCGGCGTGCCCGTCAGCGACCGCTATGCCGAAGCCGTGCAGCGCGAAGACCAGCGCGACGAACGCAGCGTGTCGGCGCGTTATGTGTCGCCCGAGATGACCGGCGTGGAAGAATTGGACCGCAACGGCCGCTGGGAACAGCACCCCGAGTACGGCGCGGTCTGGCTGCCGTTGACGGTGGCCGTGGGCTGGGCGCCCTACAGCGACGGCCGCTGGACCTGGGTGCAGCCCTGGGGCTGGACCTGGGTGGACAACGCGCGCTGGGGCTTCGCGCCCTTCCACTACGGCCGCTGGGCCTACTGGCGCAACGCCTGGTGCTGGGTGCCCGGTGCCTATGTGGCGCGGCCGGTCTACGCGCCGGCGCTGGTGGCCTGGGCCGGTGGCCGGCCGGGCAGCGGGGTGCGCATCGGCGTGCGCATCAGCGGGCCGTCGGCCGGCTGGCTGCCGCTGGCCCCGCGCGAGGTCTACGTGCCGCACCACGCGGCAACGCCGGTTTACCGCGAGCGGGTCAACGGGGGACGGGACTGGGGCGGTGATCGAGGCAATGAGCGTGGTGGTGATCGTCGGGGCGACCGCCAGCCGGTGCCGTCGCGCGACGGACCGCCCGCGCGCGCCAATCCTGGCCTGACGCCGACCGTGCCCCAGCCGCCCAGAGCGGTGGAGCCGCCGCGCCCGGTGCCCGGGCGGGATGGCCGTGAAGAGCGCGATGGCCGCGATGGCCGCGATGGTCGTCAGGAGCGTGACGCGCGCAATCCCAACGAAGGGCGCATGGGCCCGGACCCTCGAAATGGGCGCCCGTCCGGGCCGACTGGGCCGTCCGCGCCGTCCGCGCCGTCCGCGCAACCACCCGCCACGCCTTTCGGCCCGCCTGCACCGATGGGCCCACCGGTGCCACGGGCCCAGCCTGCGCCGCAGCCGGCCGTGCAGCCGGTGCCGGCACCGGCGCCCCAGCCTGCGCCGAGGCCTGCGCCCCCCGCCACGCCGCAGCCGGCACCGCAAGCCGGCCCGGTTGCGCCGCCCGCCGCCGCGCCCAAGCCCGCCACCGAGCGGCCGCGCGATGCCGACCGCGGACGCGAGCG
>JANPHI010000229.1:0-19785 GCA_031424355.1 Betaproteobacteria bacterium
CGGCGGCTGCGGCGGTTGAGCGCTTCGCGCACCCGGCCCGATCCCCGAATTCACGAACACCTGGAGAATCAACATGGCAGATCCGATGCGCATCCGCGCCCAGATGGCTGGCGACAAGGCCACCGTTCGCGTCCTGATGAACCACGAAATGGAAACCGGCCTGCGCAAGGACGCATCCGGCAAGGTCATCCCGGCCTGGTTCATTCAGGAGGTGACGGCACAGCTCAACGGCAAGCCCGTGCTCAGCGCGCATTGGGTCATGTCGGTTTCGAAGAACCCCTTCCTGCAGTTCAGCGTCAAGGGTGCCAAGGCGGGCGACAAGATCGCCGTGAACTGGAAGGACAACAAGGGTGACACGCGCACCGACGAAGCGACCGTCTCCTGAACCACCGCGCCGCACCATGAAGCCCATAGCCTGGACCGCCGCCGCGCTGGCCTTGACCGCCTCGATCAGCGCCCACCCGCAGAAAACCGCCGCTGACGGCATTGCCGAATACCGCAAGATGCTGGAAGACGGCAACCCGGCGGAGTTGTTCGAAGCCAAGGGCGAAGACCTCTGGAAGACCGCGCGCGGCCCGAAGAAGGTCACGCTGCAGAAGTGCGACCTGGGTCTGGGTCCGGGCGTCGTCAAGGGCGCGTGGGTGCAAATGCCACGCTGGTTTGCCGACACCGGCCGCGTGCAGGACCTGGAATCGCGCCTGCTGACCTGCATGGAAACGCTGCAAGGGTTCAACGCCGCCGAAATCGCCAGCACCGGCTTCGACAAGGGCGAACAGGCCACGATGGCGGCGCTGTCGGCCTGGATCTCGGCCGAGTCCAAGGGGCTGAAGATGGCCCTGCCCCAAGGTCACGCAGAAGAAAAGCGCTTCTACGAACTGGGCCAGCGCGCCTTCTTCTTTCGGGGCGGGCCGATGGACTTCTCGTGCGCCAGTTGCCACGGCGAAGAAGGCAAGCGCATCCGCCTGCAAGACCTGCCCAACCTGACGAAGAACCCCGGCAACGGCATCGGCTTCGCAGCCTGGCCGGCCTACCGCGTGTCCAGCGGCGAGATGTGGAGCATGCAGCGGCGATTGAACGACTGTTACCGCCAGCAGCGTTTCCCTTACCCGGGCTTTGCCTCGGACGTGACCGTGGCGCTGGGCGTCTACATGGGCGTCAACGCCAAGGGTGCGGAGTCCATCGCCCCGGCCCTGAAACGCTAGTCACTGCGTTGAACCTGCGCTGAAACCAGAAAGCCGTCTCACCATGCAACGCAAACACCTCCTCATCACCGCCGCCCTCGCGGTTTCGGCCCTGGTCGTGGGCTGCGCCACGGCGCCGTCTGCGGCCGACCTGGACCAGCAGGCCATCGCCATGATCAAGGCCGGCTTCCGCGAACTAGGCATCGCCAAGACCGACCGCCTGAATCAGGACCTGGGCCAGGCCGCCTGCTCAGGCCCCAACCCGCCGCCAGAGGCGGTGGCCGACAAGATCCAGGCCGAGGCCCTGGCCAGCGTGAAGTGGCCCGAGGGCGGGCGCTACATCGGTGACTGGCGCGAAGGCGAGAAGCTGGCGCAGAACGGCCGTGGCATGACCTGGACCGACAGCAGCGCCGCGCCCACCGCCAACGGCGCCCAGTGCTACAACTGCCACGAGATCGACCGCAAGGAAATCTCGGCCGGCAACATCGGCCCCAGCCTGTGGAACTACGGCAAGAACCGCGGCATCAAGGACGTGACCGACCCCAATGTGGCGCCCATCATCCAGTACACCTGGACCAAGATGTGGAACAGCAAGTCCTACGCGGCCTGCTCCAACATGCCGCGCTTCGGCCACGCCAAGCTGCTGAACGAACAGCAGCTGCGCGACGTGATGGCGCTGATCCTGGACCCCCGCTCGCCGGTCAACCAGTAAGCCCGGCGACCGTTCCGGTCTGTTCCTGCCTGCCCCCACCCACATCCCTGCGGGTTTGTTTTACGGCTCTATATTGCTGATTGCAGAATCATGAATCTTTCGAAACGCGACTTCCTGCAAGTGATGGCCTCGGCCTCGGCGGCGGGCATGGCACTCGGGCGTTATGCCGACGCCGATGCGGCCACGGCCGAGCAAGGCCTGTACGACGTGGCGCCCTTCGGCAATGTGTCGCTGTTGCACATGACGGACTGCCATGCGCAGCTCAAACCCATCCACTTCCGCGAGCCCAGCGTCAACCTGGGCCTGGGCAGCATGCGGGGCCAATTGCCGCACCTGGTCGGCGAACACCTGTTGAAGGCCGCCGGCGTGCGCCCCGGCAGCGCGGCGGCCCATGCCTACACCTACCTCGACTTCGACAAGGCCGCGCGCCGCTACGGCCGTGTCGGCGGCTTTGCGCACCTGGCCACGCTGGTCAAGCGGCTGAAGGCCAGCCGGCCTGGCGCCCTGCTGCTGGACGGCGGCGACACCTGGCAGGGTTCGGCCACCGCGCTGTGGACCGACGCGCAGGACATGGTCGACGCCTGCAAGCTGCTGGGCGTGGACGTGATGACCGGCCACTGGGAATTCACCTACGGCATGGACCGGGTGAAGGAAATCGTCGAGAAGGACTTCAAGGGCCAGATCGATTTCGTCGCCCAGAACGTCAAGACCAACGACTTCGGCGACGCGGTCTTCAAGCCCTATGTGATGCGCAACATCAACGGCGTCAGCGTGGCCATCATCGGCCAGGCCTTCCCGTACACGCCGATTGCCAACCCGCGCTATCTGGTCGCCGACTGGGGTTTCGGCATCCAGGAAGAGACGATGCAGAAGACGGTGGACGAGGTCCGCAGCAAGGGCGCCCAGCTGGTCGTCCTGCTGTCGCACAACGGCATGGATGTGGACCTGAAGATGGCCAGCCGGGTGCGCGGCATAGCCGCCATCTTCGGCGGCCACACCCACGACGGCGTGCCGGTGGCCGTGCCGGTGAAGAACGCCGGCGGCACCACGCTGGTCACCAACGCCGGCAGCAACAGCAAGTTCCTGGGCGTGATGGACTTCGACGTGAAGGGCGGCAAGCTGCAAGACTTCCGCTACCGCCTGCTGCCCATCTTCGCCAACCAGTTGCGCGCCGACCCCGAGATGGACGCTTTGATCACCAAGGTGCGCAAACCCTATGAGGCCAAGCTGGCCGAGAAGCTGGCCGTCACCGATGGCCTGCTCTACCGCCGCGGCAATTTCAACGGCAGCTGGGACCAGCTGATCTGCGACGCGATGATGGACGTGCAAGGCGCCGAGATCGCGTTTTCGCCCGGCTTCCGCTGGGGCACCACGCTGCTGCCGGGCGAGACCATCACCCGCGAGTTGCTGATGGACCAACTGGCCATCACCTACCCCTACGCCACGCTCACGGAGATGACGGGTGAGACCATCAAGACCATTCTGGAAGACGTGGCCGACAACCTGTTCAACCCCGACCCCTACTACCAGCAGGGCGGCGACATGGTGCGCGTGGGCGGCCTGGTCTACACGATGAACCCGGGCGAGAAGATGGGCGGCCGCATCACCGACATGCGCCTGAACGGCAAGCCACTGGACGCGGCCAAGAAATACAAGGTAGCCGGCTGGGCACCGGTGGCCGAGGAGGCCAAGAGCCTGCCCGGCGTGAAGCCGGTGTGGGAACACGTCGAGACGTGGCTGAAAGCACAAGGCGGGCGGGTCAAGGCACGCCACATCAACACGCCGACGCTGCTGGGCGTGTCCGGCAACCCGGGCATGGCCAAAGGCTGACACTGCGCAGTCCATCCACCTGAACCGGAGTTCGCCATGCCGTCTTGTTCCTTGTTCCGTTCCTTGATCGCTGCCCTGGTGTTGAGCTCGGCCGCCAGCCTGAGCTGGGCCCAGGACAAGGTGGTCTACCACTTCGACAACACCGTCGCCCAGGGTCTGAAGGGCCTGCGCAACGTGCGCAACCACATCGACACCGACCCGACGGCCAAGATCACCGTGGTCACGCATGCCGAAGGCGTGGACATGCTGATGGAGGGTGCGAAGGCGGCCAACGGCACCGAGTACGCGCCGCTGGTGTCGGCACTGAAGAGCCGGGGCGTGGCCTTCGAGGTCTGCGAGATCACGCTGAAGAACCGGGGGCTGAAGAAGGACCAGTTCATCCAGGAAGCCGACTTCACGCCCTCGGGTGTGGTGCGCCTGGCCAAGCTGCAGGCACAGGGCAGCGCCTACATCAAACCCTGAGCCACCCATGCTGCTGGAACCGGTGGTCGAACGGCTGGGAGAGAACGGCACGCTGGCTGTCGGCGCGCTGTTGATCGGCGTGGTCTTCGGCTTCATGGCCCAGCGTTCGCGCTTCTGCCTGCGTTCAGCGGTGATCGAGTTCGCGCGCAACCACAGCGGCGGCAAGCTGACGGTCTGGCTGTTCGCCTTTGCCACGGCCGTGGGCGTCACGCAGGCGCTGGCCTGGGTCGGCGGCTTCGACGCCAGCAACGCGCGGCAGATCGCCGCGCGCGGCAGCCTGTCCGGCGCCGCCGTGGGCGGTGCGCTGTTCGGCATCGGCATGATCCTGGCGCGCGGTTGTTCCAGCCGCCTGCTGGTGCTGGCCGCGCAGGGCAATCTGCGCTCGCTGTTGTCGGGGCTGGTCTTCGCGGTCACGGCCCAGGCGGCGCTGACCGGTGCCTTGTCGCCGCTGCGCCTGGCCATTTCCGAGTGGTGGACCATCGACGGCGGCGGCGCGCGGGACCTGATCGCGCGCACCGGCATCGGCCACGGCGGCGCCCTGCTCTTCGCCTTGCTGTGGTTGCTGGCGGCCATCGTGTGGGCCCGGCGCCAGCGGGTGCCGCCCTGGGGTTGGGCCGGCGCCATCGGCGTCGGGCTGACCATCGCCGGCGCGTGGTGGTTCACCTATGCGGTGTCGAAGGTGGCCTTCGACCCGCACCCGATCCAGTCGCTGAGCTTCACCGGCCCGTCGTCGGAGGTGCTCAACCGGGTGCTCTTCGTCACCGACAAACCGGTCAGCTTCGACCTCGGCCTGGTGCCCGGCGTGTTCCTGGGTTCCTTCCTGGCCGCCGCGCTGTTCGGCGAACTGAAGCTCGAAGGCTTCCAGGGCGGCCCGGGCATGCGCCGCTACATCGCCGGCGCCATGCTGATGGGCTTTGGCGGCATGCTGGCCGGGGGCTGCGCGGTGGGTGCCGGCTTGTCGGGCGCGGCGGTCTTCACGGCCACCGCCTGGGTCACCCTGTGCGCCATGTGGGCGGCCGCCGCCCTCACCGACAGGCTGATGGACCAGCGGCACATCGAAACGCCGGACCAGGCCATGCCGGGCGCCGTGAACGCGCCCGCAGGTTCAGGCACGTTCGCCCGATGACACCGAACCCGGATCGACCCATGAAGAACCGACTGCTGATGACCTGGGCCGCCGTGCTGCTGCAACTGCCTGCGGCCTTGCACGCAGCGACCAATGCCGAGCGCGGCGAAGAAATCGTGCAAGGCAAGTGCTTCATCTGCCACGGCAGCGCCGGCGAAAGTTCCAGCCCGGTGTTTCCACGCCTGGCCGGCCAGAACGCGGCCTACGTGGCGCGCCAGTTGGCCGACTACCGGTCGGGCAAGCGCAAAAGCAGCACGATGCAGCCGATGGTGGAAGACCTGGCGCCCGATGACTTCAAGGCACTGGGCGCCTATTTCGCCAGCCGCCCCACCATCGGCCACGATGTGGCCGACCCGGACCTGGCGCAGATGGGCCGCTACATCTTCCTGCGCGGCAACCCCTATGCCGGCGTGGCGGCCTGTGCCACCTGCCACGGCGCCAACGCCCACGGCACCGAGGTGCTGCCGCGTCTGGCGGGTCAGCACGCGCAGTACACCGAGAACCAGCTCAAGCAGTTCAACACCCGCGAACGCACCAACGACAACGCGGTGATGCACGGCATCGCCAGCAAGTTGACCGAGCTGGAACTGAAGGCGGTGGCCGCCTACATCAGCGGGCTGAAGTAGCCGCGATGTGCCGTCGGGCGCCCACCGGGTTCAACCCAGCATGTCGCTCCAGATGTTGTCGGCCCACGAAAGCGCGTAGCGCCCTTCGATCTGGTTGGCCCCGGCTGAAACACCGGCCGAACCCGGCGCGACCTTGAAGGTCTTGTCGGCCGCGTCGTACTGGTGGACCGAGGCCACGTGGATCACATCCTTGGCCGTCACGAAGCTGTAGCAGGTGTTCATCACCACCGGCGTGGCGTTCACGGCCTCGCCCTTCAACAGCTGGATCACGGCCGCTGCCGCCACCTTGGCGTGCTGGTTGGCCATGTGGCCCGACTTGGGCATCAGCGGTGCCGAGAAGGTGGCGTCACCCAGCACGTGCACGCCAGGCAGGGCCGTGGATTCCATCGTCAGCCAGTTCACGCCGACCCAGCGGCTGTTGATGTTCACCAGGCCAGCGCTGCGGGCCAGATCAGCGGCCCGCTGCGGCGGCACCACGTTCAGCACGTCGGCCTTCACGTCTTCGAATTCCAGTTTCGCCACGTTGCCCGCAACCTCTTTCAGTTCGGCATTGGGCCGGTATTCCAGGATGCCCTTGTAGTGCTGCGCGTAGGCCCGTTCGAACAGGGCCTTCTTGCTCTGGATCTCGGGGTTGGCGTCCAGCACCAGCACCTTGCTGCGCGGCTTGGCTTCCTTGAAGTAGCTGGCCACCATGCAGGCGCGCTCGTAGGGCCCGGGCGGGCAGCGGTAGGGCACCTTGGGAATGCTGATGGCATAGACACCGCCGTCGGGCAGGTCCATCAGCTGCTTGCGCAGGGCGACCGTCTGCGGGCCGGCCTTCCAGCCATGAACGACGCGCCCGCTGTCCAGGGCGGCGGCCAGGCCACCGACCTGCTCGTTCATGAAGTCGACGCCAGGCGACACGATCAGGCGGTCGTAGGCCAGCTCAGCGCCGCCGGCCAGACGCACCTTCTTCCCGGCCGCGTCGATGGCGACAACCTCGCCCTGCACCACCTTCACACCCATCGCCTGCAGGCCTTCGTAGCCCCGGGTGATGTCAGCCATCTGCTTGTAGCCGCCGACCACCAGGTTGGACATCGGGCACGAGATGAAGCCGGCACTGCGTTCGACCAGCGTCACGTCGACGTTGCCACCCCACAGGCGCAGGTAGCGGGCCGCCGTGCTGCCGCCGAAGCCGCCGCCAACGATGACCACGCGGCCGATGGAAGGGCCCGCAGCCGTGCTGGCACAACCGGCCAGCGCCAGGCCGCCAAGCGCTGCGCTGGCGGACAGGAAGCGGCGCCGGGTGGCTTCGAAATGGGGGGGTTGCGGGTTCATCTCATCCCCTCACTTTTTGGCCGGCTGGGCAGCGAAATAGGCCGCAACCAGCTTGATCTGTTCGTCGGTGTAGCCCTTGGCTATCTGGTGCATGATGGTTGCAGGCTGGGCCCCGCTCTTGTAGTCCGCCACGGCAGTGATGAGCTTTTCGGCGGCCAGGCCGGCCAGCGGTTTCATTTCGCCCCGCGCGTAGCCGTTGGTGCCGTGGCAGTTGGCGCAGGTGGCGGCCAGATTACGCGCCAGCAGGGCGTCCTGGGCCACCGCCAGCAAGGGCGTCGTTGTCAGGGCCAGTGCGGCGGCCAGCGTCCCAGGTCTCATGCATCGTCTCCGGTGGTTGCGCAGGCCCGGGCTGGAAGATCAGGGGTCAACCCGCTAGGCTTGCAAGAATTCTGACTTTATATTTGTGTATGCCTATGCAGCGTATTCCCTGACATGTCCAGGCGGCAAACGCACCCCGCCTGCAGGCTGGCGCGCTGCCTGTGGGTGGCACTGGCCGCCTGCGCGGGGCTGGTGCTTGACAGCGCAGCAGCCGCACAGCCGCTGCCGCTGCAGCGCGTGTCAGACACGGCCTGGTTCGTCCAGGGCGAGGCCGCGCTGGGTTCGTCCGCCAACCGCAACTTCATTTCCAACGCCGGGTTCGTCGTCACGCCGCAGGGCGTCGTGGTCATCGATGCGCTGGGCTCGCCCACCCTGGCGGAAGAACTGGTCGCGGCCATCCGGCAAGTCACCCCGCAGCCCATCCGCTACGTGATCGTCACCCATTACCACGCTGACCATGTCTACGGGCTGCAGGTCTTCAAGGCGCTGGGCGCGACCATCATCGCCCACCGATCGGGCCTGAGCTACCTGAATTCCGACACCGCAGAGCGGCGCCTCGCCGACAGCCGCGACGCGCTGTTTCCGTGGATCGATGAGCAGACCCATCTGGTGGCGGCCGACCGCTGGCTGGATGCCGATGCGGTGGTCGAACTGGGTGGCGAGTCCTTCCGCATCCACCACGCCGGGCCTGCCCACACGCCCGAGGACCTGGTCGTGCTGGCCGAGCATGCGGGCGTGCTGTTCGCCGGCGATCTGGTGTTCCGCGGGCGCATCCCCTTTGTCGGTCAGGCCGACAGCCGCCTGTGGATCACATCGCTCGGCCAGTTGATGGCACTCAAGCCCCGCACCCTCGTGCCCGGGCATGGTCCGATGTCCACCGAACCGCTGGCCGACCTGCAGTTGACGCGTGACTACCTGGTGCACCTGCGCAAGACCATGGCGGAAGCCGCCAGCAATCTCGAACCCTTCGAGGAAGCCTATGCGAAGGCCGACTGGACACGCTTCGAGCACCTGCCCCTGTTCCGCTCGGCCAACCGCATGAACGCCTACAACACCTACCTGCTGCTGGAGCAGCAGGGCCCGCAGCCCGACAAGCCATGAAGCGCCGCCACCTGCTGCTGGCCGGCGCCGCCGCGCCTGCGACCCGCATGGCCCGTGCCCAAGCCGCCGAGACGCTGCCCGTGATCACCTGGCCCGAGATCCACCTGCTCGACGGCAGCACGCTCAGCCCGGCGTCCTGGCAGGGTCAGGCGGCCGTGATCGTGTTCTGGGCCACTTACTGCCCCTACTGCCAGCGCCACAACGCCCACATCAACCGCTTGCACCGCGCCACGCAGGGGCAAGCCTTGCGCGTGCTGGGCGTGGCGCTCGAACGGGATGCCGACGCCGTACGCCGCTACATGGTGGGCAACGGCTACCAGTTCCCGGTGATGCTGGACGACGGCAGCCTGCGCCGGCAGTTCACAGCCCGCCGCGTGATCCCCATGACCTGCGTGCTGGACCGCCAAGGGCGCCTGCTGCAGGCCATACCGGGCGAGATGGCCGAAGACGACGTGCTGGGCCTGCCCCGCGTGCTGCAACCCACCCCACCCCGGAGCGCCAGTTGAAGTCCTTCATCGTCACCGCCGCAGCCCTGTGGCTGGCCCTTGCGGCGCTGCCCGTGCAGACGCAGACGCAGACGGCCGCCTTGCTGTACCAAGAGGCCGATCTGCCGTTGGGCGAAAAACTGCTGCGTGAACACCGCTGCGCCGAATGCCACAGCCGCAAGGTGGGCGGTGACGGCGCCGCCATCTACCGGCCGAAGGGGCGCATCAACACACCGGGAGCGCTGCGCGGCATGGTGGAAACCTGCAACCTGGAACTGAACCTGACGCTGTTCCCGGATGAAGTGACGTCCATTTCAGCGGTGCTCAACCGCGACCACTACCGCTTCAAGTAGCGGGCCCACGCGCGCCAGTATCGGCGCGTGCTGATACAGTGATTCCTTGATCAACACCGAAGGGGGCACCGTGGCTGCGAAGGGCGAAGAAGATCTGGTCTTTGAATCGGCCGCCGAGCTGTTCGGCTTGCTGTCCACACCGGTGCGGCTGAAGATCATCAGCGCCGTGTGCAACGGCGAGCGCAATGTGTCCGAGTTGCTGGAGCAGATCGACACCACGCAGCCCAATATGTCGCAGCACCTGGCCACGCTGTACCGCGCCGGCGTGCTGGGCAAGCGCCGCGAAGGCACGCAGATCTTTTATCGCCTGCAAAGCGAACGGGTGGCCACGCTGTGCCGGGCCGTCTGCACCCAGGTGGCGGTGGAAATGGACGCCGACGACAGCATGCCGGCCGCCGAACGGCTGACGCGCGCGGTACACCGCTGAACGCAAGCGCCCGTGTCCGCCGACCTTAGCCCCACTGACACGGCACGCCGCCAGGCCCTGGCCGGTTTGAGCGGGCTGGCCGGCTCGCTGCTGGTGCCCGCGCGGGCGCAGCCCGCACCGCAGGGCGACGACAAGACCGTGCCCCTGCCCGCTGTGGGCAGCCCACTGCCACTGCCCGAGCTGACTTTGCTGGACGGCACCCGCCTGCGCGCAGCCGACGCTGACGGCCATGTGCTGGTGCTGTACTGGTGGGCCAGCTGGTGCCCCTTCTGCGCCCAGCAGTCACCGCTGATGAACCAGTTCTGGCTGGCCCAGAAGTCGCGCGGCTTGCTGATGCTGGGCCTGTCGATCGACAAGAAGGCCGAGGACGCCAGCAGCTACCTGCGCAAGAAGGGCTACACCTTTCCGGCCGCTCAGGTCACGCCGGCCGTGGCACGGGTGCTGCCCAAACCCAAGGGCCTGCCAGTCACCGTGGTGCGGGGCCGCGATGGCCGGGTGCTGGCGGCCGAGGCGGGGCAGTTGTTCCCGGAAGACATTGAGCAGTTCGCGCGCTGGCTCTGAGCCAAGGCGGCGGCGGGCTTCGGCGGTCGGCAGCGACCTTGCGCATACCGGTCGAGACCGCCACGCAGCCGCTGGCCGGCGCGACTGAGGCGCACTTCAACATCGAATGCGAAGCGCAGGACAGCGACCCGTCCACCACGCTGGACTTGCCGGGCTCGACCTTGTCCTTCCACCTGAAGGAGCTGATGTCCGCCAGCCTGGTGACGCAGGAGCGCGAGGGCCGCAACCTCATCTGGTCCGACAGCATGTGTTGCAGACTCTCAAGACACGCCCGCACGCCTGCACGCCCCTGGAGCTTCATGCTTCTTTTCACACCGCCAAAGAAAAACGGCCTGCGATTTCTCGCAAGCCGTTGATTTCAAACATGTTTCTTGGTGGGCGGTGCAGGGTTTGAACCTGCGACCCCTGCCGTGTGAAGGCAGTGCTCTACCGCTGAGCTAACCGCCCGAACTGCCCGCTTTGCAGCTGAGCCGTCGGAAGCCCAAAATTATGCCATGACTTTGGCGGGCTCCAGTTTGCGCCACACGGTCTTGCCGCCACAGGCCTTGTCCAGGTCGGCCAACAGGGCTTGGTGGGCTGCGGCTTCTTCCTCGCTGGGCGCCAGTACCGGCAGCACCAGGCTGGCCAGATCGACCGCTTCGGTCTGCAGCGCGGTACCGGTCTGCTCGTCCGCTTCGATCACCAGCATGCCCTGCCCGCGCGTCAGGCGCAGGTAGACCTCGGCCAGCAGCCCGGCGTCCAGCAGGGCGCCGTGGCGGTCGCGGTGGCTGTTGTCCACCTCCAGGCGTCGGCACAGCGCGTCCAGCGAATTGGCCTTGCCCGGGAAGGTCTCGCGGGCCATCAGCAGGCTGTCGGTGATGCGGCCAGCCAGCGTCGCGGTGCGGGGCTTGTCCAGTCGCTTGAATTCGGCGTCCAGGAAGCCCACGTCGAAGGCCGCGTTGTGGATGACCAGGTCGGCACCGGCGATGAAGTCCAGCACTTCGTCGGCGACGGCGGCAAAGGGCGGTTTGTCGGCCAGGAAGTCGTCGGTGATGCCGTGCACGCGCACCGCGTCGGGGTGGCTGCTGCGCTGCGGGTTGACGTAGTGGTGCAGCGTGCGGCCGGTGGGGCGTCGGTTGTCGTATTCGATGCAGCCGATCTCGATGATGCGGTCGCCTTCGGCGGCGCTCAGGCCGGTGGTTTCGGTGTCGAGGAATATCTGTCGCATGGCGGGGCGTGACTTGGCGTCTGGGGGCTCGTCGTTTCGTTGCAGATTCAGCTTGGCGCGTAGGTCGGGTTGTGTTTGCCGAACCACCACCACAGGCCGGCGCCCGACAGGATCATCGGCACGCACAGCCACTGGCCCATGCTCAGGCCCAGGCTCAGGTAGCCCAGGAAGGCGTCGGGCTCGCGGAAGTATTCGGTGATGAAGCGCCCGATGCCGTAGCCCAGCACGTACAGCGCCGCCACCTGCCCGCGTGCGCGCGGCTTCTGGGCATACCACCACAGCAGCACGAAGAGCAGCAGCCCTTCCAGCAGGAACTGGTAGACCTGCGAGGGGTGGCGCAGCGTCAGGTCGCCGCTTTGCGGGAAGACCATCGCCCAGGGCAGCGCTGGGTCGGCGGCGCGGCCCCAGAGTTCGCCGTTGATGAAGTTGCCCACCCGCCCGGCCGCGTAGCCGGTGGGTACGCAAGGTGCCACCACGTCCATCACTTCCAGGAAAGAACGCCGGCGGGTGCGGGCGTAGATCGCCATGGCCGCGACCACGCCCAGCAGGCCGCCGTGGAAGGACATGCCGCCTTTCCAGACCATCAGGATGTCGGCCGGGTGCGCCAGGTATTCGGCGGGCTTGTAGAACAGCGCATAGCCCAGGCGACCGCCCAGCACCACGCCCAGCACGCCGTAGAACAGCAGGTCTTCGATGTCGCGTTTCGTCCAGCCGACGCTGGCGAATTGCGGCAGCTTCACGCGGCGGCTGGCCAGGACCAGAAACATCACGAAGGCGGCCAGATAGGTCAGGCCGTACCAGTGGATCTGGACGGGGCCGAGGGTAAGGGCGATGGGATTGAATTGGGGATGCACAAGCATCGGGAAGGCTCCTGGGGCAGGCGCCGATTGTGCCGGGCCAGGCCGCCCGCGGCCGCCATCGAGCCGACCGATAAACTCGCAAGCTGACCACGGAGAACACCGCATGAGCAGCAACCGCCGCAGCAAGAACATCACCGAAGGCGTGGCCCGCGCCCCCAACCGCAGCATGTACTACGCGATGGGCTACACCGAGGGCGACTTCGGCAAGCCGATGATCGGCGTGGCCAACGGGCACAGCACCATCACGCCGTGCAATTCGGGGCTGCAGAAGCTGGCCGACGCGGCCATCGTGGCGCTGCAGGAAGCCGGCGCCAACCCGCAGGTCTTCGGCACGCCGACCATCAGCGACGGCATGGCGATGGGCACCGAGGGCATGAAGTACAGCCTGGTGTCGCGCGAGGTGATCGCCGACTGCGTCGAGACCTGCGTGGGCGGCCAGTGGATGGACGGCGTGCTGGTCATCGGCGGCTGCGACAAGAACATGCCCGGCGGCATGATGGGCATGCTGCGCGCCAACGTGCCGGCCATCTACGTCTACGGCGGCACCATCCTGCCCGGCAAGTACAAGGGCCAGGACCTGAACATCGTCAGCGTCTTCGAAGCTGTCGGCCAGTTCAGCGCCGGCAACATGAGCGAAGAAGACTTCTGCCAGATCGAACGCCGCGCCATTCCCGGCAGCGGTTCCTGCGGCGGCATGTACACGGCGAACACCATGTCGTCGGCCTTCGAAGCCCTCGGCATGAGCCTGCCCTACGCCAGCACCATGGCCAACGTGGAAGACCCGATCGTGGCCCACACGCAAGACGCGGCGCGGGCGCTGGTCGAAGCGGTGAAGCGCGACCTGAAGCCGCGCGACATCGTCACCAAGAAGGCCATCGAGAACGCGGTGGCGGTGATCATGGCCACCGGCGGCAGCACCAACGCCGTGCTGCACTTCCTGGCCATCGCGCACGCGGCCGAGGTGGACTGGACCATCGACGACTTCGAACGCATGCGCAAGCGCGTGCCGGTGCTGTGCGACCTGAAACCCAGCGGCCGCTTCCTGGCCATCGACCTGCACCACGCCGGCGGCATACCGGCGGTGATGAAGGTGCTGCTGGATGCGGGCCTGCTGCACGGCGACTGCATGACCATCACCGGCAAGACGGTGGCTGAAAACCTGGCCGGCGTGGCCACGCCTGGCACCGAGCAGCAGGTGATCCGCCCCATCAGCGCGCCGATGTACGACCACGGCCACCTGGCCATCCTGAAGGGCAACCTGGCCCCGGCCGGCTGCGTGGCCAAGATCACCGGCCTGAAGAGCCCGGTGATGACCGGCCCGGCTCGGGTGTTCGAAGACGAGCAGACCGCGCTGGCCGCCATCATGGCCAAGCAGATCGTGGCCGGCGACATCATGGTGCTGCGCTACCTGGGCCCCAAGGGCGGCCCGGGCATGCCCGAGATGCTGGCCCCCACTGGCGCACTCATCGGCCAGGGCCTGGGTGACAGCGTGGGCCTGATCACCGACGGCCGCTTCTCGGGCGGCACCTGGGGCATGGTGGTCGGCCACGTGGCGCCCGAGGCCTACGCCGGCGGCGTGATCGCGCTGGTGCAGGAAGGCGACAGCATCACCATCGACGCCCACCGCTTGCTGCTGCAACTGAACGTGGACGACGCCGAACTCGCACGCCGTCGCGCGCTGTGGGTGCAGCCCAAGCCGCGCTACACGCGCGGCGTGCTGGGCAAGTTCGCACGCAATGCGTCCAGCGCGGTCACGGGCGCGGTGCTCGACGGCGACGAATAGCGCCCGTCGGCGTCGCGCGCGACGGGCGTCGCGGTCGCGGTCCGTTCAGCGGTCCGTTCAGCGCGTCGGGTCGCGCCGCTGTGCCGGGTCTTCGGAAGCGGAACGGTCCGCCTGCGTCGGGTCGGCGGTGGTGCGCCTTTCCGCAGCGTCTTCACGGGCGCGGGCCACCTGCTTGTCGCGGCGGTGGTCCAGGCCCAGTGATTCGAGCGCACGGTCGCGGCGCTCGACCTTGCGGCGCTCCATCTTCTCGATGGCTTTGCGCTGGGTCAGACCGGTGGAGTCCGAGAACTGCCACCAGGCCGCTGCAGCGCCGAAGGGGATCAACAGCCAGCCCCAGGCCCAGCCGGCCACCGGTGACACGTCCAGCGCATACAGCACCACCAACACCACACCGACCAGGACCATCCACATCGCCATACCCCTTCACGGCCTTGCGGCCTCGCGGGCACTGTAGCCCAGTTGCGGTCCGCGGCCGGCATCGCACGGCACGCTCGACCGGCCGGCGGCCCGCCACAATCTGCCGGCCATGGATGACCCCGGAACACGCCCCCGTCACGCCGAGCAGAAGGCTGCCCTCAGCGGCCTGCTGACCCGCCACTCGCTGGGCCCGCGCTGGCTGGTCGAACCGGGCCCCGACGACGCACAGCTGCTGCTGGCCACACAGGCCGCTTTGCGCGCGCCCGACCACGGTTGCCTGCGCCCGTGGCGCGCCGTGGTGGTGGCGCCGGCCGACCGCGCCGCGCTGGGCGAGATCTTCGCCCGCTGCGCGCGCGACGCCGGCAAGGACCAGGGCTATGTGGACGCCGAACGCGAGCGCGCCCAGCGCGGCCCGGTGCTGGTGGCCTGGGTGGCGCGCATCACCGACCACAGCGAAACGGCGCCACCGCACGAACAGTGGATCACCGCCGGCGGTGCGCTGACCAACTTCCTCAACGCCCTGCACCTGATGGGTTTCGCGGCCAAGACGCTCAGCGGCCGCAAGTGCCGCCACCCGCTGCTGCGCGGCGCTTTCTGCGATGAAGGTGCAGGCGAAACGCTGGTCGGTTTCATCTGCGTGGGCAGCGCCAGCAAACCGGCGTCACCGCGCGGCGTGGACGACGCTGCGGCGCAGATGTCGCACTGGCAGCCGCCGACCGGTCTGGGCTGACCGCGCTGCGGCGGTCCGCAAAAAAACAAGGGCCCCGAGGGGCCCTTGTCCTGGCTGAAACCGCCCTTGCGGGCCTTACACGCCAGCCTCAGTTGGCCTGCGTCAGCTGGTCCAGGATGGCCGGGTTCTCCAGCGTGCTGGTGTCCTGCATGATGGCCTCGCCTTTGGCGATGGACCGCAGCAGGCGGCGCATGATCTTGCCGCTGCGCGTCTTGGGCAGGTTGTCGCCGAAGCGGATGTCTTTCGGCTTGGCGATGGGGCCGATTTCCTTGGCCACCCAGTTGCGCAGTTGCGTCGCGATCTGCTTGGCTTCCTCGCCCGTCGGGCGGCTGCGCTTCAGCACCACGAAGGCGCAGATGGCCTCGCCGGTGGTGTCGTCCGGGCGGCCCACAACGGCGGCTTCGGCGACCAGGTCGGTGCAGCTGACCAGCGCCGATTCGATCTCCATCGTGCCCATGCGGTGGCCCGACACGTTGAGCACGTCGTCGATGCGGCCGGTGATGGTGAAGTAGCCGGTCTTGACGTCGCGGATGGCGCCGTCGCCCGCCAGGTAGTAGCCCTTCAGCTCGGGCGGGTAGTAGCTCTTGACGAAGCGGTCCGGGTCACCGTAGATCGTGCGGATCATGCTGGGCCAGGGCTTCTTGATGACCAGGATGCCGCCGCTGCCGTTGGGCACATCGGCCCCGGTTTCATCGACGATGGCTGCGGTGATGCCCGGGAAGGGCAGCGTGCAGGAACCCGGCACCATCGGCGTGGCACCCGGCAACGGCGTGATGACGTGGCCGCCGGTTTCGGTTTGCCAGAAGGTATCGACGATGGGGCAGCGGCCGCCGCCGATGTGTTCGTAGTACCACTCCCAGGCCGCCGGGTTGATGGGCTCGCCGACCGAACCCAGGATGCGCAGGCTGCTCAGGTCGGACTTGTTCGGATGCACGGCCGGGTTGCCTTCGGCGGCCTTGATCAGCGAACGGATGGCGGTCGGCGCCGTGTAGAAGATGCTGACCTTGTGCTTCTCGATCATCTTCCAGAAGCGGCCGGCATCCGGGTAGGTGGGCACGCCTTCGAAAACGATCTCGGTGCCGCCCAGAGCCAGCGGGCCGTAGGTGATGTAGCTGTGGCCAGTGACCCAGCCGATGTCGGCGGTGCACCAGAACACATCGTCGGCCTTCAGGTCGAAGGTCCAGGCCGTGGTCAATGCAGCGTGCAGCAGGTAGCCGCCGGTGCTGTGCTGCACGCCCTTGGGCTTGCCGGTGCTGCCGCTGGTGTACAGCAGGAACAGCGGGTGCTCCGCGCTGACCCATTCGGGTTCGCAGGTCGTGCTTTGCGCGGCCAGTTCCTCGTGCAGCCAGCGGTCGCGCGCGGGGTTCCAGGCGATGTTGCCGCCGGTGCGCTTGTAGACGATGACGTTGGCCACGCTCTCGCAGCCGCCCAGCGCGATGGCTTCATCGACGATGGCTTTCAGCGGCAGCGCCTTGCCGCCCCGCGCCTGTTCGTCGGCGGTGATGATCATCACGGCGCCGGCGTCCTGCACGCGGTCGCGCACGCTTTGCGCGCTGAAGCCGCCGAAGACCACCGAGTGGATGGCACCGATGCGCGCGCAGGCCTGCATGGCGGCCACGCCTTCGACCGACATGCTCATGTAGATGACGACGCGGTCGCCCTTCTTCACGCCGCGCGCCTTCAGCGCATTCGCGAACTGGCTGACCTTGGCCAGCATCTCGCTGTAGCTGACGCGGGTGACGGCACCGTCGTCGGCTTCGAAGATGATGGCCGTCTTGTCGCCCAGGCCGCGCTCGACGTTGCGGTCCAGGCAGTTGTAGGACACGTTCAGCGTGCCGTCTTCGAACCACTTGAAGAAGGGCGCGTTGCTGCTGTCCAGCACCTTCGTGAACGGGGTCTTCCAGCTGATGAATTCGCGCGCCAGGCGGGCCCAATAGCCTTCGTAGTCGCGATCGGCTTCATCGACCAACGCCTGGTAGGCCGGCATGCCGGACACACGGGCGGCAGCCACCAGCGCAGCGGGCGGCAGGTGGGTTTTGAGTTCGGTCGGGGTGTCGCTGCTAGCGTTGGCCATGCTTGTCTCCAGGGTGTTGAATCGGATGCGGATCTAGGTGTCTCTGCTTGGGTGCGGAAGCTAAGGCCCCGCTCTGACGGACGGCTGACGCGTTGTGGCTTTGCGCACGGTTCATCATGAACCGCCCTCTACAATTTCCTGCATGGGGGTTGCCCCTGATCCATGTCAAACCCGAGCCGCATGAAACCCATCCAAGCCGTCGAGAAGAACCGCCAGCAGGCGCTGCCGAACTTCATTTTTGCCAGCCGCTGGCTGCAGTTGCCGCTGTACCTGGGGCTCATCGTTGCGCAGTGCGTCTACGTCTTCCACTTCTGGGTCGAGCTGACGCACCTGATCTCGGCGGTGTTCGGCGACCAGCACGCGCTGGACCTGCTGATCAAGAGCATCGGCTACAAGGCCGACGCGGGCTGGGTGCCCAAGCTCAACGAGACCGTGATCATGCTGGTCGTGCTGGGGCTGATCGACGTGGTGATGATCAGCAACCTGCTGATCATGGTCATCGTCGGCGGCTACGAGACCTTCGTCTCGCGCATGAACCTGGAAGACCACCCCGACCAGCCGGAATGGCTGAGCCACGTGAACGCCTCGGTGCTCAAGGTGAAGCTGGCCACGGCCATCATCGGCATCAGTTCCATCCACCTGCCGAAGACCTTCATCAACGCCGAAAACTACAGCGACAAGGTGCTGATGTGGCAGACGCTGATCCACATCGCCTTCCTGTTCTCGGCACTGGCCATCGCCTACGCCGACCGGCTGATGGCGCCAGCGCCGCACGACTGAAGCCGCCCGAAGACGTCCAACCAGAAAGCCCGTCATGACCACCCTGATCCGCCAGAACGACCTCGTCGAAACCGTCGCCGCCGCGCTGCAGTACATCAGCTACTACCACCCGGCCGACTTCATCACCCACCTCGCGCGGGCCTATGAAAAAGAAGCCTCGCCGGCGGCCAAGGACGCCATCGCGCAGATCCTGACCAACAGCCGGATGTGCGCCGAAGGCAAGCGGCCGATCTGCCAGGACACGGGCATCGTCAACGTCTTCCTGAAGATCGGCATGGACGTGCGCTTCGATGGTTTCACCGGCAGTGTGGAAGACGCGGTGAACCAGGGCGTCCGGCAGGCCTACCTGAACAGCGGCAACCCGCTGCGCGGCTCCATCCTGTCCGACCCCATCTTCGAGCGCAAGAACACCAAGGACAACACGCCGGCCGTGATCCACATGACGGTGGTGCCCGGCGACAAGCTCGACGTGACGGTGGCCGCCAAGGGCGGTGGCAGCGAAAACAAGAGCAAGCTGATCATGATGAACCCCAGCGACAGCATCGTCGACTGGGTGCTGAAGACCGTGCCGACGATGGGCGCCGGCTGGTGCCCGCCGGGCATGCTGGGCATCGGTGTCGGCGGCACCGCCGAGAAGGCCATGCTGCTGGCCAAGGAAGTGTTGATGGACCCCATCGACATGTTCGACCTGCTGGCGCGCGGGCCGCAGAACAAGCTCGAAGAAATGCGCATCGA
Source organism: Betaproteobacteria bacterium (assembly GCA_031424355.1). Lineage (GTDB taxonomy): Bacteria > Pseudomonadota > Gammaproteobacteria > Burkholderiales > Burkholderiaceae_C > Rubrivivax. The sequence continues at coordinate 19,086 of JANPHI010000229.1, forward strand.
GCTGTACGAGAAGGTCAACGCACTGGGCATCGGCGCGCAAGGCCTGGGCGGGCTGACGACGGTGCTGGACGTGAAGATTGCGACCTACCCCACGCACGCCGCCGGCAAGCCGGTGGCGATGATTCCGAACTGCGCTGCGACACGGCATGCGCATGTGCAGATGGACGGATCGGGCCCGGTCTACCTGGAACAACCCAGCCTGGACCTGTGGCCCGATGTGCGCTGGGCGCCCGACTACAACAAGAGCCAGCGCGTCGACCTGAACACCCTGACGCGTGCCGAGGTGGCCGCCTGGAAACCCGGCCAGACGCTGCTGCTGAACGGCAAGATGCTGACCGGCCGCGACGCCGCGCACAAGCGAATCCAGGACATGCTGGCCAAGGGCGAATCGCTGCCGGTGGACTTCACCAACCGCGTCATCTACTACGTCGGCCCGGTGGACCCGGTGCGCGATGAAGTCGTCGGCCCGGCTGGCCCGACCACGGCCACGCGCATGGACAAGTTCACCGAGATGATGCTGTCGCAAACCGGCCTGATCAGCATGATCGGCAAGGCCGAGCGCGGGCCGACGGCCATTGCCGCGATCAAGCAGCACGAAAGCGCCTACCTGATGGCGGTGGGCGGCGCGGCCTACCTGGTGGCCAAGGCCATCCAGGGTGCGAAGGTGGTGGGCTTCGCCGACCTGGGCATGGAAGCCATC
>JANPHI010000230.1:0-8828 GCA_031424355.1 Betaproteobacteria bacterium
ATGCCGTGCTCGGCTTTGCGGTACAGCGCATCGGCGGCGTCCAGCAAGCGCTGCACGATGCCGGCGATGGCGGCGTCGAAGTGCGGCGCCTGCAGCCAGGCCTGCGGGTCTATGCCCGCGTCACGCAGCCATTGCCGCGGCAGGTAGAGCCGACCGTTGCGGGCGTCTTCACCCACGTCGCGTGCGATGTTGGTCAGCTGCATCGCCACGCCCAGGTCGCAGGCGCGGGCCAGTGCGGCTTCGTCGCGCACGCCCATCACCAGGGCCATCATCGCGCCCACCGTGCCTGCCACGCGGGCGCCGTAGTCCTGCACCTCGTCCAGGGTTTCGTAGCGGCGGCCGATGGCGTCCCACAGGAAGCCTTCCAGCAAGGCGTCGAGCAAGGCGCGCGGTATGGCGTGGCGGTGCACCACGCAGGCCAGCGCCCGGTCGGCTTCGATGGCCTGCGGGCGCCCGGCGTACAGCGCGTCCAGGCGGTGGTGCAGGCCGCGAACGGCTTGCGTCGGGTCGCTGCCGAGGTCGATCTCGTCATCGGCCAAACGGCAGAAGGCATACAGCGCGGTGGCCGGCGCGCGCACCCGGGCAGGCAACAGCAACGAGGCAGCGAAAAAGCTCTTGGAGCCGCCCCGCATCAGCGCGCGGCAGACCTTCGCGTCGTAGGCCGGCAAGCCCTGCGCGACCGTTGCCGCCACGGCGTGAGGCGCTGCCGAAGCCACCGCTGCAAACACCGGCATGGCCGCCGACTCAGGCAAAACTGCTGACATGGGGTACCACCATTTCCAGGGCTTTCGCTGACATGAGGACACCGGGGACACCGGCACCGGGGTGGGTGCTGGCGCCCACCATGAACAAGCCGTCCACGTCTTCACTGCGGTTGTGCGGGCGGAACCAGGCGCTTTGCAGCAGCAGCGGTTCCAGACCGAAAGCCGCGCCTTTGTAGGACAGCAGGCGGTCGTGAAAATCTTGCGGCGTGGTGACGCGCGAACTCACGATGTGCTGGCCCAGGCCGGGCATCACGGTGTCTTCCAGCCGCTTCAGGATGGCTTGCCGGTACGGTTCAGCGCGGGCCTGCCAGTCGGTGCCGCTGTCCAGGTGCGGCACGGGGGCCAGCACGTAGAAGGCATCGTGTCCGGGTGGCGCCATCGAGGCGTCGGTGGCGGTGGGCCGGTGCAGGTAGAGGCTGAAGTCTTCGGCCAGGTGGTGGCGCTTGAAGATGTCTTTCAGCAAGCCTTCATAGCGCGGACCCAGCACCATCATGTGGTGGGGCACGTCGTGGAACTGCTTGTTGGTGCCGAAGTACCAGACGAACAGGCTCATCGAATAGCTGCCGCGCTCGATCTTGCGGTCGGTCCAGTGCTGGCGGTGTTGCGGTGCGACCAGATGCCGGTAGGTCCAGGCGGTGTCGCCATTGCTGACCACGATGTCGGCGCGGCGGTGGCTGCCATCGGCCAGGGTGATGCCGGTGGCGCGGCCGTTCTCGACGGTGATCTGCTTGACCTCGGCGTTGCAGCGCACCGCCACGCCGCGTTCAGCCAGCAGCTTGACCAGGCCCTGCACCAATGAGCCGGTGCCCCCCATCGCCCAGTGCACGCCGAAGCGCCGTTCCAGCGTGTTGATCAGGCTGTAGACGCAGGTCACCGAGAACGGGTTACCGCCGATCAGCAGCGGGTGAAAACTCATCACGACCCGCAGTTTCGGGTTCTTCATGAAGCCCGCCACCATGCGGTAGATGCTGCGCCAGCCCTGCATGCGCATCAGCGACGGCACGGCCTTCAGCAAGCTGGCCATGCCGTCGAAAGGCTGGGCGCCCAGCTCTTCGAAGCCCAGCTTGTAGCAAGTGGCAGCGGCCACCAGGAAGCGTTCGTAGCCCGCCACATCGTCGGGTGAAAAACGTGCGACTTCGACCCGCATGCGGTCGGCGTCGCCGCTGTAGTCGAACCAGCTGCCGTCGTCGAAGCGGATGCGGTAGAACGGGTCGAGCGGGCGCAGGTCGATGTCGTCGGCCATGCGCCGACCGCACAGCGTCCACAACTCTTCGAGCATGAAGGGCGCGGTGATGATGGTCGGGCCGGCATCGAAGGTGAAGCCGTCCTGCCGCCAGACGTAGGCACGTCCGCCAGGTGCGTCGAGCTTCTCGAAGACCTCGACGTGGTAGCCCTTGCAGCTGAGGCGCACCGCAGCGGCCAGGCCGCCGAAGCCACTGCCGATGACGATGGCCTTGGGTGCACCGGCAGGGGCGCGCCCCCCGGTGCTGACAGGCGGCAGCTTGCCGCTAACGGGCGTGAAATAACTGGTCATCAGACTCGATGGTGGAGATCGCGGGCGCGGTTTTCGTGGCGTTCTTGCAAGGGGCCGGCCGTCCCTTGTGGTTGTTCAGGGCCCAGCGCCACAGCGCCGTGGCTTCCAGTGGCAGCACCAGCAGCCAGTGTTCCAGGATGCCCAGGATCAACATGGTCGAAACCAGCCAGGCGCCCACGGCGCGGGCGCTGCCCGGCGCGGCGTCCAGGGCCGTGCTGACGATGACCACCGCCACCCCCGATGCCACGCTGACCACGATGGGGAACAGCAGGTTCATCGCCCGGCGGCGGAAGTAGCTGCCCAGGTATTTCAGGTGCTGCGGCAGCAGTTCGATGCTGAGATTGCGCACACCCAGGAAGATGTTCAGCTTGGCGCTGATGCGCATGAACCAGAGCACGGCAAAGGTCGCCATGCCGACCTGGTTGGCCTGACCCCAGGTGATGCTCAGGATCACCAGGCCCGAACCCAGGATGCCGAGCTCGTGCCACAGGATGGTCTGCACCGCCTGCGTGAAGCGCCCCCAGCCGACCACGCCTTCACCCAAGGGCTGCTTGCGGGTGCCCGTGACCCAGCCGGTGAGGAAACTCAGTTCGTGCCAGCCCCAGACCAGCAAGGCGCAGGTGAAGGCGCAGAAGGCGCCGGCTGGCGTGGTCTGCGACGCCGTGTGCACCAGGCCGACCAGCGAGCCCAGCGCCAGCAGCGACGAGATCAGATGGCTCCAGCGGAAGGTGGTGCGCGGCAGGCCGTCCAGCAGCAACACGATGCCGGTGGAAAACCACCAGACAAAGATCGCGAAGGCGATGGGCAGCAGGGCTTGGGTCATCAAGGTCTCGGTTGGCCTGTGACAGGCGCTACCAGGCCGGTGCCATGCGCACTTCTTGCGGCAGCGCGTGCTGCTTGACGGGCATCAGGTACAGCCTTGCGAACGTCGCAAAACCTGCCACCGCCAGCCCCGCCTGCTGCAGCTTGCCGACCACGCCGCCGCGCGCCTTCGCGGCCTCCATGCGCGTGGACAGGTCGAAGAGCCGCGACAGCCCGGCGCGGAAAGCCGGGTGGTCGGTGTCCAGCGAAATCGGGAAAACCTGCTTGGAGATCTCGGTGGTGATGCGGAAGACCTCGTAGTCGTAGGCCGTCGCGTCCAGGCCCATCGCGTCTTTCAGCATCGGCCGCGTGTGGTCGCGCACGTACATGGTGGCGTACACGGCCAGCAGGAAGAAGCGGATCCACAGCGTGTTGGCGCCGCGCAGCAGACTGGGCTGCGAACGCATGATCAAGGCGAAGGATTCGCCGTGGCGGAACTCGTCGTTGCACCAGCGTTCGAACCACTTGAAGATGGGGTGGAAGCGCTTGTCGGGGTTGCGTTCCAGCTGGCGGAAGATGGTGATGTAACGGGCGTAGCCGATCTTCTCGGACAGGTAGGTCGCGTAGAAGATGTACTTGGGCTTGAAGTAGGTGTAGGCCTTGGTGCGCTTCAAATCGCCCAGGTCGATGCCAATGCCGAAGTCCTTCAGGCTTTGGTTGATGAAGCCGGCGTGGCGCGATTCGTCACGCGCCATGTAGCGCATCAGCGCCTTCACGTCGGGGTTGGTGACGTTCTTCTGGATCTCGTTGTACAGAATGCAACCCGAGAATTCGCTGGTCACCGAACTGATCAGGAATTCAAGGAATTCCTGGCGCAATTCGGGCGACATCTTGGCCATTTGCGCTTGCGCCTCGGCCGCGAATTCCGGCGTGCGCTGGAAGTGATCGTGGTTGTTGTCGCCTTCGTACTCGGCCATCATCGTGTCCCATTCGGCACGGATGGGCGCCACGTCGATGCGGTCCATCGCCGCGAAATCGGTGGTGTAGAAACGCGGCGTCAGCAGCGAACTTTCCTTGGCCTTGCGCGCGGCTTCGTCGGACGTGGCAATGGGCAAGGCGGCGGGGTTGGCGTGGTCAGCACTCATGGCTTGCTCCGGGCGGCAGCGGGGTTGACAGTCAGCAGGCGCGCGAAGGCGGCTGCGTTGGTATGACCAAAGGATTCGAGGTCGATGCGCTCGCCGGTGGCCGGGTCGGCCAGGGTCAGCCGGCCGTCGGCGCGGGCGATCAGGTCGAAGGCTGCCTCGGAACCCAGGTTGCGCATGCGGCGTTCACGGGCCAGGGCGCGCAGCGCACCGCGCAGGAAGCCGGCTTCACCCTGCACGCGCTCGACCTCGCGGCCGGTCTGACCGTCCAGCACGGCCACGCTGCCGTCGGGGCCGTCCTCGAAGCGCAGGCTGCGGCTGGCCACGGGCGGTGCGTCGGGCGTGTGGATGGACACGCCGCTGAGGCGCACCGAGGCGACGCCGATCAGCGTGACGGCAACCACCGCCGCGATCGCGAACAGCAGGCCGCGCGGCAGGGCATCGGGGTGGGGGGTGACAGCGTTCATCGGTGACCTTGAAGGGGCGGCTGGAATGCAGCGGTTCAGCGACCGGCCCAGGCCGGCTGAGACGGGTTCGATGGCGTGAGGTCCGCCAACTCGGCGTCGCCGATGGCCTGCCCGTTCAGGGCCATGCCGGTGCTGCGCGACCAGGCCTGCGCCAGCAGTTGCGCCACGGCGGCGGCTTGCGGCACGCAGCGCAGCATGGGCTGCGGTTGCGCCAGGTGCCAGGCGCGGGCATGGGGCCACAGGTTCAGCCAGGCGATGCGGTCGCTGCCACTCAGCGTCAGCGGCAGGTCGCCGGTGCCGTTGGCATTCAGGTGCAGGCCGGCTGCGGCGATGCGCTTGAAGGGGATGTTGAAGGTCAACGTCAGCACGATGCCGATGCGCATCACCACCCGCTTGTCGGTGACGGTGTAGACCGCGGCGCGCGCCGACAGCCAGGCCATCAGCGTCATCAGGCCGATGGCGACAGCGCCCAGCAAGACCATCCACAGCGCCGACACCAGCAGGCCGCCGGGCGTGGCCGGCCCGCTGGCCACCACGGCCACGCGCAGCACCGTCAGCAGCGCGAAATACACCACCAGCTTGCGCACGTGGAAGGCGCGCCGGGCCAGCGTGCGCCAGTCGGGGCTGCCCTGCCACAGCAGCTGTTCGCCGGGCGGCAACACTTCAGGCAGGCCGCGAACGGGCTCGAACTCGTGTTCGTGCTGCGTGCCGCTGACCGGGTGCATGGGCGTGCTCACAGCAGCGGTTCCAGGCGTGAGGGCTCGGCGTACAGCGTGCCGGCACCGTAGTAGGCCTGGATCTTTTCTTCTTCCAGCATGGTCACCACATCGGCCTGTCGGGTGCCCGGCACGGCCGCGAACTGGCTGCCCAGGATGGCACCCACTTCAACCTGGTGGCGGCGTACGCGGGCAAAGTTCATCGGCACCAGCACGCGGCGGCCGCTGCCCGCCAGTTCGACTTCGAGGTAGCGGAACAGCGTCTCGGCGATGTCGATCCACAGGTCGACGACCTTGCCGCCGGCCACACCGTCGGCGCCGTAGACGGACAGGCCACGGGGGTCGGTGTCGCCGCGTTGGACACTGAAGTCCGGCAGGGCGCGCAGCGGCACGATCTTGACTTCGCCGTGGTAGTCCACATCAGGCCGGTCGGCACGGTCGGCCCAGGCACCGGGGCCCACGCCGTCCAGCATGGGGTTGCTGCCGGTGGGCACCAGCGGCGAACCCGCCCAGCGGTGCGCCGGTTCAACGGCCAGCACCCGCTTCGGGGCGCTGAGATTGGGCACCGTGACTTCGCCGCCGTGGGCCAGCAGGTAGGTCTTGGGCTCGGGGATCGGCCAGCCGCCGATGACACCCCGGCCGCTTTCGGTTTCCATCGGGTAGCCCTCGCGGTGGTTCTCGCGGGCCAGGTAGTAGCAAAGGCCGGCAAAGAAGATACAGAAGGCGTACAGCACCAGTTGGGCGATGTCGATGTTGTGGGTGATGGAACCGATGCCCATGGGGTGTCTCCTTCGACGGTGGTGCAGATGCAGATGCGGGGGCAGGTGCTAGCCGGGAAAGTCGGCCAGACCAAACTTGGGGGCGCTGCCGGACGAACCCGAGGGCAGTTGCGGCTGGGGCTGCGACAGCGTGCGCACCAGCGGCCCGAGAGCGATGAGCGCGGCGAACAGCAGGCCGATTTCAAGGTGGTAGACGAAGCTGTAGCCGGTGACCGTGTCTTGCAGCGCGACACCCAGCGCGCCCTGGGTGGCCAGTGCCGAGACGCCATCGCGCAAAGCGCCGCCGGCCGCCACGGCCAGGCCGCCCGAAAAGGCCTGCACAGCGCCCCATGCGCCCAGCGCCAGGCCAATGTGTTCCGGGCGTTCCAGCGACATCGCGGCGGTCAGCGTGCCCACCGCGAACAGACCACCGCCGAAGCCGATCAGCGCGGTGCCGCAGCGGAACAGCCAGGGCGCGTCCAGCGGCGCCGAGAAGATCACGGCAGCAAAAGCCGGCAGGCCCAGCACCGCGCCGACGGCGGCCACGCGGTAGGGGTCACCGCCGCGCGCCAGCCAGCGGGCGGCCAGCGTGAAGGCCAGCAAGGCGCCGAAGGCCATCACCGCCGTCAAGGCGCTGGTGGCACCCACTCCCAGGTGCAGGATCTCGCCGCCGTAGGGCTCCAGCACCACGTCCTGCATGTTGAAGGCGGCGGTGCCCAGGCCCACGGTCCACATGAAGCGGCGCGCCTTGGGCTGGGCCATGAAGCTGCGCCAGCGCGGCTTGAAGGCGGCTGCCGGTTCGTCCGGCGAGTGACGGCGGTTGGGGTCGCGGGCTTCCTGCTTCCACACCGCGATGATGTTCAACACCACCGACACCACACCGGCGCCCTGCACCACCTGCACCAGGCGCGTGGGGCTGAAATTCGCCAGCAACAGGCTGAAGGCCGCGCCGCCGCCCACCATGCCGACCAGCAGCATCACGTACATCAGCGCGACAACGCGCGGGCGGGCTTCCTCGGTGGCCAGGTCGGTGGCCAGCGCCAGGCCGGCGGTCTGCGTGGTCTGCAGGCCGGCGCCGACGAGCATGAAGGACAGGCCGGCCACCAGGTGCCCGATCCAGGCCAGACCGAAGCGGCCGTCGCCGGTCATCAGCAACAGCGCGAAAGGCATCAGCGCCAGACCGGCGAACTGCAGAAAGCTGCCCAGGCCGATGTAGGGCACGCGGCGCCAGCCGATGGCCGAGGCGTAGGTGTCGGACTTGTGACCGATGAGCGCCCGGAAGGGCGCCGCGATGATGGGCAGCGCCACCATCAGCGCCACCAGCCAGGCGGCGACACCCAGTTCGACAATCATCACACGATTGAGTGTGCCGACCATCAGCGCGGCGGCCATGCCCACCGTCACCTGAAACAGCGACAGGCGCATCAAACGGGCCAGCGGCAAGTCGGCACTGGCGGCATCGGCGAAGGGCAGGAAACGGGTGCCGACTTTCTGCCACTTGCGCGCCAGGCGCGACGGCGCTTTCGGCGCCTTCGTCACCTGGCTCAGTTCAACGGCGATGGCCGACAGCGGGTTCACGAGCGCTTCAACTCCATGGCCTGCGAGGTGTAGAAGCCGCTGGCCACGCGCTGCGTGCGCGTGGCGTCGAATTGCGGCACGCCCGCTCCCAGGCGGCGGCGCAGTGACTTTTCAGCCACCGGCTCGATCCACGGCGCGCGGTTGCCGCGCGGGAACAGCCGGCCCACCGCGCGCATCGCAGCCAGCGCCGGGTTGCGCGGGGCGAAGGTGAAGAGCATCGAATGCCGGGTGCGGTGCGACCAGCTTTCGATCACGCGCACCATGTCGTGTTCGTCGTAGTGGATCAGCGAATCCATCGCCACCACGTGGTCGAAGCCACCCAGGTTGGCGTCGAGCATGTCGCCGCTGCGCCAGTCGATGCGGCCGATGGCCGTGTCGCCGGGGTGCAGCTCGGCCATGCGCGTCCGCGCCACGTCCACCAGGGAAGGCGACAGGTCGATGGCCACCACCTGCGCGCCGCGCCGCGCGGCTTCCAGGGCCAGCGCGCCGGTGCCGCAGCCGGCGTCCAGCACGCGGGCGCCATGCAGGTCTTGCGGCAGCCAGTCGAGCAACTGGGTGCGCATGCGGTCGCGGCCGGCGCGCACGGTGGCGCGGATGCGGCCGACCGGCGCGGTGCTGGTCAGCTGTTCCCAGGCTTTCAGCGCGGTGCGGTCGAAGTAGTCTTCGATCTGGCTGCGGCGGACGAGGTAGGCGTCTTGTGACATGGCTGTGCCCGTTGCCCGCTCAATCAAAACCGAGCAGGTCGAAGATGTCGCGGTCTTTCAGCGGCACGGCGGGCAGCGGGTCGGTGCCCAGCCACATCTGCGCGGCCAGGCGCAGGTATTCCTTCTGCACGGCCTCGATCTCGGGCGTGCTGTCCATCTCGAACAGCGTGCACTTCTTCAGGCGGCTGCGGCGGATGGCGTCCAGGTCGGGGAAGTGCGCGGCCAGCTTCAGGCCGGTGCGTTCGTTGTACTTGTCGATCTGGTCGGTGGCCGCGCTGCGGTTGGCAATCACACCGCCCAGCCGCACGTTGTAGTTCTTGGCCTTGGCGCCGATGGCCTGCACGATGCGGTTCATCGCGAAGAT
>JANPHI010000231.1:0-3980 GCA_031424355.1 Betaproteobacteria bacterium
CGACCGAGGCCGCGGCCAGCACGGCGGCCATCAGCGCCACCGCCGGCCAGCCGAAGAAGCCGGTAGTGCCCAGCAGAAACACCTGCTTGCCGCGCAGCGCCTCGGGCGAGACCAGCATCACCAATTCCGACAGCGCCGACAGCAGGATGCCCACCACCACGCCGGCCAGCAGCAGCACCGTGGGCCGCGCCGTGCCGCGGGCCAGCAGCAGCGTCAGCGCCACGCCGCCCAACGCCCCGGCGAAGGCCGCGCTGACCAGGCCCAGCCGCAGCAACAGGTTGGCCGAAGCCAGGCCGATGACGGCGCCGAAAGCACCGCCGGCCGCCAGCACCAGCACCACGCCCAGGCCGGCACCGGCGGCCGTGCCCAGCAGATAGGGGTCGGCCAGCGGGTTGCGGAACAGGCCCTGCGCCAGCGCGCCGGCCAGGCCCAGCAGGCCCCCGCACAACAGCGCGCCCACGGTGCGCGGCGCGCGGATCTGCGCCAGCAGCGGCCATTCGTCGGCCCAGGCGAAGGACCAGCCTTCGCTGCCCGCCGCCAGCCCCAGCACGGCCAGCAGTGCGGCTGCCAGCAGCAACAGGCCGGCGACGCGCAGCGGGGTGGTGGTGGTCGTCACGGCGGCTTCAGTACCCGGTCAGGGCGACGGCAAGCCGGCGAGGCAATCGGCCAGGATCTCGGCCGCGTCCGCCAGGCGCGGGCCCGGCCGCACCAGCGGGTCCCAGCGGTCGGCCGCAAAGCCGCAGCTGCGGTGTGCCTGCAGCGCGGTCAGCGCCGCCCAGCCGGGGCGCGACGGCATCTCGGCCAGCGCGCGCGCACTGGCCATCACGATGTCGGGCTGGGCCCGCACCACGAACTCGGGGTTGAGCTTGGGAAAGGTGCCCAGCGCAGCCGGCACCACATTGCCCACGCCCAGCCGCGCCAGCGTTTCGCCGACGAAAGAAGCGGCGCCGGCCGCGTAGGGCGCCGCTGCGACTTCGAAGTAGACCTTCTTGCCGCGCCAGGCCGGCGGCACGCGGGCCGCCGCAGCGCTGATGCGCGCGTCGATGCGCTGCCACGCCGCCAGCCCGGCTGCGCGGTCGCCCAGGGCCTGCGCCACCTTGTCCAGCACGCGCTGGGTGTCGGCCAGGCTTTGCGGTTCCAGCGCCATCACGGTGATGCCCAGCGCTTCCAGCCTGTCGATGGCACGCGCCGCGCCGACGGCCAACACCAGGTCGGGCTTCAACGCCACCAGGCGTTCGATCTGCGTGTCTTCCAGCCCGCCCAACTGCGGCAGGGCCTTCACGCTGGCCGGCCAGTTGCTGTAGCGGTCCACTCCGACCAGCCGGCTGCACGCGCCCAGGGCGCAGACCGTTTCCGTCAGCGACGGCAGCAGCGACACGATGCGCTGCGCCGGGGCCGCCAGGTGCACGGGGCGGCCCCGGTCGTCCACGATGTCGATGGCGAACGGGGTTGACGGGGCGGCCAGCGCGGCCAGCGCCGAGCCACCCAGCACCACGGCCAGGCCGGCCCGCAGAACCCTGAGCCCAGCGAACGCCAACGTCCGCTTCATCAACGGAAGGCGTAGCGCAGGCTGATGAACCCCTCGCGCCCCGGCTGGTCGTAGCCCAGCGCGGTCTCGTAGCGTTTGTCGCCCAGGTTGTTGAGCTTCAAACCCAGCTTCAGCTCGCGCGACAGCGCGTATTCGGCGCGCAGGTCCAGCGTGGCGTAGCCGCCCAGGCGCACCGTGTTGGCGGTGTTGTCGTAGCGGTGCGAAAAGGCGATCAGCGTGGCGCCCGCGCTGAAGGCGCCTGCGGCCCAGTCGGCCCCCAGGCGCGCCGCATCTTGCGCCCGGCGCTGCAGCAGTTTGCCGTTGTTGGCGTTGCCTTCGGTGGCGTTGCGCGGGTCCACGTGGTCGTAAGAGGCCGTCAGCGCCACGTCGCGCCACTGCCCTTCATACGCCACCGTCACGCCGTTGATGCGCGCCAGCGGCAGGTTCACCGGCGCCGGGCCGCTGGTGATGTAGCCGATGTAGCGGTTGCGGAAGGTGGCCACCTTGATGGCGTGCTCGCCCAGCGTCCAGCGCAGGTTCAGCTCGGCGTGGCGGCCTTCCTCGGGCAGCAGCGTGGGGCTGCCGAAGCCGGGGAAGTAGAGCTGGTTGAAGCTGGGCGCCACATAGCTTTGCGCCAGGCTGGCGCCCAGGCGCAAAGTGGGCAGCACGGCGTAGCCGTAGCCCAGCGCGCCGCTGGTCTTGCCGCCGAATTGCGAGTTGCGATCGCGCCGCAGGCTGCCCTGCCAGACGTGCCCGGCCGCCGCGCCGTTCAGGCCCAGCGCCAGGCCGTCAATGTGGCGGTCGCTGACCGCGAAAGGCGCACCCGGCCGGCTGACGGTTTCCTGTTGGCGGTCCAGCAGAACCAGCGCCGTGCCGATGGGCGTGGCCACGCTGTTTTCCCAGCCGAACTGGCGGATCTGCGACTGGATGGCACCCAGCGTGCTGAAGGCGCTGGCGCTGCTGAGCGTGTCGTAGGCATCGACCGACTCGGCCACGCTGACCCGCGTGGTCCAGGCCGGCAAGACCTGGCCGCGCACGACCAGCGAAGCGATGCGGTTGTCCAGCCCGGCGCGGGCGTCGCCAGGCTGGCCGTCGTCCACGCTGCTGACACCGTGGGCCTGCAGGGCCAGTGCCGTCACGTTCCAGCCGGCCAGCGGCTGCCAGCCCAGGCGCAGGCTGCCGCCAGTCTGGCGGAAGCCGTCGCGGTCGGGGTTGTAGCTGCCGAAAGGCACCTTGGCGTTGGTGGCCGAAACGCCCTTGGCGTCGACGTGTTGCACCTGGGCCGCTGCGTTGAAGGTGCTGTCGCCGAAAGACACGCCGCCCGAGGCTTGCGCGTAGTCGTGCGAGCCGATCACCGCCTTGGCGTTGCCCGACAACCCCTGCGCGCCGCTGCGCGTAAAGATCTGGATCACGCCGCCCACCGCGCCGCTGCCGTACAGCGCTGACATCGGGCCGCGCACGATCTCGATGCGCTCGATGGCTTCCAGCGGCAGGTTGTCGAAGGAAGGCGTGCCGACGGTGGCCGAATAAACGCGCACGCCGTCCACCAGCAGCAGCGTGTGGCGGCCTTCCAGCCCGCGGATGAACAGCGAACTGGTCTTGCCCAGCCCGCCGTTGCTGCTGAACTGCAGACCGGCCTGCTGCGACAGCAGTTCGACCAGCGTGCGACCGCCCGCGCGTTCCAGCGCGGCGCGGTCGATGACGGTGATGTCGGCGACGACCTCGCTGATGGGCGTCGGCACGCGCGTGGCGGTAACCGTGACGGTCTGCGCGGCGGTTTGCGCCGTGTTTTGTGCATGCGCCTGGACGAACAGGCAAGACAAGGCGGCCGGCACGCAGGCACGGCGGAAAGAAAAGGAACGAGACATGTTGAAAACTCCTGTCCGCACACCCCGTGCGGACGCGACCCATCGTTGCGGGCATCCGGAGTTCGGCGAACAAGCAGGGCACAGCCTGACCGGCCGTGTCTGCTGCCCGCATCGCCCTCCGCAATGCCAGCGCTCCATGCAACTGGCCGGTATCCGGGCTTGCGAGTACCGGTGCGGTCGGGTGACCGCGCCGGAAGCGTGCTGCGCCTTCCCAGTTCTTGGCGAACCAGTGGCTTGTCGTGCAGAACGCTCCTCGCTGACCGTTGCGGGGGCAGCGCCGGAATCGCAGCGAGGTCTCGGAAGACACCCCGTCTGCTCACCGGCTTCCCGTTTAACCCGACGCCCTTCAACGTGGACGGCGGGCACCAAGTGCAAGCGGGCGCGATGGTATCCCAACGGTCCTGGCGCCGCGCTGACGGCAGCCGGCCGCACCCCCGCCGATATACTCGCGATTTCCCACCACAGCACCGCGCTACGCCGCAGGTGCTGCACGCAATGACCAAGTTCATTTTCGTGACCGGCGGCGTGGTTTCCTCCTTGGGCAAGGGCATCGCAGCGGCATCGCTGGCAGCCATCCTGGAGTC
>JANPHI010000232.1:0-6529 GCA_031424355.1 Betaproteobacteria bacterium
ACGCTGCTGGCCATCGACGCCGAAGGCAACCTGCCCGAAGGCGGCTGGGAACAACTGGCCGCCGCCAAGGCCATCGTCTTCGGCAGCCCCACCTACATGGGCAGCGTCAGCTGGCAGTTCAAGAAGTTCGCCGACGCCAGCTCCAAGCCCTGGTTCACGCAGGCCTGGAAAAACAAGCTGGCCGCCGGCTTCACCAATTCGGCCACGCTGAATGGCGACAAGTTCTCGACCATCGCCTACCTGGTGACGCTGTCGCAACAGCACGGCATGTTCTGGGTGGGCACCGGCATGCTGCCGATGAACGCCAAGGAAAGCACCCGCGACAACATCAACAACCTGGGCGGCAGCACCGGCCTGATCACGGCCACGCCGTCGAATGCGTCGGTGGACGAGATGGTGCCGGGCGACATCGCCACGGCCAAGGCTTTCGGTGCCCGCGTGGCCGAGGCCGTGACCAAGCTGGTCTGAATGCGGCTCTGAACGCGAGGCGGGCCCTGCGCCCATCCACTTGAACGCCAGGGCGACCGGGAGGGCGACCTTTTCACGTCCGCTGGCGTCTCAGGCGGCTTGCAGCAGACCGCGCTTTTCCAGCAGCGGCTGCACGGTGGGCGCACGGCCGCGGAAGGCCGCGTAGGCCGCACCGGGCTCGACGCTGTTGCCGCTGCTGTAGATGTGCTTCAGCAGGCGCTGCGCCACGGTCGGGTCGAAGGGACTGCCGGCTTCGGTGAAGGCGTCGTAGCCGTCGGCGTCCAGCACCTCGGCCCACAGGTAGACGTAGTAGCCGGCGGCATAGCCCGAACTGGCAAACAGGTGCTGGAAGTGCACCAGCCGGTGGTTCAGGCCCACGCCGTGCGGCAGGCCGGCAGCCTTCAGCACTTCGGCCTCGAAGGCACACAGGTCGGCCGGCGGTTCGGCGGCGGTCAGCGCGTGCGCGGCCATGTCCACCAGCGCGCTGGCGGTGTAGCGCACGGTCTCGTAGCCCTGGTTGAAACGGGCCGCGCGCTGCAGGCGCGCCACCAGATCGGCGGGTATCGGTTCGCCGGTCTGCCAGTGCCGCGCGTGGCGCTGCAGCACCTCGGGCTCGGCAATCCAGTGCTCGAAGATCTGCGACGGCAGTTCGACGAAATCGCGCAACACCTGGGTGCCCGACAGCCGCTCGTAGGTCACGTCGGACAGCAGGCCGTGCAGGCCGTGGCCGAATTCATGGAACAGCGTGCGCGCGTCGTCCAGCGACAGCAGCGTGGGGTCGCCCTTGGCGAAGTTGTTGTTGTTCAGGATCACCGGCAGGCGCGGCTCGCCGCCCTGCTCGCCGCCGTTGCGGCTTTGCCAGCGCAGGCTGCTCATCCAGGCGCCACTGCGCTTGTTGGGCCGCGCGAAGTTGTCTTGCAGGAAGACGCCGCAGACCTGGCCTGCGGCATTGCTGACCTCGTAGGCCTGCACGTCGGGGTGGTAGACGGGGATGTCGCTGCGCGGCGTGAAGCGCAGGCCGAAGAGGCGTTGCGCGCAGTCGAAAGCGGCCTGCACGACGCGGCTCAGTTCGAAATACGGCTTGACCTCGGCATCGTCGATGGCGTACCGCGTACGGCGTACTTTTTCGGCCCAGAAACGCCAGTCCCAGGCTTCGATTTCGCCCTGGGTTGCGGCTGACCCGCCCTCGCTGGCCATGGCCTCGCGCAGCGCGGCGCGTTCGCGTTCCAGCGCCAGCAGCGCGCGCGGCCAGACTTCGCCCAGCAGGCCCTGCACCGCCTGGTGCGTACCGGCCATGGTGTCGGTCAGCGCGTAGTCGGCAAAGCTGGCGTGGCCGTGCAGGCGCGCCTGTTCGTTGCGCAGGCGCAGGATGTCGCGCGCCACCTCGCGGTTGTCGTGCTCGCCCGCGTGCTCACCCCGGCTGGTCCAGGCACACCAGGCCTGTTCACGCAGGTCGCGGCGCTGTGAAAAGGTCAGGAAAGGCACGATCAGCGAACGCGCCAGCGTGATCACGGCACCCGGGGCGCCGCGCTCCAGGGCCGCCTGATGGGCGCTGGCGCGCACGAAGTCGGGCAGGCCGGCCATGTCGGCTTCGCCGACCAAGGGCAAAGCCCAGTTCGATTCGTCGTGCAGCACGTTCTGCGCAAAGCGCGTCATCAGCTGCGCCTGCTCGGCCATGACGGCCGCGTAACGCGCTTGCTGCGGCGGCGGCAGTTGGGCGCCGGCGCGCACGAAGTCCAGGTGCAGGCGCTCGACGAGGCGCAGCTGCTCGGCCGTCAGACCCAGCTCGGCGCGCCGGGCGTGCACGGCGTCCAGGCGCTGGAACAGCGCCGCATCGTTGTGCACCGCGCTGTGGTGGGCGGCCATCGGGCCGGCCATGGCCCGCTGCACGGTCTGCAGTTCGGGGCTGGTGGCCGACGAGGTCAGGTTGTAGAAGGCCGCCGCCACGCGACCCAACTGCGTGCCCGAGCGGTCGAAGGCGGCTGCGGTGTTGGCGAAATCGGGCGGCGCCGGATGCCCGGCGATCACCGCCAGCTCGGCGCGGTGGGCCTGCATGGCAGCCAGCAGGGCGGGCTCGAAATGGTCGGCCTGCAACTGCCCGAACGGCGGCAGGCCGTGGGGCGTGTGCCAGTCCTGCAGCAGCGGGTTGGGGGCAGCGGCGGTGGGTGTCGGGGCCGTCATGGCAACACGCTCACTTGCCGCGCTTGATGGCGGTTTCGTCGTCCTCGCGGTAGCGGCGGTCGGCGCAGTTGATGACCCAATCCGAGCGGTCCGCTTCCAGCGCGCGGGCGTCCTGGTTCCACTGCTCGTTACGCTGGTTCCAGTTCGTGACCTGCGCATCGACCGCCGCCGCCTTGGCGTTGTAGTCGCGCACGATGGCTTCGCTCTTGGCCGCCAATTCGGTCTTCTCGGTTTCCAGCACCTTTTGCTGCACACCCAGGTCTTCGCGTTCCTTGTTCAAGGCCACGCGTTCGCGGTCGGCCTTGGCACCCGTGGGCGCGTTCGTGTTGAAGGCGGTGACGCTGTCGTTCCAGGCGGTCACCCGTGCGCCGTAAGCCTTCATGCGTTCGCTCAGCGCTTCGGCCTGCTTCTTCATGTCTTCCAGCGGGGCGCGTTCGGCGCGCAGGTTCTGCTGCGCGATCGAGAGATCGGCCTTTTCCTTGTCCAGCGGCGCGCGCAACAGGGTGTGGGCCTCCAGGCGCTTGCGGATGCTTTCTTCCTGGCTCAGGCAAGCGCGCAATTCGTCGCGCGTGAGGATGGGGCCTGAGCTCGACTTGCCGCCCAGCGACATGGTCTTGTCGCCCGCGGCCGAAGCCGCCTTGGCCGGCGCGGCGGCGGGATTGGCGGCCGTCTTGGCGGCAGGCTTGGCCGGGGCCGGCGTCTGCGCTTGCGCCAGGCAAGCGGTGGCAGCCAGCAGCAAGGCCGACAGGAGGGTCAGTGGCGTCGTCTTCATCTTCGAACTCGCACGGGGAAGAAGGGGGGTTCCGGCAGCGCCGGCAAGAGCACGGATGATGCCATCCCCGCCCGGCGGGGCCTGTGTGCTGTGGCACAGTGCGCAGCCTTCACGCCACCCGCCGCCGCCCATGCCTGCTTTCATTGCCGTTCCCCCTGCCCGGCCCGCACCGGCCACCTTGCGCAGCTGCCCATGGCGCTGAAATCGACGGTCTGCAAGGCCACGCTGCAGATTGCCGACATGGACCGCGGCCTGTACGCCACGCACGCGTTGACGCTGGCCCGCCACCCGTCGGAAACCGACGAACGCATGATGGTGCGCCTGCTGGCGTTTGCGCTGAACGTGCCAGCCGACGACCACGACGGCAACCTCGTCTTCGCGCGCGGCCTGGCCGATGCCGACGAGCCCGACCTGTGGCAGATCAGCCTGGACGGCCAATTGCGCCACTGGGTGGAAATGGGCCAGCCCGACGAACGCCGGCTGGCCAAGGCCAGCGGCCGCGCCGGCCGGGTCACGCTGTATGTCTACAGCAATGCCGCACCCATCTGGTGGGCCGGCGTGCAGAACAAGGTCGCACGGCTGAACAACCTGGCCGTCTGGCAGCTGCCCGCCGCGCAAAGCCAGGAACTGGCCCGGCTGGCCGACCGTTCGATGCAGTTGCAGGTGACGGTGCAGGACGGCGCCATCTGGGTCGGCAACGCCGACCGCAGCGTCGAAGTCCACCCCACCATCCTGAAGGCCCGCGCCCCGTGAACCCGACCCTGACCGCCCCCGAAACGCAAGACCCCTATCTCTGGCTCGAAGACGTGCTGGGCGAACGCGCGCTGCAGTGGGTGCGTGAACGCAATGCCGAAAGCGAAGCGCTGCTGCAGGCCGAAGCCGGCTTCGACGCGCTGCGCAGCAGCATCCGCGAGGTGCTGGATTCCAAGGAGCAGATCCCCTACGTCACGCGGCGCGGCGAGGGCTTCTACAACCTGTGGCGTGATGCGGCCAACCCGCGCGGCCTGTGGCGCCGCGCCAGCCTGGCGGAATACCGCAAGGCGCAGCCGGCCTGGGAAACCGTCATCGACATCGACGCCCTGGCCCAGGCCGAAGGCGAAAACTGGGTCTGGGGCGGTGCCACCTGCCTGGCGCCCGACTACCGGCTTGCGATGGTGGCGCTGTCGCGCGGCGGCGCCGACGCCCAGGTGCAGCGCGAATTCGACACCGTCACCAAGCGCTTCGTCGAAGGCGGCTTCAGCCTGCCCGAAGCCAAGTCCTCGGTGGACTGGATGGACGCCGACCACCTCTACGTCGGCACCGATTTCGGCCCCGGCTCGCTGACCGATTCCGGCTACCCGCGCGTCATCAGGCGCTGGCAGCGCGGGCAGCCGCTGGCTGCTGCCGTCACCGTCTTCGAAGGCGAGACGCAGGACGTGGCCGTGTCGGTCAGCGTCGACAGCACGCCGGGCTACGAGCGCACGCTGTTCGCGCGTTCGCTGGATTT
The DNA here is from genome assembly GCA_031424355.1 of Betaproteobacteria bacterium. Classification (GTDB taxonomy): domain Bacteria; phylum Pseudomonadota; class Gammaproteobacteria; order Burkholderiales; family Burkholderiaceae_C; genus Rubrivivax. The sequence continues at coordinate 4,908 of JANPHI010000232.1, forward strand.
CTACAACAGCCTGGTGTTCCTGCTGCAGGGCGACCAACTGCTGCCGCTGGACAAGCCGAAAGATGCCCAACTGGCCTTCCTGCGCGACCGCGTGTTCATCGAGTTGCGCAGCGACTGGGTCATCGGCCGCAAGACCTGGCTGCGCGGTTCGCTGCTGGTCGGTGACGCCGCCGCCTACCTGAACGGCGAACGCCGCTTCGCCGCGCTGTTCACGCCCACCGCCACCCGCAGCCTGGCCGGCTACACGGCCACGCGCGAGACGGTCATCGTCAACGTGCTCGACAAGGTGGCCAGCAAGCTGCAGGAATGGCGTGAGACGCCACCCGTGAACGGCGTGAAGGACGCCACCAAGTGGACCAAGCGCGACATGCAGGCGCCCTACCCCGGCCAGCTCAGCGTGACCGCGCTGCACGACCCGCTGCTGGCTACCGACACGCTGGCCGAACACTACCTGCTGAACGCGGCCGACTTCCTCAGCCCCGACTCGCTGCAGATCGGCCGCACGGGCGTGGACGCCGGGGCCGACGAGCGTGAACTGCTGAAGTCGCGCCCCAGCTTCTTCGACGCCGAGGGCATGCGCGTCGAACAGCGCTTCGCGCCGGTGCGCGACGGCAACCGCGTGCCCTATTTCGTGGTCTGGCCCAAGGGCGCCAAGCCCGACGCCGAGAACCCCACGCTGCTTTACGGCTACGGCGGTTTCGAGGTCTCGTTGACCCCGTTCTACTCCGGTGGCATCGGCCGCGCGTGGACCGGCCGAGGCGGCGTCTTCGTGCTGGCCAACATCCGTGGCGGCGGTGAATTCGGCCCGGGCTGGCACCAGGCAGCCATCAAGGAACACAAGCAGAAAAGCTACGACGACTTCGCCGCCGTGGCGCAAGACCTGATCCGCCGTCGCGTGACGCGGCCGGGGCGGCTGGGCATACAGGGCGGCAGCAACGGCGGGCTGCTGGTCGGCGCGACCATGGTGCAGCGGCCCGAACTGTTCAACGCCGTGGTCTGCCAGGTGCCGCTGCTGGACATGCAGCGCTACAACAAGCTGCTGGCCGGCGCTTCGTGGATGGCCGAATACGGCGACCCCGACAAGCCCGCCGAGTGGGACTGGATCAAAAAATACAGCCCCTACCAGAACGTGAAAGCGGGCGTGAAGATGCCCAAGGTGCTGTTCACCACCAGCACCCGCGACGACCGCGTGCACCCCGGCCATGCACGCAAGATGGCCGAACGCATGCGCCAGCAGGGCCACGCGGTGCTGTACTGGGAAAACATCGAAGGTGGCCACGGCGGCGCGGCCGACAACGGCCAGCGCGCGCAAATGATGGCTTTGGAATACACCTTCATGTGGCAACAACTGAAGGGCGGCTGAAGCCCATGCTGCAGTGGATCGACGACAGCAGCCCGCTGCCGCCGGCCCACGAGGCGCTGGGCGATGACAGCGACGTGCCGGGCCTGGTGGCGGCCGGCGGCACGGTGCACCCGGCGCGGCTGGAAGAAGCCTACCGCCACGGCATCTTTCCCTGGTACAGCGCCGGCCAGCCCGTGCTGTGGTGGAGCCCCGACCCGCGCATGGTGCTGCACGTGGCCGAGTTCAAGCTCTCGTTGAGCCTGAAAAAAACGCTGCGGCG
>JANPHI010000233.1:0-20359 GCA_031424355.1 Betaproteobacteria bacterium
CCGCAGCTGTTCTGGGGCCTGATCGCCTCGATGTGGGTCGGCAACGCGATGCTGGTCATCTTGAACCTGCCGCTGATCGGCATCTGGATCAAGCTGCTGACCGTGCCTTACCGCTTCCTGTTCCCGGCCATCATGGTGTTCTGCAGCATCGGCCTGTACACGCTGAACAACAGCCCGTTCGACGTGTATGCCGGCGCACTGTTTGCGGTGGTGGGTTACGCCTTCTACAAGCTGGGCTGCGAACCCGCACCGCTGCTGCTGGGCTTCATCCTGGGGCCGATGATGGAAGAGAACCTGCGCCGCGCCCTGCTGCTGTCGCGCGGTGACTGGTCCACCTTCATGACCCGTCCGCTGTCGGCCGGCCTGCTGGTGGCGGCCTTCCTGATGATCGTGGTGGTGATGCTGCCGTCGATCAAGAATAAGCGCGAAGAAGCCTTCCAGGAAGAATAAGCGCCGTCAGGGCGTTACCGACCGGGCCCCGCTGTGTCGGGGCCCTTTTCATTGTTGCGTCCTTGTTGCGTTAGCCTCGGTCCATGCCCGCTCCAGCTGCCCTCGCGCCCCTGCAAGGCCCTGTTTTCCGTGGCCTGTGGTTCGCCTGGCTGGCGGCCAACATGACGATGTGGATGAACGACGTGGCGGCCGCCTGGCTGATGACCACGCTGACCACCAGCCCCGTCATGGTGGCGCTGGTGCAGACGGCGTCCACGCTGCCGGTCTTCCTGCTGGGCCTGCCCAGCGGGGCACTGGCCGACATCCTGGACCGCCGCCGCTATTTCGCGGCCACGCAGTTGTGGGTGTCGCTGAACGCGGTGGTCCTGGCGGGCCTGTCGCTGGCCGGCATGCTGACCGCGCCGGTGCTGCTGCTGCTGACCTTCAGCAACGGCATCGGCCTGGCCATGCGCTGGCCGGTGTTCGCGGCCATCGTGCCGGGCATCGTCAGCCGCGACGAATTGCCCGCCGCGCTGGCACTGAACGGCATCGCGATGAACCTGTCGCGCGTCATCGGCCCGGTGCTGGCCGGCGCGCTGCTGGCGGCTTTCAGCCCGGCGGCGGTGTTCGTGCTGAACACTTTGCTGGCCGGCGTGGCCTTCGTGCTCATCCTGCGCTGGAAAAGCGAATCGCGCGCCAGCACCTTGCCCGGCGAACGCTTCTTCGGCGCCATGCGCACGGGCATGAACTTCGCGATGCAGTCGCCGCGCCTGAAGGTCATCCTGCTGCGCATCTTCCTGTTCTTCCTGCAGGCCACCGCGCTGACCGCCTTGCTGCCCCTGGTGGCGCGCACGCTGCATGGCGGCGGCGCCGGCACCTTCACGGTGATGCTGTCCTGCGTGGGCGCCGGGGCCATCACGGCGGCGCTGTATTTCCCGCGCCTGCGCGAGCGTTTCAACCGCGACCAGTTCGTCCTGGGCGGCACGCTGATCCACGCCGCCCTGTCCAGCCTGATCGTGCTGGTGCCTGAGATCTGGGTGGCGCTGCCGGCCATGGTCATCATCGGCATGGCCTGGATCTCCGTGGCCAATTCCCTGACCATTGCGGCCCAGGTGGCCATGCCCAACTGGGTGCGGGCGCGCGGCATGTCCATCTACCAGATGGCCTTGATGGGCGGCTCGGCCGCCGGCTCGGTGCTGTGGGGCCAGGTGGCCGACTGGGTCAGCGTCAAGGGCGCGGTGCTGGCCGCTGCCGGCTTCGGCGTGCTGGTGCTGCTGGTCACGCGCAAACTGTCGGTGGAAGGCGGCGCGGGCATCGACTTCACGCCCGCCGCCGTCAACCGCGCGCCCGAACCGGCCTACGCCGTCGGGCCTGACGAAGGCCCGGTGATGGTGACGGTGGAATACCAGATCGACCCGGCGCAGGCCGGCGCTTTCACCGAGGTGATGCAGCGCACGCGCCGCGCCCGTTTGCGCCAGGGCGCGCTCAGCTGGGGCCTGTTCCGCGACGTGGCGCTGCCGGGCCGTTACGTCGAGTACTTCGTCGACGAGAACTGGGTTGAACACCAGCGCCGTCTGGAACGCTTCACCGCCTTCGACGCCGAACTGCGCGAGCAGCGCCTGGTCTTCCACATCGGCACCGAACCACCCCTGTTGCGCCGCTATGTGGCCGACGGGGAGGGCGATACTTGAACCACCACCCGACCACTCACATCCACTTCCTTCACCGCACGCCACCATGACCCACGCCTTCGATTGGAGCACCGGCTACGCCAGCCAGCGCTCGCCCGTGTTCGCCCGCAATGTCGTTTCCACCTCGCACCCGCTGGCCGCACAGGCCGGCCTGCGCATGCTGCAGAACGGCGGCAATGCCGTCGACGCCGCCATCGCCACGGCCGCCGCTATGACCATCGTCGAGCCGTGCAGCAACGGCCTGGGCTCCGACGCCTTCGGCATCCAGTGGGACGGCATGGAACTGCACGGCCTGAACGCCAGCGGCTGCGCGCCGCAGGGCTGGACGCCCGAGTACTTCGCTAAGAAGTACGGCCCCGATGCCAAGACGCCGCCCAAGCGCGGGTGGGATTCCGTCACCGTGCCCGGCGCCGTGGCCGGCTGGGTGGCGCTGCACGAACGCTTCGGCAAGCTGCCCTTCGCCGACCTGATGGCGCCGGCCATCGAGATCGCCGAGCGCGGCTACGCCGTGCCGGTCATCGTGCAGGGCAAGTGGGCTGCTGCGGCGGCGCTGGAGGAAGTCAACGCGCAAGCCGGCTGGGCCCAGGCCTTCATGCTGCGCGGCCGCGCGCCCCACGTCGGCGAACGCTTCACCTTCGACGAAGCCGCCCGCACGCTGCGCCTGATTGCGCTGACCACCGGCGAGGCCTTCTACGGCGGCGAAGTGGCCGCTGCCGCCGCAGCCCATTCGAAGGCCCACGGCGGCGTGATGACGGCCGAGGACTTCGCGAACTACCGCCCGGAATGGGTCACGCCCATCCAGCGCGACTACCGGGGTCACACGGTGCACGAGATCCCGCCGAACGGGCAGGGCATCGCCGCGCTGATCGCCTTGGGCATCCTCGATAAATTCGACGTGGCCAGCCTGCCGGTGGACGGCATCGCTTCGCAGCACCTGCAGATCGAAGCCATGAAGCTGGCCTTCGCCGATGTCTACCAGTACGTCGCCGAACCCAAGACCATGCGCATGACGGCCGAGCAGATGCTGGACGACGGCTACCTGGCCCGCCGCGCCCAGCTGATCGACCCGAAGCGCGCGCAGGACTTCGGCCCTGGCCACGGCCCGCAGGGCGGCACCATCTACCTGACCGCCGCCGACGAGAGCGGCATGATGGTCAGCTTCATCCAGAGCAACTACATGGGTTTCGGCTCGGGCATCGTGGTGCCGGGCTACGGCTTGAGCCTGCAGAACCGTGGCCACGGCTTCACACTGAACCGCAGCAGCGACAACCTCGTCGGCCCGGGCAAGCGGCCCTTCCACACCATCATCCCGGCCTTCCTGACCAAGGACGGCCAGCCGCAGATGAGCTTCGGCGTGATGGGCGGCGACATGCAGCCGCAAGGCCACATGCAGACCGTGGTGCGCATGCTCGACTACCAGCAGCAGCCGCAGGCCGCCTGCGACGCGCCGCGCTGGCGCTGGAACAGCGGGCTGCTGAACTGCGAACCCGGTTTCGACCCGGCCACCGCACAGGGTCTGCGCGACCTGGGGCACGTGGTGCAGGGTTTCGACGACAGCTACCAGGACTACGGCGCCGGCCAGTTCATCTGGCGCCTCGGTGACCCGGCTGTCGAGGGCTACGCCGCCGCCAGCGACCCGCGCCGCGACGGGCAGGCTGCAGGCTATTGACCGGGCCGGCTGAAGCGCCAGGCCTGAAGGCGCAGGCCTATGCCGGACGCGGCGCCGGACTGGCGCGGGGGGCGGCCGGTTCCATCGCCTTCTCGGGCAAGGCCATCATCGTCAAGCTGGCCTACCGGCATGGCGTCGATGCGGTCACGCTCATCATGTACCGCATGCTGTTCGCGCTGCCGCTCTTCGTCGGCCTGGCATGGTGGGCGGGGCGCGGCAAACCGGCGCTGACGTGGCGCGATCTGCTGGTCGTCACCAGCCTGGGTTTCAGCGGCTACTACCTGGCCAGCTTTCTCGACTTCGCGGGCCTGCAGTTCATCAGCGCCAGCCTGGAAAGGCTGATCCTCTACCTCAACCCGACGCTGGTGCTGGCGATGGGCGTGCTGCTGCACCGCCAGCGCACCGCGCCGCGTCAACTGCTGGCGCTGGCGGTCAGCTACGCGGGGGTGTTGCTGGTCTTCGGCCACGAGGTGCAGCTGACCGGCCCGAACACCGTGCTGGGTGCGGCGCTGGTCTTCGGCAGTGCGGTGGCCTACGCGGTCTATCTGGTGTTCAGCGGCAAGGAAGTCGGCCGGCTGGGCGCGCTGCGGCTGACCGGCTGGGCCACGGCCGTGGCCTGTGGCTTCTGCATCGCGCAGTTCCTCATCCTGCGGCCGCTGTCGGCAGCCTGGGTGGAGCCCGAGGTCCTGGTCCTGTCGCTGCTGAACGCCACCCTGTGCACCTTCGCGCCCGTGCTGATGGTGATGATGGCCATCGAGCGCATCGGCGCCACGCTGACCGCGCAGACGGGCATGATCGGCCCGCTGTCCACCATCGCGATGGGCGTGCTCATCCTGGGTGAACCGATGAACGCGTGGATAGCTGCCGGCACGTTGCTGGTGTTGACGGGCATCTGGCTGCTGGCCCGAGTCCGCTGAAGCAACAACTGAGGAGCAAGAACGATGGACTTGGGCATCAAAGGGCGCTGGGCGCTGGTGTGTGCGGCCAGCAAGGGCCTGGGCAAGGGCTGCGCGCAGGCGCTGGTGGCCGAGGGTGTGAACGTGGTCATCACCGCGCGCGGCGTCGAAGCGCTGGAAGCCACGGCCGCCGAATTGCGCGCCTTGGCGGCGAAAGCGGCGCCGGGCGTGCAGGTGGTGGCCGTGGCCGGCGACATCACCACGCCCGAAGGCCGTGCGGCGGCGTTGGCCGCCTGCCCGCAGGTGGACATCCTGGTCAACAACGCGGGCGGCCCGCCGCCCGGCGACTTCCGCACCTGGGACCGTGACGCCTGGATCAAGGCGCTGGACGCCAACATGCTGACGCCCATCGAACTGATCAAGGCCACGGTGGACGGCATGGCCGAGCGCGGCTTCGGGCGCATCGTCAACATCACTTCGGGCGCGGTGAAGGCGCCCATCGACATCCTGGGCCTGAGCAACGGCGCGCGTTCCGGCCTGACCGGTTTCGTTGCCGGTCTGGCGCGCCAGACCAGGCTGGCGTCCAACAACGTGACCATCAACGGCCTGCTGCCCGGCGCCTTCGACACCGACCGTTTGAAGGTCACGATGGCCGGCGCGGCAGCCAAGAGCGGCCAGCCCGTCGAGGCCATCGCCGAAGCCCGCAAGCTGCTGTCGCCGGCGCGCCGCTTCGGCACGGCCGAAGAGTTCGGCGCCTTCTGCGCCTTCGTCTGCAGCGCGCAGGCCGGCTTCGTCACGGGGCAGAACTTCCTGCTGGACGGCGGGGCCTATCCGGGGACGTTTTAAGGTCCCCCGGCTGCCTGGTGCATCGGGCACCTTCTGAGCCCGGTGCCGCCGGTCAATTCGCGGTGACGCCCTTCGGCCGCCACAGGCTGACCGCGATGCCGCTGACGATCAGTGCAAACGCCAGCGCGTGAAACGGCTGTGGGGCTTCGCCCAGCAGCGCGGCTGACAGCAGCGCGGCGAACAACGGCGTCAGGTTGTTGAAGAAGGCGGCCAGCGCCGGCCCGCCCTCGGCCACGCCCAGGCCCCAGCAGCGGTAGGCGGCGATGGACGCGCCCAATGACACGTAGAGCAGGGCGCCGAACACCGGCAGACTCCAGCGGATCGGCGCGGCGCCGGCCAACTGTTCGCCTGCGCTGAAGCAGCCCGCCGCAATCAGGCCGAACAGCGTCTGCACCAGCAGCAGGCCGGCCCAGTCCCAGCCTTCGTCGGCACGCGGGCGCTGCGTGCCCTGCATGTGGGCCGGCGGCCGGGCCAGCAGCCAGCTGTAGAAGGCCCAGCCGATGACGGCCAGCAGGATGTAGAAGTCGCCCGGCACGAAGTGCACGCCCATCAGCGTTTGCACGGAACCGCGCGCGATCACCACGCTCACGCCGCACAGGCCCAGGGCGGCGCCCAGCAGTTGCTGGCGGTGGGGCTTCTCGCCGAAGAACAGCGCGCCCACGGCCAGCATCCAGACCGGCATGCTGGCCGCCACCAGTGTCACGTTGACCGGCGTGGACGTGACCAGCGCCAGGTACTGCAGCGCGTTGAACAGGCCCACGCCGAACAGGCCGACGGCCATCAGATACGGCCAGCGCTGCGCGATGCGCGACCACGGCCGCAGCGCGCGCCAGCCCAGCGGCAGCAGGATCAGCGCGGCCAGCGTCCAGCGCAGCAGGTTCAGCGTCATCGGCGGCACCTGGCCCACCATCGCCCGGCCGACCACGGCATTGCCGGCCCACAGCAGCGGCGGCAGCGTCAGCAGCGCCAGCAGGCGCGGCGTCAGCTTCATGCCAGCGCGGGGGCCATGCCGCCGCAGTTCCAGCACTGGTCGAAGGGCCCGTCGACGGCCTCGCCACAGGCGGGGCACAGCCAGTGGCGCGCGGGGCGGTGGCGCAGCTCGTGCAGCAGGGCGGTGGCGCGCGCGTGCTCGGTGGCTTCGACGACCCAGATCTCGGGCAGCGCCTGGTCGGGCGGTATCTCGCCGACGATGCCGCTGGCGTAGGCGCGCTGCACATTCGCGGCAATACCGGCGGCCTGCAACTGGTCCACCCACAGCGTGGCCAGGGCGAGGTTGGGGGCTTGCATCAGGCGCTTCATGGGTCTGCTGGATCGTGCCACGAAAGGCCGCGCGAACCGGTCCCGCCTGCGGGGCGACAAGCCTTCGCTTAACCTCGCGGCTGCACCATCCAACCCGCAGGAGACACCATGCCACGCGCCATCCAGATCACCGCTTTCGGCGGCCCCGAACAACTGCAACTCGTCGATCTGCCCGTCGGCGAACCGGGCCCCGGCGAAATCCGCATCCGCCACCACGCCTGCGGCCTGAACTACATCGACGTCTACCAGCGCACCGGCCTGTACGCCAACGCCTTGCCGCTGACCCTGGGCATGGAAGGCGCCGGCATCGTCGAAGCCGTGGGCGCGGGCGTCACGCACCTGCAACCCGGCGACCGCGCGGCCTACGCCAGCAACCCGCCCGGCAGCTACAGCGAAGCCCGCGTGATGCCGGCACGGAACGTCTGCAAGCTGCCCGACGGCATCGCCTTCGACACCGGCGCGGCCATGATGCTGAAGGGCCTGACCGCGCAATACCTGCTGAAGCGCACGCGGCCCGTCGAAGGCCTGGAGCCGGGCGACTTCGTGCTCTTCCACGCGGCGGCGGGCGGCGTCGGCCTGATCGCCTGCCAGTGGGCCAAGGCGCTCGGCCTGCAACTGATCGGCACCGCCGGCAGCGCCGCGAAATGCGCGCTGGCGCTGGAGCACGGCGCGGCCCACGCCATCGATTATTCGAAGGAAGATTTCGTCGCGCGGGTCAAGGACATCACCGGCGGCAAGGGCGTGAAAGTGGTCTACGACTCGGTCGGCAAAGACACCTGGGAAGGCAGCCTGAACTGCCTGCGGCCCTTCGGCCTGATGGCCAGTTTCGGCAACGCATCGGGCCCGGTGGCGCCCATCGCTCCGGGCATCCTGGGCCCCAAGGGTTCGCTCTACCTGACGCGGCAGACCTTGTTCACCCACATCGCCACGCGCGAGACCAACCAGCAGATGGCCGACGACCTGTTCGCGGTGGTGCAGAGCGGCGCGGTCAAGATCCGCATCGACCAGCGCTACCCGCTGGCCGACGTGGCCCATGCCCACAAGGACCTGGAAGCCCGCAAGACGACGGGCTGCAGCATCCTGCTCCCATAAAGCAAAACAGGCCGCAAAGCGGCCTGTGAGCGAAACATCAAGCTCGAAGTCCGGCCAGGGTCTCCCTGGACGTGACGGAGGATCCCCCTCGGGGGGTAGCGACCGAAGGGAGCTTGGGGGCCTTACTTCTGGGAAAACTTGTAGTCGGTTTTCGCCTTGCTGCGCAGTTCTTCCTGGAAGCCCTGCATCTTGACCTGTTCGATGCGCTGCTTGATCTGCGCCTTCACATCGTCGAAGGCCGGGAAGGCGGCGTCGCGCGTGTCGTCCAGCCGGATGATGTGGTAACCGAACTGGCTCTTGACCGGCACGTCGGTCATCTCGCCCTTCTTCAGCTTGGTCAGCGCACCACCGAATTCGGGCACGTAGGACTCGGGCTTGGCGAAGTCGAGGTCGCCGCCGTTCTGCGCCGAGCCTGTGTCCTTGCTGTTCTTGGTGGCCAGGTCTTCGAACTTCGCGCCGGCCTTGATCTGGGCGATCAGCGCCTTGGCGTCTTCTTCCTTGTCGACCAGGATGTGGCGGGCGCGGTATTCGGTGCCGGTGGCCTGGGCCTTGAACTTGTCGTATTCGGTCTTGGCTTCGGCGTCGCCCACCGGGTTCTTCTTCTTGAAATCTTCGAAGAGTTCGCGGATCAGGATGCTCTGCTTGGCCAGTTCCATCTGGTCGGCAAAGTCCTTGCTGGTGGCCATGCCGCGCTTGCTGGCTTCCTGCACGAAGATCTCGCGCAGCACCACCTGGTCGCGGGCCTGGGCCTGCATCTCGGGCGTGACGGGCTGGCCGCCGCGCGCGGCCTGCTGCAGCAGGGCGTCGACACGGGCTTTGGGGATGGCCTTGCCGTTGACGGTGGCGATGTTCTGCGCCGAGGCGGCGATGGGCGTCAGCACGGCGGAGACAGCAAGGGCAACAGCCAGGGCCGAGCGAGCGGCAGGGGTCATCAGCTTCATGAACAGAGACTTTCTGGGGGTGAGAGCCGCGCATCGAAGGCGACTCGGGAGGGGGCTGCGGTGGGGCGCGAGGTGGGCAGCCTGGTGGTCAGGATTCACCCGGCGCTCGCGCCACGATGGCCAAGGCATGCACGCCGTGGGCTGCCAGTGAACCCAAAGAATCATACACAAGGCGGTGCCGCGCCACGCGGCTCAGGCCGGTGAAGCGACTGCTGCTGATCAGCACCGAGAAATGCCGGCCTTCCCGGGCGCCCGCATGGCCGGCGTGCAGGTGGCTGTCGTCTTGCACCACCAGGCTGACGGGTGTCAGCGCAGCTTGCAACACGGCCTGGATGTCATCTGCCGTCATGCCTTGGTTTCCGGCTTGAACGCGATGGACGCCGAGTTGATGCAGAAGCGCTCGCCGGTGGGCGTGGGGCCGTCGTTGAAGACGTGGCCCAGGTGGCTGCCGCAATGGTTGCAGCGCACTTCCACGCGCACCATGCCGTGGCTGGCGTCGCGCACGCGTTCAACCACCGTGCTGTTGATGGGCTGGCTGTAGCTGGGCCAGCCGCAGCCGGCGTCGAACTTGGTGTCGGACGTGAACAGCGGCGTGCCGCAGCCCACGCAGTCGTACTGGCCGGGTTTGAATTCGTCCCAGTAGGCGCCGCTGAAAGCGCGCTCGGTGGCCGCGTGGCGGGCCACCTGGTACTGCATGGGGTCGAGTTCGGCGCGCCATTCGGCGTCGGTCTTGTGCACCGCGTATTTCGGGTCGTCGTGGGGGTGGGGGCGGTCGGTCGTCATGATGAGCAGGACACTTCCAGGTGGGTGGCCCAATCGGGCGGAAAGCCGGCGTCGGCTTCGGATTCAGGCTGTTCGTCGTAGGGCCGCTGCAGAACTTTCAGCAGGCGCTGCACCTCGCTGAAGTCGCCGTCGCGGGCCCGCTCGATGGCGGTTTCGGCCAGGTGGTTGCGCAGCACGAACTTGGGGTTGATGCGGTTCATGCGCAAGGCCCGTTCGGCGTCGATGCTGTACTCGGCGCGCAGGCGTTCGGCATAGCCCACAGACCAGGCGTCGAAGGCCGCCCGGTCGATGAACAGGTCGCGCAGGACCTGGTTGGCGGCGCCCGGTGCGGTGCTGAAACCGGCCAGCAGGCGGAAGGTGATGGTGAAGTCGGCGCGGTCCTGGGCCATCAGGCGCAGCAGGCCGTCGGCCAGCACGCGGTCGGTCTCGCGCTCGGCGGCGGTTTCACGTGCCGCGTCGAAACGCAGGCCCAGCTTGGTGCGCCAGGTGTCCAGCAGCGCCTGCGGGAAGTGGCTCTTGTACGGTTCCAACGCGGCCAGTGCGGCGTCGCTGTCCTGGATCAGCGGCATCAGCGCCTGGGCCAGCGCGTGCAGGTTCCACAGCGCCACACCCGGCTGGCGCGACCAGGCGTAGCGGCCCTGCTGGTCGGTGTGGTTGCAGATGTGGTTGGGGTCGAAGGCGTCCAGGAAACCGAAGGGCCCGTAGTCCAGCGTCAGGCCCAGCATCGACATGTTGTCGGTATTCATCACACCATGGCAAAAGCCCACCGTTTGCCACTGTGCCATCAGCGTGGCGGTGCGCCGGGTGACGGCGGCCAGCAGGGCCACCACCGGTTGCGGATCGCCCTGCAATTCCGGGTAGTGGTGGGCGATGGCCAGGTCGGCCAGGCGCTGCAGGGCGGCCGGGTTTTCGGCGGTGTGGGCGAAATGCTCGAAGTGACCGAAGCGCAGAAAACTGGGTGCGGCCCGGGTGACGACGGCCGCGGTCTCCACCGTTTCGCGCCGCACTTTCAGCGGTGAACCGATGAGGGCCAAGGCCCGCGTGGTGGGTATGCCCAGAGCGTGCATCGCTTCCGAGCACAGGAATTCGCGTATCGAGGACCGCAGCACCGCACGGCCGTCTGCGCTGCGCGAGTAGGGCGTCATGCCGGCGCCTTTCAGCTGCAGCTCGACGCCGCCGTGTGGCGTCTGCAATTCGCCCAGCATCAGCGCGCGGCCGTCACCCAATTGGCCCGCCCACTGGCCGAACTGGTGCCCGCTGTACACGCTGGCCAGCGGCTGCATGCCGGGCCACAGGCGGTTGCCGGCGAGCACGGCCAGGCTGTCCCAGGCTGGGCTCACGGCCCAGTCGGGCGGCAAGCCCAGCCACTCGGCGCAGGCCGGGCTGGTGGCCACCCAATGCGGCTGCGGCAAGGGCTGCGACCCGAGTTCGGTGTGGTGCTCGGCGCCCAGCGCAAGGAAGCGGTTGCGCCACTGCAATTCGGCGGGCTTGGTTGCGTGGGACGGTGTTTCAGCAGCATGCATGCGCCGCAGTCTAGCCAGGGCCGTGCGCGCATCGCGCAGCCGGGCCGACTGTCCCTCGCGCGACAGGGCTTTCGGGAAGTCCCTGTAACCCCGGGCACAGGTCTTCCGATACCTTAGCGGACGCTACTTTGTTCCCCCTGGAGAAACACTTGAAAACTGCGAAGACGACCCCCGCCCTGAGCCTGCTTGCCCTGACCGTGGCCGCCACGTTGGCTCTGGGCACCGGTGCTGCCCTGGCCCAGGCCAAGCCGCTGACCGGTCAGACCGTCAAGCTGATGTGGATAGACCCGCTCACCGGCCTGATGGGCCCGGTCGGCACCAATCAGTTGAAGACCCAGCAATTCCTGGCCGAGAAGTTCAGCGCCAGCAACCCGGCCGGTGTGAAGTTCGAAGTCATCGGCGTGGACAACAAGCTCAGCCCCACCGAAAGCCTGAACGCCCTGAAATCGGCCATCGACCAGGGCATCCGCTACGTCATCCAGGGCAATGGTTCTTCGGTTGCGATTCCGTTGATCGACGCCATCAACAAGCACAACGAACGCAACCCGGGCAAGGAGATCGTCTTCCTGAACGAAGCGGCCGTGGACCCCGACCTGACCAACAGCAAGTGCAGCTTCTGGCACTTCCGCTTCGACGGCGACACCACGATGAAGATGGAAGCCATCACCACCTTCATCAAGGACCAGAAGGACATCAAGAAGGTCTTCCTGCTGAACCAGAACTACTCCCACGGTCAGCAGGTGGCGCGCTACGCCAAGGAATACCTGGCCCGCAAGCGCCCCGACATCGCCATCGTCGGTGAAGACCTGCACCCGCTGGCCCAGGTGCGTGACTTCGCGCCCTACGTGGCCAAGATCAAGGCCAGCGGCGCTGACACCGTCATCACCGGCAACTGGGGTTCCGACCTGGCGCTGCTGGTGAAAGCGGCCAACGAAGGCGGCTACACCGGCAAATTCCTGACCTACTACACCGGCGTCACCGGCACGCCTTCGGCCCTGGGCCAGGGCGGCGCGGGCCGTGTCTTCCAGGTGTCCTACGCCCACTACAACATGGGCGGCCAGATGGACGTGTGGGCCAAGGAATTCAAGGCCAAGTTCAACGACGACATGTACACCGGCTCCATCGTCCGCCAGTTCGAATACCTGGGCAATGCGATGGCCAAGGCCAAGAGCACCGACCCGGTGAAGGTGGCCTTTGCGATGGAAGGGCTGAAGGTCAAGAGCGCTTTCGGCGGCGAAACCGAGATGCGCAAGACCGACCACCAGCTGCAACAGACGCTGTTCATCACGATGTGGCAGAAGGCTGATGCCAAGTACCCGTATTCGCCCGAAAACACCGGCATGACGCTGGCGCCCGTGGCCACCTACGAGCCCTATGTGTCCAGCACCCCGACCAGCTGCCAGATGACGCGCCCGGCGTCCTGAGCGCAGCACGGCTGAACGTTCCCGGCGCTTCTGACCGTCCCGACCGTTCCGACAGTTCCGATACCGTCAGTGTTTGAGTGGGCCCGACCGGGGCAACCCGGCGGGCCCTGTTTTTGACCAGCGCGGCCTTCTTTCCACAGGCCCCGCAACCACCGGACGAGACCGCCCCACGATGGAGTTCTTCACGATCTCGATGCTCAACGGCCTGAGCTACGGGCTGTTGCTGTTCATGCTCAGCTCGGGGCTGACGCTGATCCTCAGCATGATGGGCGTGCTGAACTTCGCCCACGCCAGCTTCTACATGGTGGGTGCCTACGTGGCTTACACCATCGCCCGCCTGGTGGGTTTCTGGCCGGCGCTGATCGTGGCGCCGCTGGTGGTGGCCGCGCTGGGGGCGCTCTTCGAAAAGTACTGCCTGCGCCGGGTGCACAAGTTCGGCCATGTGCCGGAATTGCTGATCACCTTCGGACTCAGCTACGTGCTGCTGGAACTGGTGCAGCTGATCTGGGGCCGCACGGCCGTCGAATTCCAGCCGCCTGAAATCTTGCGCGGCCCCGTGTTCACGCTGGTGAATTCGTCGATCAGCGGCCTCAGCCTGACCCTGGGCGCGGTGCCTCAGGCCTTGTGCAGCAGCGCCGACGCGGCGGTGCGCATCGTTTGTTCACCCTTTCCCGCCACCCGCGGTTTCATGATGTTCATCGCGCTGGTGATGCTGCTGGCCCTGTGGCTGCTGCTGACGCGCACCCGCATCGGGCTGGTCATCCAGAGCGCGCTGACCCATCCCGAAATGGTCGAAGCGCTGGGCCACAACGTGCCGCGCGTCTTCATGCTGGTCTTTGGCGCTGGTGCAGGCCTGGCGGGGCTGGCCGGCGTCATAGGCGGCAGCACTTTCGTCACCGAACCGTCGATGGCCGCCACCGTGGGTTCGGTGATCTTCGTGGTGGTGGTGGTCGGCGGCATGGGTTCGCTGGCCGGCGCCTTCGTCGCGTCCCTGCTGATCGGCGTGCTGCAGACCTTCGCGGTGGCGCTGGACTACTCGCTGGGTGGCGCGCTCAGCGGCCTGGGCCTGACGCTGCCGGCCGCAGCGGCCGCCAACACCCTGTTCAAGCTGACGCTGGCCCAGGTGGCGCCCATCCTGCCCTACCTGTTCCTGGTCTTGATGTTGATCTTCAGGCCCAAGGGCCTGATGGGCAACCGGGAGGGTTGAGATGAACGCCATCCTCCATCCCCGCAAGGACTACGGCGCCCTGGGCGCGCGCGACCTCATCGTCTGGGGCCTGGGCATCGCGCTGATGTTCATCGCCCCGCTGCTCTTCACCAGCAGCCTGTCCATCACCATGCTTTCGCAGATGGGCATCGCCATCGTGGCCTGCCTGTCCTACAACATGCTGCTGGGGCAGGGCGGCATGCTCAGCTTCGGCCACGCCGTGTATTCGGGCCTGGGCAGCTTCGTGGCCATCCACGCGCTGAAGGCGGCCGGCGGTGGCAGCTTCCCGGTGCCGGTCAGCCTGATACCGCTGGTCGGTGGCGTGGCGGGCCTGGGCTTCGCGGTGCTGCTGGGTTTCGTCACCACGAAGAAGGCCGGCACCACCTTCGCGATGATCACCATGGGCATCGGCGAACTGGTGTTCGCGATGTCGCTGATGGTCCCCGAGTTCTTCGGTGGCGAGGCCGGCGTGAACGCCAACCGCGTGGTGGGCAAGGCGGTGATGGGCATCAGCTTCGGCCCGCAGATCCAGGTCTATTACCTGCTGGCGCTGTACACGCTGGTCTGCACCGCCGGCATGTACGCCTTCACGCGCACACCGCTGGGGCGCATGTTGAACGCCGTGCGCGACAACCCCGAACGCGTTGAGTTCACCGGCTACAACACGCAACGCGTGCGCTACTTCAGCTTCATCATTGCGGGCTTCTTTGCCGGTATTGCGGGCGGCATGTACGCCTTGAATTTCGAGATCGCCACCGCCGAAGTGGTGGGTGCGGCACGGTCGGGCGCCTACCTGCTGTTCACCTTCCTGGGCGGCGCCACCTTCTTCTTCGGGCCCATCATCGGTGCGGTGTTGATGGTGGTGGCTTTCGTGCTGCTGAGTGAATTCACCAAGGCCTGGCTGCTCTACCTGGGCCTGGTTTTCATGGTCATGGTGATGTACGCGCCGGGCGGCATTGCCAGCCTGATCATGATGAACCTGCGCGTGGCCCAGTTCGGCAAACTGCGCGGCCTGCTGGGCAGCTATGCCGCGCTGCTGGTGACGGGGCTGCTGGCCTTCTTCGGCTTGTCGGCGATGATCGAAATGGTCTACCACCTGCAACTGAACGAGGCCTTGGGCCCGGTGATGAATTTCATGGGCTTTACGCTGAATGCACAGTCACCTGCCAGCTGGGCTGGGGCTGCTGTGCTGGCCGGGGTCGGCGGCCTCGCTTTCATCGTGGTGCGCCAACGCTTCGCACACCGCTGGGGTGAGGTTCAGGGCGAGATCGAAGCGCTCATCCGCGCCAAGGAGACCGCGCTGTGAGCACGGCGACCACCCAGCCCGCGCTGGAACTGAAAGACCTGCGCAAATCATTCGGCAAGACCGAAATCATCCGCGGCGCCAACCTCGTGGTTCAGCCTGGTGAACGCGTGGCCATCATCGGCCCCAACGGCGCCGGCAAGAGCACGCTGTTCAACCTGATCAGCGGCCGCTTCGGCGCCACCAGCGGCGAGATCGTGCTGAACGGCAAGCGCATCGACGGCCTGCCGCCCTTCGAGATCAGCCGCATGGGCCTGGCCCGCAGCTTCCAGGTCAGCAACCTCTTCAACCGCCTCAGCGTGTTCGAAAACCTGCGCTGCGCGGTGCTGTGGAGCCTGGGCTACAAATACGCTTTCTGGAAGTTCCTGGCTGGCGCGCGCGACGCGAACGAGCGGGCCGAGGAAGTCATGCACATGATCAAGCTCGACCGCCGCCGCGACGCGCTGGCGATGAACCTGACCTACGCCGAGCAGCGTGCGCTGGAGATCGGCATCACCATCGCCGGTGGCGCCGATGTGGTGCTGCTCGACGAGCCCACCGCCGGCATGAGCCGCAGCGAAACGGCGCGCTTCGTCAACCTGATCCGTGAGATCACGGTCGGCAAGACGCTGCTGACGGTGGAGCACGACATGGGTGTGGTCTTCGGCCTGGCGGACAAGATCGCGGTGCTGGTCTACGGCGAAGTCATCGCCTTCGACACGCCCGACAAGGTGCGCGCGAACGAGCGGGTGAAGGAAGCCTATCTGGGCTCTGTGCTGGCTGATGCGCAAGCGGCTGAAGCGGGACATTGAACATGCTGAAACTCACGGACGTCCACGCCTACTACGGCAAGAGCCACGTCTTGCACGGGGTTGAATTTGTTGTTCAACCGGGCGAGATCGTGGCCCTGCTGGGCCGCAATGGTTCGGGCCGCAGCACCACGGTCAAGGCCATCATGGGCCTGGTGCACGGCGCCGGTTCGGTGAACTGGAAGGGCGACGAGGTGCTGGGCCGTTCGGCTTTCGAAATCGCCCACGCCGGTATCGGCTACGTGCCCGAAAACCGCGACATCTTTCCGTCACTGACCGTGCACCAGAACCTGATGCTGGGCGAGAAGCGCGGCGCGAAAAGCCCACGCTGGTCTTTCGACGACATGTACGCCATGTTCCCGCGCCTGAAGGAGCGCCAGCACACCGAAGCCGGTGTGCTGAGCGGTGGCGAACAGCAGATGCTGACGCTGTGCCGCACGCTGATGGGCGACCCGGAACTGATCATGATCGACGAGCCCACCGAGGGCCTGGCGCCCAAGATCGTCGAACTGGTGGGCGAGTATTTGCGTGAATTGAAGCGGCGCGGCATCAGCGTGTTGCTGGTCGAACAGAAGCTGACCATCGCGCTGCAGGTGGCCGACCGTTGCCTGGTGATGGGCCACGGCCAGATCGTCTTCGAAGGCACGCCGGCCGAATTGCGCGCCAATGCCGACATCCGCAAGGAATGGCTGGAGGTGTGAGCGTTCAGCGGGCTCGGCGGCGGCGCACCAGGCCGATCACGCCGACACCGGCCAGCATCAGCGCCAGGCTGCCGGGCTCGGGCACCGCGCCCACGCTGAAGAAGAGGTTGTCGGCATAGCCGTCGTTGTCCGAGCCGTCGGTGCGCGTCATGCTCAGCGTGACGACCGCGTAGGCCGGGTTGATGTTGACGTTGTTCGCGGGCGTCCAGCCGGTGCTGGCGAACAGCAGCCCGGTGACGTCGTTGCGGGCCTGGGCGTCGCTGCCCTGCAGGTTGGCGAATTCGATCTCGTTGTTGCTGGCATCGCGAAAGCTCACCGTCACGGCCGCGTAGTCGTTCTGGCTGTTGTAGCCACCGAACCAGCCCGACAGCGTGAAGGTGAAGGGGTTGCTGGCGAAGTAGGCCTGGTAAGCCGTCAGGTCGACGGTCTGGGTGGCGGCCGAAAAATCCACGCCGTTGCCGCCGGCAAAGTAGTTCAGCTCCCGGTCCACCGGGCCGGGTGAGGTGACGTCGGGGCCGCCGTATTCCGGGCCGTAGACGATGGCGGTGAAGTTGCCGGCCACCAGGGTCCAGCCCGGCACGGCCACCACTTCACCGGTGGTCAGGCCAGGGCCGTCCTCGGCATTGCCGTTGACCAGCAGATTGCCGGACGCGTGCGAGGCGGTAGGGGCCAAGGTGGCGGCCAGTACGCTGGCCACAAGGGCCAGGGCGAACGAGGATGAACGGGTGACGGTGGACATGTCGGCTCCTGAAGTCGGGTTGTGAAGGAACGACCAAAGCGTAGCCACGCACCCGCTGGCCCGACAGTGCCCGTTTGGCCACCCTCGCCGGGGGGTGTGCCTGCCGCAGTTCGCGCGCCGGCGGCGGCTTGTACCGGGTCGGTGGCCGACGCGCGACAATGAACCCGCTGCGTTGACCGACCCCGCGCACGGCTGCCTGCATTGGACCCCTTGCCCGAAACCTCTGCCGAAACCCGCGTCGACTTTGCCGTCTGGATGGCCGAGATCGACGCGCTGCAGGCCCTGCGCTTTCGCGACCCCGAACAGGCCCTGGCGCAGGTGCAGGCGCGGCGTGGCCTGTGGGCCGGCCTGTCGCCCGCCGAAGATGCCTTGCTGCGCGCCCGCTGCACGCTGCAGGTGGGGGCGGCCTGCCTGGTGCTGGGCCGACATGCCGAGGCCGGGCGCGAACTGCAACAGCTGGCCCAGGAGCTGACCGCGCCGGCCCTGGAAGCGGCCACCCCCGGCTTGCAGGTCCAGGCCCAGCGCTGCGGCATCGCCGGGGCCAACGCGCAGGCCGTGCTGAACCACGCGCTGGGCGACTTTGCCGGCGCCTTGCGCTGCTACCTGCGGGCGCTGGACCTGGCCGTGGCCGTGGGCGACCGCCGCTACCAGGCGCATGTGCTGGTGAACCTGTCCAACACCTACGAGGAATGCGGCCTGCCGGCCGAAGCGCTGGAACATTCGCGGCAGGCGCTGGACATGGCGCAGCACTTGGCGATGGACGAACTGGTCGGCGACATCCACCACAACATCGGCAACGCGCTGGCGGCCAGCGGCGACGCCGAAGCCGGCCTGGCATCCAACCGCCGCGCCCTGGACGCCTACGCCGCGCTGCAACTGCCGCAGAAGGAAAGTTACGCGCTGGTGGCGGTGGCCGAGCGCCTGCTGGAACTGGGCCGCCTGGCCGAAGCCGATGCCGCGCTGCGCGAGCGCGAGCAGCGCGGCACGAGCTTCGTCAACCACCAGTACGTGGCCTACGCCGCCTACCTGCAGGGCCGTATCAACCGCGCGCAGGGCCAGCCCGAGGCCGCGCGGCAGGCGTACCTGCAGGCCCTGGCGATCAGCGCGGGCCAATTGGACGACCGCGTGGGCCAGGCCCGTGCCAGGTTGGAACTGGCGCGCCTGGACCTGGACGCCGGTCAGCCCGGCGACGCGGGCCAGCAGGCCGAAGCCGCGCTGGCCCTGCTGGCGCCCAGCCAGGCGCAGCGCGACCTGATGCAGGCGCACAGCTTGCTCAGCGCCGTGGCGAAGGCGCAGGGCGACCTGGCAGCGGCGCTGCGCCACCACGAGGCTTTTCACGCCGGCTACGAACGCTGCTTCAACGACGAGTCGGCACGCAAGGCGCGCCTGCTGGCGGTGCGCCACGAGGTCGATCTGGCGCGTGGCGAGGCCCAGCGCCAACGCCTGGAAAACGCCCGCCTGACGGAAGCGCTGGCCGCCATCGGCGCCCGCCTGCAGCGCGGGGAAGACCACAGCCGGCAAGCCGGCCCGCCGCAGCCCGCGCGCGCCGAAGACCTGCAGGCCCTGGGCCTGACCCCGCGCGAAGCCGACGTGCTGTTCTGGGTCACCCAGGGCAAGACCAACGAAGACGTGATGGCGATCCTGGGCACCAGCCTGTCGGCGGTGAAGAAGCACCTGGGGCGCATCTACGAGAAACTGGGTGTCGAGAACCGCACCGCCGCCGCCAATGCCGCGCGCCGCGCCGCGCCGCCTGCTGCGCGGCCCTGAACTGCGGCCCTGAACCGCGGCCTTGAAGCGCGGACCGCGCGTATCGCGTATCTACCGTGCGGGCGGCTGTCTCTGCTGTGACAGGATGGCCGGGAGGCCGACTCTAGAATCGCACGATCGTTCTATTTCACCCCGAATGTCACCCGGAAGGAACCGCCATGGGCGCCCATTACGAAGTCCGCGGCAACGTTGCCGTCATCACGCTGGACAACCCGCCGGTCAACGGTCTGGGCTATGACACCCGGGTCGGCATTGCCACCGGTGTGGAACGCGCGCTGTCTGATGCCACTGTGGCGGCCATCGTGCTGACGGGCGCCGGCAAGGCCTTCTCGGGCGGCGCCGACATCAAGGAATTCGGCAGCCCCAAGGCGGGTGCCGAACCCAGTTTGCTGACGCTGATCAAGCAGCTGGACAACGCCAACAAGCCCGTCGTCGCCGCGCTGCACAGCGTGGCCATGGGCGGTGGCCTGGAACTGGCGCTGGGCGCGCACTACCGCGTTGCCGCGCCGGGCACGGCGGTGGCGCTGCCGGAAGTGAAGATCGGCCTGATACCGGGTGCCGGTGGCACGCAGCGTTTGCCGCGCGTGCTGGGCGTGGAAACCGCGCTGAACATGATCGTCAGCGGCGACCCGGTGAAGAGCGAAATGCTGGCCGCCTTGCCGGGCCAGAAGCTGTTCAACAAGATCATCGAAGGCAACCTGCTCGACGGCGCCGTGGCCTACGCGCAGGAAGTGGCTGCCGTGCGGCCGCTGCCGCGTGTGCGCGACATGAAGCTGACTCACCCGAACGCCGACGCCTACATCGGCTTCGCCCGCAACATGGTCAAGGGCATGGCCAAGAACTTCCCGGCGCCGGTGAAGTGTGTGGACGCCGTGGCCGCCGGGCTGAAGATGAAGTTCGACGAGGGCATGGCCAACGAACTGAGCATCTTTTACGGCCTGATGACCACCCCGGAATGCAAGGCCCTGCGCCACGCCTTCTTCGGTGAACGCGCGGCCAGCAAGATCCCGGACGTGCCCGAAAGCACGCCCCAGCGCAAGATCGAGAAGATCGCCGTCATCGGCGCCGGCACCATGGGTGGCGGCATCAGCATGAACTTCCTCAACGCCGGCATCCCCGTCGTGATGCTGGAAATGAAGCAGGACGCACTGGACCGTGGCGTGGCCACCATCCGCAAGAACTACGAAGCGCAGGTCAAGCGCGGCAAGCTGAAGCAGGACAAGCTGGACGCGCGCATGGCGCTGCTCAGCACCACGCTGAA